>DATIFK010000016.1:0-31021 GCA_035455265.1 Anaerolineales bacterium
GCCGCCGGTGGGGCCGGAGGCGGAGAGCAGGCGTTCGAACTGGAGGGAGGTGACGACGTTGGGGTAGCGGCCGAGGCCGAACTCGCCGGAGAGCTCGGCGTTGTAGATCTGGTAGCCCGGCGCCAGGATCACCGCCCCGACGTGAACCTGTTCCTCGCGTTCGACGTCGTTATGGTTGACCGCCTGGGCCTTGCAGGCATACTGGCACGACAGGCACTCCGAGCAGATGGCGCAGGCGAGGCAGCGCGCCGCTTCAGCCTGTGCCAACTCGTCGGTGTAGCCGCGCTCGACCTCGACGAAGTTGCCGAAGCGCGCCGAAACCGGCAGCTCCGGCATCGGCACTCGGCCTCCCAGGCGGACGTGCCCGGCCGTCATGCGATTGAGAGCCTCGCTGCGGGTCAACTTGACTACCGGCAGTTCGGGGCGCGGCGCCGGTTCGAGAGCCTCACCTTGCAGATAGCGGTGGATGCTCTCGGCGGCGCGGTGGCCCGAGGCGACGGCTTCGATGACGAAAGCCGTGCCGGAGACGCTGTCGCCGGCGGCGAACACGCCCGGGCGCGTGGCCGCCATCGTGTTGGGGTTGATGGCGATGGTGCGCTGGCGTGTGATGCCGACCCCGGCATCCTCGGGGATGAAGGCCAGGCCGGCGCGCTGTCCCACCGAAAAGATGACCGTGTCCGCCGACAGTATGTGCTCGGAACCCGGCTCGGTTTCGACGTTCAGCCGCCCGTCGGCGTCGAAGGCGAAGTCCGTCACGCGCACGCACTCGACCCCGGCGGCGCGGCCGCCGTCGTCCACCACTCGCAGGAAGGAGCGGCCGGGGAAGAGCCGCACGCCTTCCGCCTCAGCCGCCTCGGCTTCCCACGGATGGCACGGCATGCGATCGCGCGGCTCGACGCACGCCAGGTCGACCTGAGCGCCCAGACGCACGGCGCTGCGGGCCACGTCGATGGCAACGTTGCCGCCCCCCAACACCAGGACGCGCGGCCCGAAGGGCTGGCCGTCGGCGGTGAGGACGCGGCCGTCCTCGCGCTGGAAGCGCGCCAGCCGGACGTCGCGCAGGAAATGGGTGTTGAGCAGCACACCCGGGAGCTGGGCCCCCGGCAGCGGCAGGCGCACGCCCTCGTGGGCCCCGACGGCGATCAGGACGGAGGAGAAGCCGTCGGCGAAGAGCTGGTCGAGATCGTCGACGCGGGTGTTGAGCCGCAGCTCGACTCCCAGGTCGAGGATGTCGGCGACCTCGCGTTCGATGATCGCGGTCGGCAAACGGTATTCGGGAACGCCGACGCGCAGCATTCCGCCGGCGACGGGCAGGGCCTCGAAGATCGTGACCGGATAGCCGAGGCGGGCCAGGTCTTGCGCCGCCGTTAGCCCGCATGGGCCGGCTCCGATAATGGCGACCTTCGGACCGAAACGTTTCTCGGCGGGGGTGATGGGCGACCGCGGCTCAGCGTAGACGCGGTCGGTGACGAAGCGTTTGAGGGCGCGGATGTTGACCGGCTCGTCGATCAATCCCCGGTTGCAGGCCGTCTCGCAGCGATGGTTGCAGATGCGGCCGCAGATCCCCGGGAACGGGTTGTCTTCTTTGATGACCCGCAACGCGTCCTGGAAGCGGCCCTCGCGGATCAGAGCGATGTAACCCTGGGCCCGCTGGCCGGCCGGGCAGGCGTCGCGGCACGGAGAGATGCCCAACTTCTCGATGGCGTAGGCGTTCGGCACGGCCTGCGGGTAGAGCTTGTGGGCGGCGCGCCGCTGCGAGAGACCTTCGTTGAACGGGTCGGGAATGACGACGGGGCAGACCGTGGCGCAGTCGCCGCAGCCGACGCACTTGGTCGGGTCGATGTAGCGCGGCTTGTGACGCAGCGTGACGGTGAAGTCGCCGGCGTGTCCGTCGACGCGAACGACCTGCGTCTGCGTGTGCACGTCGATGTTGAGGTGCCGCCCGGTTTCGACCAACTTCGGGCTGATGGTGCACATGGCGCAGTCGTTGGTGGGGAAGGTCTTGTCGAGCTGCGCCATGTGCCCGCCGATGGCGCTGCGGGCCTCGATCAGGTGAACCCGAAAACCCTGGTCGGCCAGATCGAGGCTGGCCTGCATACCGGCAATGCCCCCGCCCACGACGAGCACGGCTCCCACGGGCGGGGCGGCGAGGATCGGATCGAGGCGGACCGCGGAGTTGTCAGACAATGTTGGCCCCGACGTGCGCAGGTTGCCGGGAGGAATGCACGGCCCCGGGTGATGCTGTCACCCTGAGACGATCATAGGGGCCCGGTCTGACAGGGCTCCAGTGCTGGATGTCACGGGCAGAGCGGAGGAAGTTCATCGGGATTGAGGGAAACGGCTGTCGGGCGCCGACTGGCCGTCGCCGGGTTGAGCGATCGGCAGACGCAGGGGGTTCGGCCCCAGGGCGCGAGCCCGCGCCGTCATGCCCTGGGCGATGCGCGCGAAGGTGGCGCCCATCCCACCGGACACGAAGTACATCTCCAGTCGCTCGGGGTCGATCCCGATCTGCTCCAGCAGCTTCTTGGCGCGTGCCACGCGGGCGCGGCCGCGCTCGTTGCCGCGGACATGATGGCAATTGCCCAGGCTGCAGGCGATGACGAAGACCGCGTCGGCGCCCTGTTCGAACGCGTCCAGCAAGTACTGCACATCCGTCTTTCCGGTGCACGGCAGGCGCACGAGTTTGACGTTGGCCGGATAGGTTTCGCGCAATGCCCCGGCGGTGTCCGCGGCCATATACCCGCAGTAGTTGCAGGTGAAGGCCGTGATCTCGGGGGTGAACTCGACTTCTCCGTTCAAGGCATCTGCCCTGGCTCTTGACCTTGCTCGCTAGAGTCGTCAGTCGTCAGTCTTCAGTCGTCAGTCAAGCACCCGGACTGACCACTGACGACTGATAACTGACAACTGATCTATCCGATCGGCCTCGCTTCGACGCTCAGGGCGCCCTCGGGGCAGGCGGTCACGCAGTCGCCGCAGCCGGCGCAGGCCCACTCGTCGACCAACATCTCGCCCACGGACCACTCCCAACTCAGGGCTCCCGTCCGGCACGAGGGAAGGCATTCGCGGCAATCATTGCAGAGTTGGTCGTCCCGATGAACGGTGTAGCGAACATCAACGGCCATGTCAGGCAACCTCCTCGGGAACGGTGATGGCCCATCGTCCCAAACCGACGCGCAGCTGCTCGTCGTGGAAACCCTCGAGTTGGATGGCGCGCGCCGGGCATTCGGCCGTGCAGGTGCCGCATCCCTGGCAGCGAGCCGGGTCGATCCAGGCCGAACCGCCCAGTCCGCCGATGCCGACCAGGTCCGATCGCATCGCCGGGATGCCGAAGGGGCAGGTGCGGACGCAGGTCAGGCAGCCGGTGCAGCGTTGCGGGTCGACGACGGCGACGACGCCGCCGACCTGCAGGCTGGGACGAGTGAGGACGGTGAGCGCGCGCCCGGCGCACGCCAGCGCGTGGGCGATGCTCTCCTCGATGAACTTGGGGTAGTGCGCCATGCCCGCCAGGTAGAGCCCGTCGTCGGCGAAGTCCATCGGGCGCACCTTGGGATGGGCCTCTTGGAAGAAACCCTCGCGCGAGCGCGGCAAGCCGATGGCCTCCGCCAGGCGGTCCGTCCCTTCCGACGGCCGGATCGACATGCTGAGCGCCAGCAGTTCCGGTTCGAAGGTGAGCGTCTCGCCGAAGACGTGCTCGCGCACGCGCACCACCACGGCCGACCCGCCGGGGCGCGGCTCGACGGCCACCTGTGGCGGATCCTCTTCGGTGTAGCGGACGAACAGGACGCCGCGCCGCCGCGCCTCGACGTGATACTTCTCCCGGAAGCCGTAGGTGATGATGTTGCGATACAGCACGACCACCTGGCAGGCCGGGTTCATCAGCTTGAGCCGGATGGCGTTCTTGATCGTGTTGGTGCAACACACGCGCGAACAGTAGTCCAGCGTCCCTTCCGGGACGACGCACTGGATCATCACGGCCGAGCGAAGCTGCGCGGCCCGCTCCGGCTGATGGGTCAGGATCTCCTCCAGCTCGGACTGGCGGATGATGCGTGGATCCGACCCGAGGCCGTAGCTGCCGCCTCCGGACTCGACGCCGCCGGTGGCGACGATGGTGACGGCATGCCGAACCTCGGTGGACACCGGTCGCGTGTCGAGCGTGCGCAGGACGGCGCGGAAATCGCCGACGCTGCCGCTGTGCCGCACGACCTCGGTACGCAGGTGAACGTGGACGTGCTCGTGGGCCATCACGCGGTTGACCAGGTCGCGCAGCAGGCGCTGCGGGTTATCGCCTTCGGCCACGTAGAAGATATGGTGCAGATTGCCGCCCAGCTCGGGGCTGCGTTCGACCAGGTGGACATCGAAGCCGGCGTCGGCGATCGCCAGGGCGGAGGTCATGCCGGATACGCCGCCGCCGATCACCAGCGCCGCCTGCACCGGGGCGCGCTCCTGCCGTGTGACCGGGCGGGCGCGCTGGACGCGTTCGACCGCGCGCGTCATCAACTCGGCCGCCTTGCGCGTCGCGCCGACCGGATCGTCCGGATGCACCCAGGCGCACTGCTCGCGCAGGTTGACGAGGTCGAGGCGGTATGGGTTGATCCCGGCCTCGGCCGCCAGGCGCTGGAAGAACGGCTCATGGGTCCGATGGCTGCACGCGCCGATGACCAGCCGGCCGGCGCCGGGCGCTTCGGCCCAACGACGCAGCCGTTCGCGACTCTCCGGCAGGCAGGCCAGGGGAAGGACGTCGCAGCCGACGACGCCGGGCAGATGGCGGACGTGGGAGGCGACCGCCGCGAGGTCGACGACACCGTCGATCTCGCCGGCGCAACCGCACAGGGCCACCGCAACGCCGTCGTCGTCGCGATCCATCAGAGGGGAAGGCGCCGCGGCGGCGATGAACGGCTGCCCCCGGGAGAACGTACGCCGGCCCAGGCTCTCGTGCATCAGCAGCATGGCTGCGGCAGCGGCCCCGGAACCGTCCAGGATCGTCTCGGCGATTTCCTTGGGGGTGGCGAACGCGCCACAGACGAACACGCCCGGCCGAGAGGTCGACAGCGGCGAGAACTTGTCGGTCTCGCAGAAGCCGTAGTCGTTGAGGCGGATGCCGAGCAGGTGGGCGACGCGCAAAGCGTCCGATGGGGGCCGAATGCCGACGGCCAGGACGACCAGGTCGAAGCGGTCTTCTTGCAGCGGCCCCTGCCCGGCGGCGGACTCCTCATGACGGCGGCCGGCCGGGTAGCGCAGGATGACCTCGCCGGTGGCCGGATCCTCGGCCAGGGAAGAAATGCGGCAGCGGGTGTAGTGGATGTCGTGGCCGTGGCGCGCCTGCTGGTAGTACAGCTCATACTCCTTGTTGAAGGCGCGCTCGTCCATGGTGAAGATATGGCACTCGGCCTCAGGGTTGCGCTGCCGTGCCAGGATCGCCTGTTTGGTAGCGTACATACAGCAGATCGACGAGCAGTAGGGATTCGTCTGATCGCGTGAGCCGACACACTGGAGCCAGGCAATGCGGCGCGGGATGGCCCCGTCGGAGATGCGGCGAACGATTCCCTCCGTCGGGCCGGAGCGGGAGGCCAGCCGCTCGTACTGCATCGAGGTGATGACGTTGGGGATGCGGCCGAAGCCCAGCTCTGGCAGCTCCTTGGGCTGGAACGGCTGGAACCCCATCGCCAGAATGACGGCCCCCACGGAAATCTCATGTTCGGTGGGACGGGCCTCCAGGTCGATGGCGTGCGTCGGGCAGACCTCCAGACAGCGGCGGCAGGAGTCGCAGGCGGAGGTCTTCTCCAGAAGGTAGAACGTGTCGGGGATGGAGCGCGGCGCGGACTTGTCGATCGCCTTGCGCGTCGACAACCCGAGCTGAAAACCACTTGGCCGTTCTTCCGGGCAGACCTCGGCGCAGCGGCCGCAATTGATGCAGCGTGTCGGGTCGACGAAAGCCGGGTGCTGGCGCAGCCGGACATGAAAGTCGCCCGCCTGCCCGTCGCACGCCAGCAGGTCCGATGAGGTCAGAACGGTGATGTTGGGGTGGCGGTTGTAGTCGAGCAGGCCGGGCGTGATCGACGGGCGAGTGCAGCCGAAGCCGTGGTCCGACGTGCCCCGGCACAGCACGCAGTCGTGCGTGGGGAACATGAAGCCGAGTTGGGCCACCCGGCCGCCCAGGGCCGGGTGGGTCTCCAACAGGTAGGTGTGCAGGCCGGCGTCGGCCAGGTCGATGGCGGCCCGCATGCCGCCGACCCCGCCGCCGATGACCAGGACGCTGTCGGAAGAGTCAGCCACCAGCCGTCAGCCTCCAGCTACCAGCGGGATTCCGGTAGCCGCAGGCTTTAGCCTGCGGGTTCCCAGTATCCAGTTTCCGGTTCCCTGTGCACCTCAACGACCAGCTACTTCCCTGCGCCCCTCCCGTAGCGGAGCGAAAGGGAGGGGATGGGGTGAGGGCTTATGCCGGCTGCTCGAGCAAGTACTCGTAGGCCGCCAAAGCGGCCTTGGCGCCTTCGCCGACGGAGATCAGCACCTGCTCGGCGATGACGTCGGTGACGTCGCCGGCGGCGAAGATGCCGGGAGTCGATGTGCGATTGCGGGCGTCGACCTGGATACGGCCGCGGGCATCGCGCTTCACCAGCGAAGCGACGATCTCGGACTGCGGCACCAGATCGAGCTCGACGAAGAAGGCGTCGGCCTCGAGCTCCTTGGTGGAGCCGTTGTTGCGGATGCGGATGCGTCGGGCGTACTCGTCGCCGACGACCTCTTCGACGCGGAAGCCCTCGAGCACATCCACATTGGGCGCCGCCAGGACCTTCTTGCCCATCGGTGACTCCAGCTCACCGTGCGTCGGGGCCACCAGGGTGACGCGGCGGGCGATGCGGGCCAGCTCGGCCGTCGAACGCAGCGCCAGGCCGGTATCGCCGATGACGCAGGTGTCGCGCTCGATGAACAGCGGCGCATACGACACGGCGCTGTAGCACAGCCCGCGCATCATGTATTCCTTCTCGCCGGGCACCTCCAGGCGCTGGCCGAGAGCACCGGTGGCGACCAGCAGGGTGCGGGCCTCGTAGATCGAGCCGGCGCGGGTCGAGACGCGGAAGTTGGGCCCGACCTTCTCGACCTTTTCGGCCTTGTCGAGCACCCGGGCGAATTCCAGGTACTCCACTTCGTTGGCGAAGCGGTTGACGACCTCCTCGCCGGTGATGACCAGGTGCTTCTCGACGAAGGGCAGCTGCAGGCGGTAGTTGGTCTTTCCGCCGAGATCGCGGGTGATCAGCAGGACATTCAGGCGCTTGCGCAGAGCGTAGACCGTGGCGGTCAACCCGGCCGGCCCGCCGCCCAGAATGATCAGGTCATACATGGGGTTCTCCCTTCCTCCGTCTCAGGCGTCGGGGTCGGTGATGAAGCCTTCGGCCATCATCGACTTGGTCAGGTTGCGCGAGCGGCCGATGATCTCGGAGGCGTTGCGGAACTCCTCGTCGTAGGTCATCGGCTTGCGGGCCACGTCTTCCTCGACCGCCTTGGCGGCCACGGCGGCGGCTTCGCGCGGGAAGACTTCCCAGTCGTCCATGTTGGGCAGGATCGTCTCGCGCGTCAGGCCGCGCTCGACGGCCATGCCGGCCAGGGCTTCGGCTGCCGCGACGCACATCGGGTCGGTGATGGTCGTGGCGCGCACGTCCAGGGTGCCGCGGAAGATGCCGGGGAAGCCCAGCGAGTTGTTGACCTGGTTGGGGAAGTCCGACCGCCCGGTGGCGACGATGGCCGCGCCGGCTTCCTGAGCCTCCCACGGCCAGATCTCGGGGATGGGGTTGGCACAGGCGAAGACGATGGCGTCCTTGGCCATGCCGCGGATCCAGTCGGCCTGGAGCGTGCCCGGGCCGGGCTTGGACAGGGCGATGACCACGTCGGCGCCCTTCAAGGCCTCCGGGATGCCGCCCTGGCGCTGCTCGGCGTTGGTCGACTGGCACATCTTCCACTTGTCGACGAATTCGGCCTTGCGCAGCTCGATGTCGTTGCGGCCCCTGTGCAGGATGCCCTTGCTGTCGACGACGCGGCAGCGGGCCGCGTCGGCGCCGGAATTGAAGATCAGGCGGGCGCAAGCGACGTTGGAGGCGCCGGAGCCGACGAAGACGATCGAGACCTTGCCGATCTCCTTGCCGACGAGCTTGAGGGCATTGAGCAGGCCGGCCAGCGTGACCGTCGCCGTTCCCTGCTGATCGTCGTGCCAGACGGGGATCTCGGCCCGATTGCGCAGGGTGTCGAGGATGCGGAAACACTTCGGCTGCGACAGGTCTTCCAGGTTGACTCCGCCGAAGCCGGGGTGGATCAGCATGACCGTCTCGATGACCTTGTCGGGGTCCTTGGTGTCCAGCATGATCGGCCAGGCGTCGACGCCGCCGAGGTACTTGAACAGGAGCGCCTTGCCCTCCATCACCGGCAGGCCGGCCTTGGGCCCGATGTCCCCCAGGCCGAGCACGCGCGTGCCGTCCGAGACGACCGCCACCGTGTTCCACTTGTGGGTGTGCTCGTAGACCAGCTCGGGGTTCTCGGCGATGGCGCGGCACGAGGCGGCGACGCCGGGGGTGTACCAGATGGCGAAGTCGTTGAAATCGCGCACGCGGCACTTCAGGGCGATCTCGACCTTGCCGCGGTAGTACGGGTGCAGGCGCATAGCATCGGCGGAGGGCTGCTTGGCCTTGGCCAGCAGAGCCTCAATGTTCGGGGGAGGGGCGGTTTTCTGCATGGATGATGCCTCCTTCGGGCTTGGGATGCCCTCACCCTTCCCCCTCGCCCGCCTGGCGGGAGAGGGGGACCGAGGGGGTGAGGGGGTTCACAGGCGCAGATACGAGTCGGTGTAGATGACCTTATTGAGCAACACCTGAACCGTCTTCCAGATGGCGACCTGGTCGGGATCCTTCATGTCCACCTGGTCGGGCTCGAGGGTCCCGCTGGCAGCCACCGCATCGTGCAGCTTGAGATACAGGGCTTTCACCGGCGTTCCCTCGTCACGCTCCTGGATGGCTTTGAGCACTTCCATCTGATCGCCGTCGAGCGGATCGAGGATGGCGGCATCGAGACCGACGGCCATCAGCATCACCAGGTAGACCCGGTTGAGCAGCGGCCGCATTTCCGCCGGTACCTGGTTGGAGACGTTCGACAGGCCGACGACGGTCAGCGGCGGCGGGTCAGCCACCATCTTGAGCATCCGCACCGTCTCGATGGCGTGCGGTACGTATTCCTGGCAACCCGAGACGGTCAGGATCAGGGGGTCGATGAGCAGGTTCTCCATCGGCACTCCGACCTCCTGGGCGCGCGGGATCAGCTTCTCCATGGCGATGCCGATGCGGGCGTCGGCGCTGACCGGGATGCCGCTCTTCTCCATGCACAGGGCGATCAACCGGGCGCCGTACTTGGCCGCCAGCGGCGGGACGTTGGCCAAGCGTTCCTCTTCGGCGGAGGTCGAGTTGATGATGGCGTTGGAGCCGACCTTCTTGAGGCCGACCTCGATGGCCGCCAGGTTGGTCGTGTCGAAGGACAGCGTCATCCCCGGCACGCCCTCCTGGACGCAGTCGACCAGCCAGTCCATGACCTCCGGCCCGGCCTTCTTCTGCGGGCCGATGTTCAGGTCGAGGGCGTCGGCGCCGGCGGCCTTCTGTCGACGCGCCAGGTCGACGAAGAAGCCGCCGTCACGTTCGGCGAGGGCCGCCTTGACGCGGGGGGAGATGATGTGGATGTTCTCGCCGATCTTCAGCATCGATGCCTCCTGTGGGCGGACCCTTCACCCGTAAGCCTTCCATCCCTCCACCGCATCCGCGGGGGAGGCCCTACGGGCTGCTTCGCGAGGGTCAGGGGCCGGGCGGAAAGGAAATCGCGCGGCGAATGAATCCCAGATGCACTCATTCGGCTTCCATCGATTCCAGAACCTGATCGGTCAGCGCCTCGACCGCCTGCCCGGCCGGCGAGGCGCCGTTGAGTTGAAGGAGAGATATGCCTTGAGCGTCCAGGTCGCTCAGTCGATCGTCGGCCGGCAGCATGGCGGCGATGGGGAGCCCGGTGGCTTCGAACGCGGCCGACAGCTCGGAGGGGAGATCGCCGCGCACGCGATTGACCACCAGCACCTTGCGGCGCACGGCGACGTCGGACTCGGCGGCCATGGCGGCGATGGTTTGCGCCGCACGGGCCCCGCGCACGGTCGGGTCGGTCACCACGACCAGCAGGTCGACGTCGCGCGTCGTGCGCCGGCTGATGTGCTCCATGCCGGCTTCGTTGTCGACGACCACCCAGGTGTAGCTCTTCCCCAGGTCGTCGAGGATCTGGCGTAGCAGATGGTTGACGGCGCAGTAGCAGCCCTGGCCCTCCGGCCGGCCCATCGCCAGCAGATCCACCTGGTCGCCTTCTTCGACCGCCAGGCGCACTTGATGCGTCAAGTACTCGTGGCGGCTGACGGCCAGCTGCGCGCCGCGCACGTCCTCGCGCAGCTCGCCGACGGTCGTCGGTGCCGGCAGGCCCAGCGCCAGATGCAGATTCATCGCTGGGTCGGCGTCGATGGCCAGCACCGGGCCCTGGCCGCGGCGCAGCAGGCTGCGGATCAGCAACGCCGCCAGCGTCGTCTTACCGGTCCCGCCTTTTCCGGCGAGAGCCAATACCTTCGTCATACCTCGACTCCCATTCCCTTGAGCGCACGCAAGGCGCGCACCGTCACCCACTTGTTGGGGGCCCGCTTCGGGCCGAGATCGAACCACGTCTTGCCCTGATAGCTGTACTCGAGCGGCCAGCGACCCTCGGCGTCTCGCTTGGACAGGATCAGTTCGGCCAGCGGCCGCAGCTTGCGATCATGACCCTTGCCCAGAGCCACCAATACTTCGGCGTTCCGCAGCACGTCGGTCACGTAACCCATCGGATAGCCGAACTTGAACCAACTCCCGTTCGGCTTCGGGCTCCACCCCATGGGGTAGTTGGCTTTGGCCGGGTCGTAGCGGAGCAAGAAGGTGACACCGACGGCGATCGCTCGTCGAATGGGCCCCGTTCGTGACCTCGCGGGAACGCGGCTGAGCGCGTCCAGGGCCGGGATGGCGCCCCACGCGCAAGGCTTGTGGTTGTTGGCAGCACAGTGGAAGCCGGGAGCGCTGTTGCCGGACCGATAGAATCGGGCCGGGTCTTTCGAGGAAGCGGCAGCCAGACCCTCCCCAGTGATGCTGCGCGCCATCCAGCGAAGGGCTTCCTTCAGGCGGGGATCATCGCCGAAGCCGAGTTCCAGCAGGGAGGCCCCCAGATTGCCTTCGAGGCAGTGAACCATCCCCGCCGGTGTGGCCTTCCTGTTGGTCGAGGTTGCCGAGAACCGTCCGAGGGGAGCGCGACTGTGGTCGAGCACGTAGTCGACCACTCGACGGATACGTGGGTCCTCGCCGCTAGCGCCGAACTGCCCGAGGAAGATGACCTGCCACAACGTGCCGGTGTACTTGGGAGTGTAGCCCCCGAACGAATTCACCCAGAAACCGTCGGGCCGCATGGCGTCGAGGATCGGCTTGACCGGTGGATGGCGCACGGTGGCCCGCCGCGCCGCGCGCACCTCGGGATCATCGGCCGGCGCGCCCAGCAGGTCGCGCAAGGTGTAGTAGCGAACGCCCGGGTCGGACGTCTCGAGCAGCCAATCCAGGACACGACGCGGGACGAGGGTCATGCGCCCACCTCGCCCGAGGGGGTCTTCTCCCGCCGGCCGTTCTCGTGCGCCCAGATCTCGGCGACGCTCGGGAAACGGTTGATCTCGGTGTGAGGCAGGAACAGCGCTGCCGTGAAGGCGTCGTAGAAGGCGTTGTCGGCAGAAAGCTCGATGTAGGTCATGCGCTCGGAGAGGTCGTGGATGGATCGCCTGGCCTGTCGCGAGAGCAGCGCCATGTGGGCGCCGCGCACCGAGGTGTTGCCCAGGAAGCGGAAGCGGTCCCACGGCAGGTCGGGCAGCAGGCCGATTTGAATCGCCTTTTCGACGTTCAGGTACTTGCCGAACGCGCCGCCGATGAGCACCTGCTGGACGTCGGCCAGATCGACGCCGACGCGGCTGGCCAGCACGGTGAAGCCTCCGTAAATGGCCGCCTTGGCGCGCATCAGGTTGTCGACATCGACCTTGGTCAGCGCCAGGACGCGGCCGGTGGCGCTTTCCTCGGGCCAGGCGATGACGTACTCGGGGCCGTGCTCGCCCTGCCGGACGCGCGGCGTCCCCAGGTCCATCTTGAAGTGTCCGCCGCGGTCGACCACGCCGGTCACAAACAACTCGGCCATCAGCGAGAGCAGGCCGGAACCGCACACGCCGCGCGGCCGGCCGCCGCCGATGACCCTCAGCGTCGGCTCGAACGTCGCGGCGTGGACCCACACCTCCTCGATGGCGCCTTCGGTGGCCCGCATCCCGTCGACCACGCCGGCGCCCTCGAAGGCCGGCCCGGCCGAGCAGGCGCAGGTGACGAGCCAATCGCGCGTGCCCAGCACGATCTCGCCGTTCGTCCCGACGTCGATGAACAGGGTGAGCTCATCGGCCCGGTCGAGGCCGGCAGCCAGGGCGCCGGCGGTGATGTCGGAGCCCACGTATGAAGCCACTCCCGGCAACACGTCGACCGACGCCAACGGATGGACCGGCAGCCCGGACTCGAATCCGAGGATCCTCTCGGGCCGATTGACGGTCGGGATGTAGGGGGTGAGCCGGATGGACGCCGGGGGGAGTCCCAGGAAGAGATGCGCCATCGTCGTGTTGCCGGCAATGGTCACACTGAGGATCTCGGCGGGGTCGACAGCCGTGCGCAGGCGTATCCGTTCGAGCAGGGTGGCGATGGTGCGCCGCACGAGATCGCCGAGCTCGGCCAGCCCGCCTTCCTTCCCGGCGTAGATGATTCGGCTGACGACGTCCTCGCCGCGGGCGATCTGGTCGTTGTACTCGGCCGACTGAGCCAGGACCTCGCCGCTGTCCAAGTGGACCAGATAGACGGTGACGGTGGTCGTCCCGATATCGATGGCCAGGCCCAGCGGCTTCGGGGGCGTGGCGCTGACGTCGACGAGGCGCGCCGGACCCGTGGGGTCGGGTTGGTCCACGACGACCCACGGCTTCCACGCCGCCTCGCGCAAGACCGGCCCCAGCCGACGCAGGACGAGGATGGGAACGGATGGGGAGGGATATCCTGCGTCGGCGAGGCCGGCAAGAAGGCGCGCCTGATCGTCCCGGTTATCCTCCAGGGACGGTTCGGGCAGCGCCAGCTGGATGACGCGCAAGCTCTGCATAGTCGCCGGGTCGTACGCCAGTGGGACTTCGGCGCGCGCCGCTACCCGGTCGGTGACCAGCATCCGCTGCAAGCGCTCCTGCGGCGGGATGGCGACGGCCAGATCGCCCTCGACGACGGTCTGGCACGCGAGCGCGTAGCCGGCGTCGAGATCCTCCACCGAGAGGCGCACCGTCGAGCGGCGGCGAAAGCCGGAGCCTTCGACCTGCACGGCGCAGCGGCCGCAGCGTCCCTGGCCGCCACATGGTTGGCCCAACTCCTGCCCCGCCGCCTGCACGGCCTCGGACAGCAGCGTCCCGGTCGGGACGTCGACCGTGCGGTTGGAGGGGCGGAGGGTGATGCGGTGGTTAGCCATCGAGAACGGCGGCCGTGCCTCGACTAGTTGTAGCTGTCGGCGATGGCATCGCTGATTCGCGCCGCCTCGACGGCCTCGCGATCCAGGAACCAGCGCGATAGGGCAAGGCCTTCACAGGCGGCCTGACCCGCCAGGCGCATCACGCGAGGGATGTCGGCATGGCGGCGGCAGGCGTCGGTGCAGGGAGACGGCGACGCACACTGAAGACAGGCGGCCGCCAGGCGCGCCACGGACTGGGCGTCGTACCCGAGGTACGGATCGCGCGGGATGTCCCGAAGGCGAAGTGTCATCTGCGTGCCTTCCTTTCGGCCGAGGGTTTCACGGCGTCCAACGGTGCGTCCGGCCCGTCACGGCAGGAAGCGCAGGGTCTGCAGGCTCTGCTCGAAGATCGGCTGCAGTTGGTAGAAATCCGCTTTGGCCGCGCCGAAGTTGAACGTCCAGATTTGCTCGCCCTGGCGGACGATGTAGCACAGCTGCCACGAGGACGAGCCCCGGACGTTGAACTCCACGATGACGCGGCCGGCCTCGGCGTCGCGGAACTGGACGATGCCCTGGTCGATCACAACCGAACCCGGGGACAGTTGGAGAACGGCCTTCGTCCAACCGTCGACGTATTCGGACATCGGCATACTCGACGGGACATCCTTCAACGTCACCGCGATGACCGAACCGGTCTGGCGGTCGATGGCCAGGAGTCGATAGCCCTCCGGGTTTTGACGGACAGCCTCGGCGAGGTCGGCGTATTCCGGCAATGTGGCGATCTGGTCGGCCAGTTCCTGTGCCAAGGCGACCGCGTCGCCGCCATCGTAGGAGGTCGGGAGAGAGAGCTCGACTCCGTTGCCGGGGATGACCACCCATCCAGGCACGGGCGAGGGCAGTCCGTTCCAGGTGGGGGTCCATACCGGAGGCAGGTTGAGGGGCGTGACCTCGACGACGTTGCCGACGACGGTCGGCGCGGAGGTAGTCGTACAGGCAAGGGCGACGGCGAGCAGGCCGACGAGGATCGCCGCCAGCCTCCACACCGTCCCGGCCGTCTCGCCCCGGCGGGCCGCCGGGGCTCGCGGCCCGAACGGGGTGTCCTTCCGGGAGCTCCCAGCCCCCAGCCGAATGGTTCCCAGTTTCCAGTTCCCAGTTCCCAGTCGTTCCTGACTTGTGCACACTGGAGACTGGGAACGGGTCACTGGAGACCGCATCCCAGATTCGCTTCCCTCAACCTTCACCGCCTACCTCGCGATCATGGAGAACCGACCACTGCTCACTTCCCATTCGGCCACATCGCCTTCAGGAAACCGCCGATGTCGACGGCTTCGCGAGGGCCGACCATGATCTGCCAGCCCGGCAGATCCTCCTCGAGCTCGCCCGAAAGGACCGCCACCTGGCCCGGGATGATCAGGCGCTGATGACCGACCTTCTCGGCGACACCGAAGTTTTTGACGGCTTTGGCGATCCGTTCCGAGTCGAATTTGCCGGCGGCCCAGGCCGTCAGGACGCTCATCCCTTCGGCGTCGGTCACGACGAGCCAGGCCGGCCAGCCGGACCCTTCGACCTCGTTGGCGACGGAGAAGTAAGTGATGGAGAAGTTGGTGGTGACCAGGACCGGCGCCTTGGCGTCGGGGGCGTTGATCTCGTAGACGCCCGGCTGGACCTGGATCGGCTTCTGCGGATCCGTGTAGATGTTCTGCCGCAGGACCAGCAGAGGGTACAGCGTCGCGGGATCGAACGACTCCAGGACGACCAGGCCGGCGTATTTGGCGATGTGCTGTGCCGCCAGGACGGTTTCGTCCGCCTGCCCTGCGCCGCCGGGGAAGGTGATGATCGGGAACCCCAGCGGGCGGAAGAGCTTCTTGATCGCCAGGCGGCGAAGATGAGTGAGGGTCAGCAGCGCATCGCGGTGATGCGCCACACCCGGGTCGAGCACGATGTCCTCGACTCCGGCCTTGAGGACCTGCCCCGTCAGTTCGGCCAGGGCGTCGAGGCCCTCGGCCCGCACGGCGAGCGGGGCCTTGGCCGCGGCGGCGATCTCCGCCATGGCCGCGGCGTTCTCGGGAGTGGCGGCGTAGAGCAACGGGCGCCGTCCCGGGCAGCCGGCCAGGCCGGCCTTGGCCAGTTCGGGTGTCGGGGCCAACAGGATGAGCGGCTTGGTGCTCGCCGAGCAAACCGCGGCGACGGCCGCCTGGAATTTCGCCGGGTCGCCGGAAGCGGCTTCCACCGCAAAGCCATCGAGGCCCAGGCTGATGCCGACGTAGTCGGCCTTGTAGGCATCGGCCTCCGCGGCGCGCGACTTCAACGACTCTGGAGTCTCGGTATCCTTCAGCCGCAGGAACAGGCCGGGGCGGTGATAGAAGGTCTTCTCGTGGCGGAAGAGGACGGTCTCGTTCCCGACCTCGAGCTTCGTTCCATCGCCGGCGAGCTGGACCAGGCGGATGGGCGGCGCCGAGGCCGCCTCCAGCTTGGTCTTCGATTCCTCTGAGACGTACGGGCAGGCCTTGAGCTCCGCCTGCTTGGCGGCCAACTTCATAGCGAAGGCCAGGCAGGTGGGAAAGCCACACTCCTTGCAGTTGGTCTGCGGCAGGAGTTTGTAGATTTCAAGTCCGGTGAGCGGCATTATTACCCTCCTGGTGCGAGCCCGGGGTTTGTAGGGGCGAAGCATCCCCCACTGCTTCGAGAGAACCGTCCCGGGCGACGGGGATGCTTCGCCCCTACACCCTGTGATGGGATCATCCTGAGGTTCTCAGGTCCTCGATCATCACCCTCACGCGCTTCAGCGTCGTCGGATGGCGCAGGATGAGCAGGTTGGCGCCGCTCAGGACAAGCGCGGCGGCGGTGACGGCTTCCCAGTTGAGGGCGCGGCGCTCCCAATCGCCCCACGCCGCCGGCACACCTTCTCCGACCTTGGACTCCTTGACCTTCCAGGCTTCTTCGCCGGGATTGACCATCATCGGCTGCTGGGTCATCGTGTCGCCCTGCAGGGCGGCCAGCCGCAGCCGTTCCATGACGGAGTACCCATACTCGATCCCGTAGCCCAGGGCGCCGGTGGTCGGATCCATGACGATGCGCTCGAGCGGCATCCCCATGTCGTGGATCAGGATGACCAACTGCTTGGACAGGTTGACGTCCATCGGGGTCTTGGACTGGACCAGCTGATCGTTGGCCAGCGCCGCGGCGACGATGGTGCGGTAATTCTTGTCCTCGCAAATCCCGATCAGGACGCGTTCGCCCTTGGCCTCTTCGGCGGCGGCGACGATCAGCTCGTTGTCCAGGTCGGCCTGGCCCGGGCCGACGACGGCGATCGGCAGGCCGGTGGAGCTCAGGACCTTGCGGACGACGGCGCGGGCGTTGGCGGCGTCGTTCTTGGACCCGTCGGCCTTGGTGGCGCTCAGGACGAGGTAGATCAGGTCCGCTCCGGCCGCCTCGGCGGCGCCGGCCCAATCCCCCGGATCCTGCATGGCCTCGCCCCAGGCGGCGTAGAGCAAAGGCGACCAATCATCGGGCTTGCGGTCGCGGACCTCGAGGGCCAGGCCCGGCGGGTTGGGCAGATTGCCTTCGAAGTCGAGGTAGGGGAGGGCGGTTTCACCGCCGAGGGTCAGCGTGCGCGTGCGCGTGCCACCCTGCTCGCGCGTGGCGCCCAAGGTGACGAGGCGCACCGCGCCGGCGGATTTCTCTTTGGGGATCTCAATCGTCATGGGACAACTCCATGTCTGGTTCGATGCGGGCTTCGCGCCCAGGTCTTGGATTGGCGGGGACTCCGCCCACTCCCCCCTCTATCCCCCCTCTCCGCGGCAAGCTGAATCCATGGTGAGGATGCTCAGCGGAGAGTGGGGAAAGCAGGTTCAGGGGGATGGGGGGCAGCGGAGCTGCCCCCCATCCCCCTTTTCCATCTCCCCCTCCCCCTGCGAGGGGGAGGGGGTAAGGGGGTGAGGGTAGATGGTGCATCTACATCAGGGCCGGCATCGAAGGCGCCGGATGCCCCTTCTCGGTGATGTACTTGACCGTGCCTTCCACGTCGGTGGCGACGCGCTCGTCGGCGATCTTGTCGATCAGGTCCGGATCGCCCTCGCGGGCGGCCACCTGGGCCAGCTGCTCGGCCATCTGCTGCTTGAGGACCGACGACATCCACACCACGCGCTTGAAGCCGCCGTCGGCCGACAGGAACTTCGGGCTCAGGATGTAGAACTTACCGTGGCCCATCACCCCCGGCGTCTGCAGCCCGCCGCCGGCCACGCCGGCCAGGGTCGAGAAGGTCATCCCGGCCGGGGTCATGCTGGTGTCCTCCCGGCTGACGATCATCACGCCGTTGGCCTCCGGGATGACCATGCAGATGCATTCAAAGCAGCCGCAGGCCGTCATCGGGTTCTCCATGATCGAATACATGGAGACGTCGCTCACCTGCTGGTGACTGGCGCCGTAGGCGAACTCGTTGACGCCGCTGTAGTAGCCCTTGACCGGGTCGAGGACCTGCGCCTTCTTGATCGGCTGGTTCGGGCCGGTCGGGTTGATCTGGTGCGAGGCCTTGCAGTCGAGCCAGTTGTAGGCCCCGCATAGGCCCAGGCGCTCGGGGCTGACGATGCAAACGTGGTTCGGCGCGAACGACTGGCACAGCGTGCACGAGTAGAACTCGTCGACGCTTTCGTCGACCATCGAGCCGATGCGGACGTTGCGCTCCTCGTAAGCGGCGCGGGCCTTCGCCAGCCACTCGGCGTGCAGCGCCGGATCGGTGACGATCGTCACCTGGACCTTGTCGACGATGCTGCCGAAGTCGCCATGGAAGCGGGCGTGCAGGATGTCGCCGAAGTGCCGCAGGTTGAAGCCCTTGTCGGCCGGGCCCTTGCCGATGCGGATCCAGGCGATGTCGCGCTGGCCGATGTGCTGGATGCCCGAGGCGCCGTTGATGAAGTAGTGAATCTGGCGCTCGAGAACGGGCTCGAAGTCCTTCTCCATCTTGCGCCCGGCGACCCGCACCAGGATCCCCAGGTCCATGGCGCCCTGGTCCTCGATCTTGTCGAAGCCGGGGCCGACGATCTCGATCTTGCCGTCCTCGACTTTGTCCAGGTCGTCCATGAACAGGTACTCGAAAGCGCGGCTCTTCTTGCCGCCGAACTCGACGCGCATGTCGTTCTTGCGCACGACCTCGCCTTCGAAAGCCGAACCGTAGGGCACCGGGATGGGAACGTCGGTGACCTTGACCTTGACACCGCGCACCTCGATGCACTTCTGGACGAGGCGCTCGGCTCGCTCGAGGTCGTCCTTGCCGGGGATCTCGTTGAACGGCATGGAGACGACGTGCTCGTAGGTCGTCACGCCGGTCGGCAGGATCTCGGGGATGATCGTGTCGGCCACCACCGGGAAGCCGAAGTTGATGGCGCCGGCGGCGGTGGCGTACTTGAGGTCGTCGACCTCACCCAGGGCCAGGACGAAAGCGAAGACTCGATTCTTGTTGTAGAGCAGGATGTCGCGGGCCTGGCCGCCCTTCATGCCGCCGAAGGTCAGGGCCGAGCGGACGGCGAAGCCGAGGGCGTAGATGGCGGACACCGTATCCGTGCCGAAAGGCACGGTGTAGGTGTCGTAGCCCAGCTCGACGCCCTCCTCCTGGAGCTGGTGGATGATGCTGCGGCCGTTGACATTGCCGCACAGGAACGTCAGGATGTTGCGGCGCTGCAGCTCGCGCACGATCTTGACGGCGACCTCGTTGGATTTGGCGCAGCCGACGATGGCGGCGAAGCCGGGCATGCGCCCGTCAACGAGCTGGATGCCCCACGAGCGGAGTTGGATATCGTCGATAGGTCCGTTCAGGTGCCCGTTGCCGTCGGCCGCGCCCTTCTCAGCCCCGGCCGCAGTTTCGTCGGGACTCGTGAACGCCGTGCCGCCCGCCAGATGGAAGCCAGGCAGGCGCTCGGGCTGCGTGCCGTAGGCAAAGCGCAACGCGTTGATGGTCTCTTCAGCCAGCAAGGTGGCCATGCCGCTGTCGAGCGTTTCGCCCAGGTACGGTGTCCAACGACGCTCCGGCGGCACGGGATGGAGCAGCTTGCGTGCTTGTTCGATGATCGGCTGGAGTTCGCCGATCTTGGTGACCTCGCGACCGGTCATCCCCAGGATGAGGGGCAAATGGTAGGCGGTGTTGGGGAAGGCCACGGCGGTGTCGGCGCCCTTCTCGGCCAAGGCCTTCTCGAGCATGGTTTCGGCTTCGGCGACGATGGCGTTGGCACCGCGGATGGCTCGGGTGGCGATGTAGCGCGACATGCTAACCCTCCTCGCAATGCGGGGGAAACTGGATATCGAGTGGGAGGACGCGTCTCCCTCCCCCTTTCAGGGGGAGGGTAGGGTGGGGGTGGCTCCCAAGGGCGTGGACTCCCCCGGCCCGATGACGCGAGGTCTCACGGACGCGCCAACCCCCTCCCTTGCCCTCCCCCTGCAAGGGGGAGGGAAGGCACAGCCCCATGCGAGGGGAGGGGGATAGGGGGCGGGGTGCGATAGGAAGCTGCATATCTGCGGCTCAGTTGGTCGGCGTGCCGTAGAGCGCTTCGGCGCGCGCCTCGGGGCTGAGCGCCTCGAGTTCGAGCACACGGTGGTCGCCGCTTCGTCCGAAGCGGCCGGGTTCGTACGGCGGCAGCTTCAGCGCGGCGCGCTTCTTGTCGATGTGCTCGAGGATGCGGCGGACCATGTCGGCGGGATCGACGACGAACTCGATCTTGCCGCCGACCTTGGCTTCCCAGCCCTTGCTCAGGATGTCGGTGACTTCCGGGCTGCCCTCGAGCGGGTTGTGGATCCCCATGATCACGTAGCAGCCCGAGGCGGCAGCGTACGAAGCGATCGCCAGGGCCTTTTCGCTCATCCATTCGGGGGCGATGCCCACCGCCGGGACCTCGTTGATGTCCTCTCCCAGGCCGCCTTCGTTGACGATCTGCGACAGCACGGTCAGGATGCGGGTGTTGTCGACGCACGACCCCATGTGCAGCACCGGCGGCATCCCGGTGGCCTCGCACACCTCACGCAGGCCGGGGCCGGCCAGCTCCATCGCTTCGCCGAGCAGGTAGCCGTACTTCCCGCTGGCGATGGCCCCGCAGCCCGTCTCGACGAACAGGATGTCCTTCTTCAACAGCTCGCGCACCAGATACTCGTGCGTGGCGTCCTGGGTCGAGCGCGGGTTGTTGCAGCCGACGTCGGCGACGACGCCGCGGATCCGGCCCGCCATGATGGCGTCGTTGAGCGGGCGGAAGGAGGAGCGGTAGGTGCCGCCGAGCATGTAGTTGATGTACTCGTGCGAGAAGCCGGGAACCACGTCGGAGCGGACGTCGGGGATGTGGGTCTCGCCGCGCCGCGGGTAGTTGTCGATGGCCTTGCGCACGATCTCCTTGGCGATGTCCAGCGCCCTGTGCTCGTCGAACTCGACGTGCGTGGCGCCGGAGATCTTGACCTTGGGCGAGGTGGTGATGATCAGGGTGTGGTAGCGCTGCGCCAGGTTGGGCAGGGCCTGCATGATGCACTGCACGTCGACGACCATCGCTTCGACGGCGCCGGTCAACAGGGCCAGCTCCTGGTGCAGGAAGTTGCCGGCCGAGGGCACGCCCTGGCGCATCAACGTCTCATTGCTGGTGCAGCAAATGCCGGCCAGGGTGATCCCGTGGGCGCCCTTGGAGCGGGCGTACTCGAGCAGCTCGGGGTCGCTGGTGGCCGCCAGGATCATCTCCGACAGCGTCGGTTCGTGGCCGTGGACGAGGATGTTGACCTCGTCTTCCTTCAGCACGCCCAGGTTGACCTGCGACACGAGCGGGCTGGGTGTTCCGAACAGAATATCGGAGAGGTCGGTGGCGATCATCGAGCCGCCCCAGCCGTCCGCCAGGCCGGCGCGCATCGCCTGATCGAGGATGTGCTCGGGGTCCTGATCGTCGCCCATGTGGGTGCGGTGCAGGACATCGACGATCTCCCGGTCGATGCCGCGCGGCACGAGCTTGTTCTTGCGCCACAGCTCCTGGCGCTTGGCCGGGGCGCGCAGGATCGGGAAGATCTCGCCGGTTTGCTGGCCAAACTGGCTCAGGCACTTCTGCCCGACGTCCAGGGCGACGTCGCCGATGGGTCGGCCTTCGGCGTTGATGCCCAGTTCCTTGGCCAGCTTCTTCAATTTGAAGGGATCGCGGATGGTGTAGCCCTGCGCCTCCCCCTTGGCCACGGCGATCAGCGTCAAGGCCAGATCGCGGCCATGGTCGGAGTGTGCCGCCGCGCCGGCGGCGACGGCGCGGGCGAAGTTGCGGGCGGTGATCGTCTCGGCGGTGGCGCCGCAGACGCCCGTCTGACCTTCCTTCACCAGGCGGCAAGGCCCCATGAAGCAGACGCGGCAGCAGAGCCCGTCGGCGCCGATCGGGCAAGGTGCCATTTGCTCCGCCCGGCTGAACGCCGTGCTGATTCCCTGCTCGTCGGCGATGGCGAGCATGGCCTGCGCCGCCGGATCGATGGAGCGCTCTTCAGGGGTGCGGGCTTTCTTGGTTCGCTCGGCAGGCATGGATGGTCTCCTCAGGCAACTTTGTCGGGATGGGCAGGTGACGACGCCGTCCCTGGGCGGGACTGCGGAAAGTCGGGGAACGCCGCCGTCCCCGCAACCGAAACGGGGGTGGGCGGTCGGGGATCGCCCAGTCGACCCGAGGCCGACCGCCGGCCGGCCGCGGTTCGCTGGATAGCGCGAGGAGGCAGGATGGCCTCCGGACGGGACGTCACGGGCTCTGGGCCTCCGGGTCTCAAGAGGTCAACGACGGGCGCTGTTCGTCCGTCGACTCGACGCGGCCGTGAGGTCGCAGGTACGCGGGCGGTTTCAGGTTCGACCCCAGTCCTTCGCGCACCGCCTCGCGCATCAGGTTCCCCGAGACGTGCATCAGCGTGTCGTTGTAGTCGGCGTCCTGGTTCATGCTGGCCAGGCAGGGGAAATGATGGTGGAGCATACCCGCCGCCTCGACGGCTTCGTCGATCGGCGTGCCGGGCAGCTGCTCGGCGACGTGGCGGGCACAGCCGCAAGCCGAATCGCGCAGCACGCGCACCGACGCCAGACGGTCGCCGGCGACTTCGACCTCCAGGCGCGGGCGCCCGTAGACGGAGGCGAAGCGCCGGATGAGCGGTTCGTCGTAGGAACGCAGCGCGCGGCCGTGGTGAATTGTCGACTCCGTCAACGAGCAGAACGGTTTCGGGAACACGACCGGGACTCCCATAGCCTCCAGCCACCCCTCGACCTGTCGAACGAGACCGGCCGGTAGGGATTCGTTGCGGTCGATCGGTGCCAGCACGGCGTGTGCACCGGAGCGCCGAGCCAATTCCGGGATCAACTGCGCCAACCCCGGCACTTCGCCGAGGGCCAAGAGCAGATCGACGGTCGGGAGATGGTCAGGCAGGAAGCTGTCGGGGTCGTCGATGACCGCCGGCAGCACCTTGGGCGCGTGCCAGGTGGACACCTCCCAATCGGGCGGCGCCGTGGCGGTGATATGCGCGGCAATCCGCTCGCCCCACAGGGCCTGCGTCACTGCCAGAACTCGGAATGGATGGCCGGTAGCGGCGGTCGGTCCGGAGTCCATCCCTCCCCATCCCTGGTCCGTCCCTCCTTTAGATACTCGGAGAAAGGTCCAGGGCTCCTCAGTGGGGAAAGTCACCCCTTGGCGAGGCCAAGCGTCCCCGTATTGGTGATTGTCAACCGACCAAGTCCAGTTTCACCTGACGATCACCATCCTTCCGTTGAAATGCGGTCTCGACGGCCCAGTTGTGCCTCCATCATCGGCCGGCGTCCCGCGTGGGTACTCTCACGGCCAGTTGCTTTCGAGGCGCGTTTCCTATGGCCGAATTCGCGGTGCCGAGTCGTCATCCGATGAAACCGGACTGCTCGGGTCACCATTCGGTGCAAGCGCGCAAAGGATGAGGGAGGAGCGCGCGACGGTGACAATCGGCAGGGGAGGCTCCGCACTCGCTCGTGTAGGCTAGACGCGGAGCCTGCGAACGATGACGTCCACCGACCCTCGAGCCAGATGGTACGCGGGCCTGGCCGGTACTTCCCTGTCGACCCGACTGACGCTGACGTTTGGCGCCATCGTGGTCTTGACGGTGGTGGCGGTCGCGGCCCCGACGTACGCCTCGATCCGGGCTGAATTGGAGCGGCAGGCGTGGAACCGGGTCGAAGACGGTGCCCGCCTATCGTCGATCCTGCTGGACACCGAGGCCACGCGCCTCCGACATGTGGCGGGGACGCTGGCCGAGCGGCCCACGCTGGCGATCCTGATCCGGCAGGACGACCAGGCGGCGTTGACCGCCTACCTGGATCGCTTCCGAGAAGGGATCGACGCGGAACTCGTGCTCGTCCAGGACGATCAGGGGAAACCGCTCGCCTGGAGCGCCGACGACCCTCGGATGGTGAGCGCCGGCGCGCCCAACGACGGTTTCGCGTGGACGAACGGCCCCGGATCCCAGCTTCTGCTTCGGCAAACCTGGCCGATGCCGGTGAGCGACCACGACTTCACGGTTGTGGCGGCGGTGTGGATCGATGACGCCTTCGTCGAGGATCTGGCGGCCACGACGGGGCTCGAACAGAGCATCCTGGTTGGGGGTCGGCGCTTGGCTTCGAGTCTCGGTGGCGCCGTGCAGTCGGCGGAGGCCGGCGGCTCTCCGGGGACAGCCCGCGCCGAGCTGACCGCCTCCGGCACGCGTTACTACGCCGTGCGCGCCTTCATCGGGGATGAGCCCGCCCCCGCCTCGATCGCTCTCGAAACGGCGTTGCCGATCGACGGATTGCTACGGGCAGAGAACCAATGGCGTCTCTCGTTGGCTCTGGGGACGCTGCTGGTGACGGCTGGGTCGATCGGGCTGGGCTTGTGGATCAGCCACCGCCTGACGCATCCTCTGCGGCAGTTGACCTCGTCGGCGATCCACATCCGCCAGGGCGACCTGGCCACGCCGGTGCCGCTGTCGATGGATCCCCCCGAAATCCAGACGCTGGCGCGGGCCCTGGACGAGAGCCGCATCCACATCCGGGACAGCCTGGATCGACTGGCGCGCCAGAAGGATTGGTCCGACACGTTGCTGCGATCGATCGTCGAAGGTATCGTGACGGTCGACGCGCAGGGCCGGGTGACGTCCTTCAGTCCGGCGGCCGAGCGCATCACCGGCTGGCACTCCGAAGAGGTCGTGGGGCGGCGGGTCGACGACATCGTGCGGACAGCCGACGGCGACCCCTTCAGCGAGGAAGTCCCCAACCCCGGCGGCCGGCGCTCGATCCGCGTGCTGCACCGCAGCGGCCGTCCCCTGACGCTGGCGACCACGGCGGCTTCGGTCCGGCCGCCCGATGGCGAGGCAGCTCAGCTGGCGCTGGTCTTGCGGGACACCACCGAGGAGGAATCGGTCCAGAGCCTGCGCTCGTACTTCCTGGCCAACATCTCGCACGAATTCCGCACGCCGCTATCGGCCATCAACGCCTCGGTGGAACTCCTGATGGATGATCTGGAGAGTCTGAGCGCCAGCCAGTTGAGGGAGCTGCTCGACTCGATCCACCGCAGCGTGACCGGGCTGCAGACCTTGATCGACAACCTGCTGGAGAGCCTGAGCATCGAGGCCGGCCGGTTCAGCGTCCGCCGGCGGCCGTTGCCGTTGCAGCAGGTGATCGACGAGGCCGCACGGGTGATGCGGCCGCTGCTGAACCGCCGGCGGCAGGAGCTCGAATGTCAGATCCCGGCCGGACTGCCGCTGCTGTCGATCGATCCGATGCGGATCACACAGGTGCTCGTCAATTTGCTGTCCAATGCCAGCAAGTACAGCCCGGTGCAGGACCGCATCCTATTGTCGGTCGAAGCGCCCGCCGGCAACAGCGTCCGCGTGTCGGTATCCGACCACGGCGAGGGAATCCCTCCCAGCGAGCGCGAAAGCCTGTTCCGCCGCTTCGTGCGGTTGAGCGTCTCGGACGCCCCCCAGTACGGCGTCGGCCTCGGGTTGTCGGTGGTGAAAGCCATCGTCGAGGAGCACGGCGGGCAGGTGGGTGTCGACGAGCGTCCCGGAGGCGGTTCCATCTTCTGGTTCACTCTGCCTCGCGATGAGGGGCGCGGATGAAGGCCCTGATCGTGGACGATGATCTGGCGCTGGCCGACGTGCTGGCGTTCACCATGCGCCGGGCGGGCTACGACGTGAACCTGGCCCACGATGGGCTGGCGGCGTTGGAGGCCTGGCGCAGCGACGGTCCGGATCTGATCATCCTCGATCTCAACCTGCCAAAGCTCGACGGCCTCAAGGTCTGCCAACAGATTCGCCGCGAGGCCGATACGCCCATCATCATCCTCAGCGTGCGGGGGGACGAGGACGACGTCGTGCGGGGCCTGGAATTGGGCGCCGATGACTACGTGGTGAAGCCCTTCAGCCCTCGCCAGCTGATCGCTCGAGCCGAAGCGGTGCTGCGCCGTGCCAAGGCTCCGCCGCTCTCCCCGGCACCGCTCACGGCCGGAGACCTGACGCTGGATCCCGCCCGCGGCGTGGTGCAGCGCGGCGACCAGGCGACGGTCCAGCTCACCCGGCAGGAATGCCGCCTGCTCGAGGTCCTGCTCCTCAACCGCGGCCAGGTGCTGCCGGCGGAGTCGCTGATCGATGCCGTGTGGGGCAGCGGGGGCGGGGATCGGGCGATGCTCAAACAACTCGTGTATCGTCTGCGGCACAAGTTGGAAACCGATCCGGCCAATCCGGTCTACGTCAAGCGCGTCTCCGGCGTCGGCTACACCCTCGATCTCTGAGGCAGCTGCCAGCGGCCAGCCACCAGCAGGATTGGTTCCCAGTTTCCAGTTTCCGGTATCCAGTTTGAACCCCCCAGGTCCCTGAGCGAAGGCTGCCCTGTGCCTTCGGCCGCGTCTGCTGCCTCTGCGGCCGCAGTCGAATGGCCCTTGCGTAAGCGCCCTTCGACGGCGCTCGGCGCTTCGCGCCTCGCTCCGCCTAGGGCATTCACCTTGTATAGACAGCTGCATGACTTGGAGCGGAAAGCGGATGGCGGACAGCTGTTACCAGCTTGTGACCGCAGCTTGACCGAAGGCGTGACCGTCGTGGCCTATGTTTCAGGTGAAGAAGGAACAAGACAGCAAGGGAACTGGGCTCACGAAAAGAAGGAGGACGGAATGATCGGCGTCATGGATCTCGTCCGCAAGATGCGAAGCCCCGAAAGCAAATTGGTCCTGGAAGCGGTCGAGGAGCTGCGGGCTCGCGGCTGGCTGGAGGACGGGTCCCTGAGAGGTGTCGTGCTGTGCCATGCACACCTGCAGCGGGCCGATCTGTGCAAGGCGAACCTCGCGGAGGTCGACCTGCATCAGGCTCATCTGCAGGATGCGGATTTGAGCATGGCCGACCTGAGTGGGGCGAAGCTCACGCGCACCAACCTTCAGGGCGCGAATCTGAGCGCCGCGAAGCTGCGCGGGGCCGACCTGTTCAAGGCCGACCTGCGCGAAGCGCGCAACCTGACCCTGAGTCAACTGGCCACAGCCAAGCGGTTGTGCTTTGCCACGATGCCGGACGGACAGCCCTACGACGGCCGTTTCAACCTGGCCGGGGACCTCGACCTGGCGCGTTGGGGCAAAGTGGACGTCAGCGACCCGGCGGCCATGGCCTATTTCCTGGGGGTGTCACTGGACACGTACCTGCGAGGCCAGGGCCATGAAGTGATGGCCAAGTCGATGGCCTGAGATCGGCCGCCAAGACGATCGCGGGAGGCTGACATGCTGATGGTTCTGCTGTTGGTGAGTCTGGCGTTCGCCGCCCAGGCGCTTCGGGCGCGACGTCTGTTGTATTCGGCCCTATGGCTGGCGGGGGCGAGCGCGGTTCTGGCGACGGCCTTCTACCAGCTCGGGGCCCCGATGGTCGCCGTCATTGAGCTGAGCGTCGGCGCCGGGTTGGTGACGGTGCTCTTCGTCTTTGCCATCAACGTCGCCGGCGAGGAGAACCTCGCCGGGCCGTCCGTTGTTCCGGCGTGGATCGGCGGCACGGTGGTGCTGGTGGCGATGGTCCTGATCGGGGCGCTGGCGCTGCCGATGCCCGGCCCTGGCGCGGCCGCAGGCGAAGGGACGTTCGCCGAGACATTGTGGCAGGCGAGAGGCCTGGACGTCCTGGTGCAGATCGTCCTGATCTTCGCCGGAGTGCTCGGCTTGCTGGGCCTGCTGGCCGAGGCGGCGGCACCTCTCGATCAGCCGGCGGCGCACGAAATCGCCGCCGAGCGCCAACGACAACTCCAGGTGCTGGAGAGGACGGCGGCCGACGTCAAGCCGCGGGAAGAGGTGCATGTATGAACGAGTTGAGCTACGGATTGGTGGGAGTCCTCGGCCTGCTCGGTATCGGGTTGTATGGCCTGCTCTTCAGCCGTCATTTGATCAAACTCGTTGTCGCGCTCCAGATCCTCGTCAAGTCGGCCGTCCTGGGTCTGGTACTGGCCGGATCCGCCAGCGGCAGCATGCAGTTGGCTCAGAGCCTGGCGGTGACGGTCATCGTGGCGGACACGGTCGTGGCGGTGATCGGCCTGGCGCTGGCCGTGCAAGTGCGGCGCCATCTGGGCACCCTCGACGTCCGCGACCTGTCCCGCCTGCGAGGTTAGGCCATGACCATCGGACTGATTCTGCTGACCATCGGGCTTCCCTGGCTGGGAGCCGTGGTGGTGTGGTGGACGGGGGACGGACGGCCTCGTCTGCAACATGCGCTGGCCGTCTTGTTTTCGGCGACTGCGGCCGTCGCTTGCCTGCTGCTGATCCCTCGCGCCGGTGATGCGGCCGTCGTGCGCCTGTCTCTGGGCTCGATCTTCGGCGAGCTGACCTTCGTGCCCGACGGGCTGGGCGTATTCCTCTCGGCTGTGGCGACGGTCGTCGGTTCGCTGGCGGTCGTCTTCTCGGTCGACTACATGCGCGGCGAAGCACAGCTCGGCCGCTACTACGCCTTCGTCCTGTTGTTCATCGGGGCCATGGCCGGGCTGGTCCTTTCCGGCAGCCTGCTGATCATGTTCGTCTTCTGGGAGATCACGGCGTTGTGTTCGTACGCCCTGATCTCTTTCCACAATGACGATCCGGCCGCGGTCGCAGGCGGCATCAAGGCGCTGATCGTGACCGGGCTGGGCGGAGTCGGGCTGCTGGGCGGCGCGCTGTTGGGCTACGCCTACTTCGGCACCTACGACCTGCGCACCTTCCTGACTCAAGCCTCGACCCTTCCGCCGGCGGTCCTCTCGCTGGCGGCCTTCGGTTTCCTGGCGGCGGCTGCCGCCAAGTCTGCCCAGGTGCCGTTCCACACCTGGTTGCCCGACGCGATGGAAGCGCCGACGCCGGTCACGGCCCTGATCCATGCCGCCACGATGGTCAACGCCGGTGTGTACCTGCTGGCGCGGTTCTATCCGGCCTTCTCCGCCGTGCCCGGATGGTCGATCTCGGTGATCGTCGTCGGGCTGTTGTCGGCGGTGCTGGCTGGCGTGATGGCGCTGGCGGCGCAAGACCTCAAGCGCGCCCTGGCCTACTCGACGATCAGCCAGTTGGGCTACATGGTCTACGCCGTGGGCGCCGGCGGAGTGCTGGCCTCCCAGTTCCACCTGCTGAGCCACTCGCTCTTCAAGGCGCTGCTCTTCCTGGCGGCGGGCGCCGTCATCCACGCCGTCGGAACGCGCGACCTGCGGCAAATGGGAGGCCTCGGCAAACCGATGCCTTTCGTCCGGGCCGCGTTCATCGTCGGCTTCCTCGGCCTGGCGGGCATCCCACTGGCCAACGGCTTTGTCAGCAAAGAGCTGGTCCTGGAAAGCGGCCTGACCGGGAGCCCGGGATGGGCATACGCGGCCATGCTGCTCGGAGCCGGCCTGACGGCCCTCTACGGATTGCGGCTGGTGAGCCTGGTCTTCACCGGCGAGCGCCGCAGCGCGACCAAAGTGCACGACGCCGGGGTCGCCATGAAGATTTCTCTCGGCGTCCTCTCGATCGGAACGCTGACGTCCTGGTTGCTCGCCGGGCCCTTCGGCGAGTTGTTGGCGCGGACCCTGCCGCTGCACAACCTGCACGCCGGGAGCACGCTCGCCGTTCTCGAAGAGATCGTGACGGCTCCGGCCACCTACTTGGCCCTGGCAGTCGTGCTGCTCGGCCTGCTGATCTGGTGGCAGCGAGAGCCGCTGAGCGGTTTGTCTCGATCGCTCGCTCCGATCGCCGACTGGGCGCGGCGCGGGCTCGGGTTCGAATGGATGAATCGGCAAGTCATCGTCGTCACGCAGGGCGCGGCCGCCGGGCTGCGCCGCCTGCAGACCGGCCAGCTGGCCTGGAACGTCGCCGGGATCGTGTTGGGTCTGACGGCCGTCCTGGCTGCGCTGGCCCTGTGGGGGTGACATGAACATCCCACCCTTCGTCCTTCTGATCGCACTACCTCTCCTCGGAGCGCCGGTGATCTACCTGGCCGGCCGCTTCGGCCTGACCCGCGGGGCGCGCTGGCTCGCCCCGGCGTGTGCCGTCGCCATCCTGGGCGCGAGCTGGATCCCCTTCGCCCTGTCGGTTCCCGACGTCGTCCAGGGCCGAACGGCGACGTACACCCTCGGCTCCGTGACTCTGGCGCTCGACGGCCTCGGCCTGCTGCTGGCCGCGGTGGCGCTGGCTCTGGGTCTCGTCGTGGCCCTCTATTCCGGCCCTTACCTCGGCCATGAGCTGGGAACGGAGAAGTTCTCGGCCATGTTGGTGGCGATGGTCGGCGTCATGATCGGCCTCGGCTGCGCCACCGACTTGTTCAACCTGTGGATCTGGTTCGAAGCCATGGCGGTCTGCTCGTACCTGCTGGTCGCCTTCTACCGCGAGCAGCCCGCCTCGCTCGAAGCCGGCCTCAAGTACCTGATGCAGAGCGCCGCCGGATCGACGCTGGTGCTGCTCGGGATCGGCCTGGTGCTGGCACAGACCGGAACGCTTCGCCTGGAGGACCTGCACGCGCAAGGCGCGTCGGGCATGCTGGTGGCCGCCGGAGCCCTGTTCATCATCGGCTTCGGTGTGAAAGCGGCTCTTGTTCCGCTCCACACCTGGCTGCCCGACGCCCACTCCCAGGCGCCGAGCGGAATCAGCGCCATGCTGTCCGGGGTCGTCATCGAGGCGGGGCTGGTGGCGATGCTCCGCTCGTTGGGAGCGCTGGCGGGTGCGACCGGCTTGTGGGGACCGCTGCTGCTCGCGTTCGGCGCGGTCAACATGCTGCTGGGCAACCTGATGGCCCTGCGCCAGGTGCAGGTGAAGCGCCTGCTGGCGTACTCGAGCCTGGCGCACATGGGCTACATGCTTGTCGGCCTCGGGTTCTTCGTCACGTGGCACGAGGTCAGCGGCGCCCAAGGCGGCTTGTTCCACCTGTTCAATCACGGCCTGATGAAGGGACTGGCCTTCCTCGCCGCCGGATCGCTGTTGTTCACGCTGCATATCCAACGTGGCGACCACGCGCCGCTGACGGTGCAGGATCT
>DATIFK010000017.1:0-2186 GCA_035455265.1 Anaerolineales bacterium
CGGGGAAGAAGGGCGCGGCGAGAGACACGAATCGAGTCACTGGGGCTTGACATCAGCGGACTCATAGAAGGGCCTAGTTCTACAGCAGCACTTAATCCGAAGTTCCAGGAGGGAAGAATGGGAATATCTATAGTGGCGAACGACTTACGATGACTCCCGGTTCCCGTTTCTGGCTACATCTCGATCAACCGCAGGGCTTCCGCCTGCAACGCATCGGCCTCCGTCACCTGAGAGAACGTCGTACGGCTGGGGTCACCGGCCACCACGCACGTGTTCCGGCAACGCGTCCCTAGATGAGCCAGCGACGTCCGAAAGCTCTGGACCGGCAACCCGCCCGACGTCGCGTGTGTCTTCTTCTTGAGCCACGCCGACTCCGAGGCTCGGGCCGGCGCCACCGGATCGCGCCGGTGCCGGTCCATTGCCAACTCCTCGTCCTCGAACAGCAGCGACTCCCACACCTGGCGCAGGTGCCACTCCACGTAGTAGGCCAGCAGGCAGAGCAGGATGTGCGCCCGCACCCGGTCGGCCGTGCGGTGGTGGATCGGACGCACCAGGAGGTCGATCCCCTTGAGACATCGGAACGCCGGCTCCACCAAGGCCAGCCGCTTGTACGACCGCACCCCGTCGGCGGCCGACAATCGCTCGGCCGGCTCGCTGGTCCGGATCACGTAGATCCCATCCAAAAGCTCTTCCTGATCGATCGCTTCTCGCTTTCGGGACCATCCCAGATGTCCGTCACGGATCGTCAGGGTGAAATGTTTGGCCATCTTGTAATGGTTGATGACTTTGCCCGCCCTCACGCCGATCGCGGCCGCCGTCTCGGGCGGACCCGTCGGCCGCGCCACGCGCGCGGCCAGTGCCTCCAGTTCGGCCTCCGTGGCCGCGAGCAATTCCTGGCGCTTGTGCCGACGCTGCTCGGCCAACTGGGGGTTGTAGCAGGCCACCAGGCGCTCGCCGGGGAATTCCGGGGCGGTGATCTCCGCCAGGCGTTCGGCCTCCAGATCCTTCCTGATCAAGTGGCCGTCGGCCCACAGGCGGCGGATCGCGCCGCTGCGCAAGGCCGAGATCCAGCCCAGGCCCGGGTGCTTCTTGAGCATGTCGATCTGAGTTTGTGTGAGCATGCCACGATCGCCGACCAGCACCACCCGCGACAGGCCGAACCGCTTCGTGAGCGCCTCGACCCGGTCGGGGACGGTCGTGGGGTCGCCGGTGTTGCCGGGATAGACCTGCACGGCGACGGGTCGGCCGTCGGCGTCGGTCAACGCGCCGTAGACGATGATCGGGCAGCCGGTCTTGCCGTCGCGGTCGTGGCCGAAGCGGGCCAGCGGGCAGGTCTTCCCCTCGTAGTAACTGCTGGTGACGTCGTAGAGCACTGTCGCCCCGTCGCCGAGGTGCCTTCGGGCGAGCTTCTTCTCGATCGCCTCCTGCCTCGTCAGCAGCCAGTCCATGGCGTCGTAGAGCTGATCCTCGGTGGCGTCGCCGACGCCGAGCTCCTCGGCCAGGGTGGTGTCGTGCCAGTGTCGGGTGTTGGCCAGCTTGGAACTGGGGAAGAGGAGGCGTTCGGCGATCATGGCGATCACCAGGTCGCGCCGCCGTGAGGGCTCGGAGGCGATCAGATCCTCCACTCCGCGCTTGCGGATCATCGTCAGGACGGCGTCGACATGGCCGTGCGGGAGCGAGCGCGTGATGCGGAAGGCCTCGGCCGCGGGTACGAAGGTCTCGCCCTTGAGGGAGCGCTTGATGATCTCGCGGAGGTGATCGGGGAGATGGGAAAGGTTGCCGAGTGTCTCATGGGTGACGGTCTTTCCCTTGCGGATGGATCGTCGGAGCAGATGGGTGACGTAGGTCTTGCCCTTGTAGACCCGCTTGGTCGTAGCCACATGGACGGCACCGTTTCGCGCGGGCATGCGGCCATTTTCGAGGAGACGGCGGTCCTGTCAAGAGGACTTCCGAGTTTTTAGTGGCTACATTTCCGAGTCGAAATCGAGGTCAATTACTGATGAGCGGCTGACTTACGTCAAAAAACGGTCTGGAACTTCGGCTTAAAGAAGTTCTCCACCGCCCACCGAGCCTTGTAGGTCTCGTAAACCTTCGCCGTCGGCCCGTGGTGCTGGTCAGTCACGATGGCGTAGTGGAAGACCCGGGTCTTCCAGCACACCCGCCCCTTCTTCCGCTTCTTGACCCGG
>DATIFK010000018.1:0-5756 GCA_035455265.1 Anaerolineales bacterium
TTTGTGCCGGTGGATCTGGCCATCACCGGCATCATCGACGAGGTCGACTACGTGCGGGGAGGTCGCCGCCAGCAACCGACGGCGCATTGGGATGCGGGCGACGAGGGGCCGTGAGATGTACATCGGAAAGGTCATCGGCACGGTTGTCTCGACGATCAAGATCTCGCACCTGGAGGGGCGCAAACTTCTCCTGGTGAACCAGCTCGATCTGCGCGGCGGTGAGACGGACGAATACGACATCGCCGTGGACGTCGTCCAGGCGGGTCCGGGCGACACGGTAATGGTCATTGACGAGGGGAACGGCGCACGCCAGATCCTTGGCCTCGACCCAGGGGCGATCCGGGCCGTGATCGTGGGCGTGGTGGATGAGGTGAAGTTGGGCGTATAGCCGCCCGCCGCCAGTCCCCAGCCGCCAGCCGCCAGCTCCATCCGTAGCCGCAGCATTCAGGCTGCGGTCCTTGATCCTCGGTTGACAGTTCCCAGTTCCCAGTTCCCAGTCTCTAGGTCCGGCCCTTCGGGCCCTAAGTGAACCCGACGCGACGCCGCGGCCATATCCCATCAAGGGACTGGTTGTAGCCAAAGGACCAGCAAGAAACTGACGACTGATGACTGACGACTGATGACTGCGGACTAGGCGATCCGCCTGACAGCTACTTCCGCCCTCGCACCGCCGCCACCGCCTCCACCAGCTTGACGAAATCGGCCGTGAGGCTGGCCCCGCCGACCAACGCCCCGTCGATGTCCGGCATCTCGACGAAGCTGCCGATGTTGGCGGCGTTGACGCTGCCGCCATAGAGGACGCGAATCCGCTGGGCGGTCAGCTCGTCGAAGGCACGCGCCAATGGTCCGCGCACAGCCAGGTTGATGGTGCGGTTGGCATCGGCAGGGGATGCTGCTTTGCCCGTGCCGATGGCCCAGATGGGCTCGTAGGCGATGATGCACCCCGACGCTTGCGCGCTGTCGATGCCGGCGAAGGCGGCGGACACCTGTCCCCCGACGACGGCCTCGGTCTGGCCGGCCTCGTTCTGCTGCAGGTTCTCCCCCACGCAGATGATCGGCGTCAGATCATGGGCCAACGCGGCCTTCAACTTGCGATGGATGGCCGCGTCCGTCTCGGATTCGCTCCGAGTCGCGCGGCGTTCCGAGTGGCCGAGGATGACGTAGCGGCACAGTCCGGCCAGCATCGCCGGCGAGATGTCGCCCGTGTGGGCGCCCTTGTCCTCCCAATGCATGTCCTGGGCCCCCAGGCCGAGGCGCGAGCCGCCGAGCACCTCGGCGACCGAGGTCAGTGCGGTGAACGGCGGGCACAACACGATCTCGACCCCCTCGATGGCCTGGAGCCCGTGGCGGATCGAGCGCACGAAGGCGACCGCCTCGGACTTCGCACCGAGGTTCATCTTCCAGTTGGCGGCGACGACGGGAACACGCATGCGGTTTCTCCTGAGGGGACGCGGCCGAAGGGCGCGCCGCGGAACGCGTGCAGGCTCGCAGCGTCGCGGTAACTCCCTCGGGCAACGTCGCCCAAGGATAACAGCAATGGCGGGATTCCGGACGCCGCGCAGGCGCAAATACTCTTCGCCCCCGCGCAGCCTCGTTCTGCGCCGCCGGCCGACCGGCGGATTCTACGCGGCGGCGCGGCCGGGCCTGAAGATCGCGCCCCCGATCAGGCCGCCGATGAACCCGAAGACAACGTCGATCGCAACGCCGACCACGTTGAACAAGATCGCGCCGGCCCCCTTCAGCGCCGCCTCGAGGTTGGGCAGATCTTGAGCCGGCACGACCGCTTGCAGATCTCTCAACATGCCGCTGGCGCCGGCCAAACCGACAAAGCTCAAGGCGACACCGATCACACCGTGCCATAGGCCTGCCAGCGCGCCGATCCCGATGGCCTGGCCCATCGTCGGCGGGGCTGCCTGGCGCCGGTAGATCCATACCGCGGCGAACGGTCCGACCCAGAATCCCGCACACAACAGCACGTTGATCAAGTTGACGAAGGGCGCATTGACCAGTACGGTGCTGACCAGGCCGCCCAAAAAGCTTGCCATCAACAGAGTCTTGGTGTTCATGGTTGCTCCTTGCTTCGCCATCGAAGCCTACGGGCCTTGGAGTTGGCCTACGAAGGTTGCGCCTTCCGCGTGGGCCGTCTCCTGAACGGTGACCCCCACACGATCGCCCTCGAAGCGGAATCGGAAGAACGCATGGTCGTTGTTGGTGATGCCGTCGTATTCCAGCAAGAAGGTCTGTTTGTCGATCCAGGCTCCACGAAACGCCACGGGCCGCCCGTCGGGCGACGTGGTGAAGCGAAAGACCCCGTCGAGTCCTACGGACGGAGAGGCAAGAGAAAGCCCGCTTGCTTCAAAGGAGAAGACGGCCTCCGACGATCCATCGAACTCCAAGGAGAAACTCTCCAGCGTTGAGGGGTTCGGTTCCAGCAGGTACGTCTGCCCCGAAACCTGCTTTGCCACATCGGGAAGCGCCGCGGGAGGTGTGGGGTCCGGGGGCTGCGATACAGCGTCGACGGCCGCCTCGAGACGCGCGACTCCTTCAGGATTCGGCGGCAACGGCTTTTCGAAGTCGACGAAGCTCGCCAGGACGAGCTCGGCGATCTCGTCCATCTCGAAACCCCCGCCGGTGGTGACGATGATCATGTCCCACTCGGGAAAGACATAGATGTTCTGCCCGCCGCGGCCGGCGGCATGGTACGCGCCCGGAGAGGCTCGCTCCATCCACCAGCCGTAGCCGTACGGATCCTTGTTGGGGGGTCGCATCTTCACGCTGGTGGCTTCCTCCACCCAGCTTCGCGAGACGATCTGCCGGCCATCCCACTCGCCGCCGTGCAGGAAGAGGAACCCCAGCTTGGCCATATCGTGCGGATCCAGCGAGGCGTCCGCCCAACCGTTGTAGTACCCCTGCGGATCTTGGGGCCAAAGGACTTCGCCGAATCCGAGGGGTTCGAACAGGTTCTGACGGGCGAAGTCGAGCGTGGGCATGCCGGTCGCCTGCTGAAGGATCGGCGACAGCATGTGAATGGCTGGACTGCAGTACTCAAAGTGGTTGCCCGGCTGCCAGGCGACCTGGCGGTCCAGCACGAACTGCACATAGTCCGGGCTGGCGACCATCTCTCGGAGAGTCGGTTCATCGCCCTGGCCGTCGCACTCAAATCCGGATGACATGCTGGCCAGGTGAGCCACGGTGATCGCCTGCTTCCGTTCATCGAGATGGGCGATAGCCCGGTCAGAGAAGAAGGAAACCATGCGGTCGTCGAGGCTCAGCTTGCCCTGATCGATGGCGATGCCGATCAGGGTCGTCATCAGGCTCTTGGTCACCGAGGCCACGTTGTGCGGGGCCTCACCGTCATACGGGTAGAATGTTGCGTCAACAACCACATAGCCGTGGCGGATGATCAACAGGCTGTGGATCGTGACGCTCATCTCGCGGCTCGTCAGCAACAACTCGCCCAGCTTGTCGGAGTCGATGCCCTGTTCCTCTGGAGTACTGGTTCGCCATCCTTCGGTCGGCCAGTAGTCGGGCGCGTTCGAGCTGCCGGGCGTGGAAACGAGCTGGCATCCCGCAAGAAGGACACTCAACAGGAGCGCCCAGGTCGAGGCCACCTTCCCTGGAATGCCGCCTGCTCGAGTGTTCATCGGTCGATCCTCCTCCGTCGGGTCCGTAAGGGACTGGACCTGCTACGGCTGGGCAACTCCCCGGATAGATGCTTTCATCCCGTACACGTGCTCGGCAATGCTCAACACGAGCCGCTCGTCTTGGAACGTCAGCCCGATGGTGTAGTGCTCTAGGTTCGGGAAGGTGCTGTAGTCGACGACGAATGTCGAATCATCCTCCCACCGGCCGCGGCCCAAGCCCGGCAGAACGCCCTCGGGAGTTGCCCGGTAGATCCATCCAACCCAATCAGCACGACCCGCCGCCAACGCCTCCTCGCCGCCCGGGTTCGCGGGCAGGGGATTCTCGAGGTCGCCGATGGCGGCGACCCCATAGGGGCCATGATGTAGAAGGCCGGCCACGAGTGAAGGGCTACGTACGCGGGGAAAGCCCGCGGTTGCCAGCGGAAGAGGAGCGGCTCGGCGAGGAATACGGCCAGCCAGATCCCTAGCAGGATCAGAGGCGGACGGAGGACTGGATTCTCTTGGAGGCCGAGCATGGCGCGAAGCACGACGGAACCGAGGAGAAGGCCCGCCGGGAGAGATGCAATGAGAGGGATAGAGCGGTCGTGCCCAGCAAGCATGTGGTGATGGCCGGCCGCATCGCGGCCGGACGAGCGGCTGTGTTGGCTCATTCTCGCGCAGACGCAGTCGCCATTGCTCCCGTTCCGCCCGGTAGGTCTTCCCTGTGGCAGCCGGACGGGCAAGGAGTACGGGCCCGGTTTCGTTCCGGATGTCATTGTGGAAGCCCGGCCGGGGGTGCGCCGGGATAGTGGCCTACGCCCCTTAGGTCAAGAGGACCGGTCGAATGGAATCGGGCAGTGGGAACTAGGCTTGAAGCAGGTCTACCGCTTCCAGTTGACCAGCACTAGACCGACAAGGCATACGAGCATGCCCGCGGCGTTCACCAGGCTGGGACGTTCTCGAAACATCCCGACACCCACGGGGACCAGCAGGACCGCGACGGACGTGTTGGAGATGAGGGCCGCAGTCGTGATCTGGCCACCGGCGCGGTAGGCCAACAGAAAGCCCAGCTCGAGGCCGACGATAGCCCCCGCCAATCCAAGGCTCGCCAGGTTGAGCTGCCGCAAGGACGCGCCTAACGAAGCGGTCAGGGGGAAGGCAGGTAACAGCAACGCGCAGATGACAGCCGCAGCGAGGTAGGCCACGATGAGCGCTAGCACGGGATTCACCGTCGCAGGCATGAGCTTCTGCATGATGTGATAGAGCACGTTCGAGGCGATGGTGACGGCGATCGCGGCGACGTACATCGTCGCACCTCCGTGGAGTCGAATCGAGGATCGATGGAAACGGCGGGCTAGGCTTCGGCGTCGGCTTGCTGAACGAGCGAAAGGACGGCCGCTCGGGAGAGCTTCTCCTCGCCGCGGCGCAAAGCCTCGAGTGTCGCCTGGGCCAGACGGAGCGGAATGGCAACCATCACGCGAAATGCGTGCGACGACACCGTGCGGGCGTAAGCGTCGGCCTCCGCCAGGCAGCGGGCGGCGTAGGCGGCGATCTGATCGTGGTTCCATCCCGGCGGGAAGAAGTCGGCCCCGCGCCGGACGTCTTCGCTGCGGTTGCGCAGGATGTTGACGAGCTGCAGGCCGCGGCCGAAGAGGACGGCCATCGAGCGGTCGACCTGGACTCCTTCGAAGAAGGCCAGCAGGTCGCACAGCAGGATCCCGACCGCGCCGGCGACGCTGAAGGTGTATCGGTCGAGGTCGGCCTGGGATTGAATCGACCAGCCCGACTCGGCCCAGTCGGCCATCCGATCGGCCATGGCCGCGGCGGCTTCCCAGATGCGGGGGGCGATGGGAGCGGGGGCGCGACACGCCCATTCGGCCAATTGCATCGTCACCGCGGGCAGCAAGCCGTCGAAATCCTGGAGCACCGATCGCAGCGGCGCCGGGTCAAAGCGCTCGAGCGAGGTCTGCGCTTGAAGGTGGCGGCTGACGGCGCGCAATAGACGGGCCTTGTCGGGCGCGGGGAGGGTGGGGTGGTCTTCGACCTCGTCGATCGCCCTCAAGCACAGATAGGCTGAGGCCACCGCTTCCTGAAGCCCGCCCGAGAGGCGCATCACCGGAAGGAAGAAGGTCC
>DATIFK010000019.1:0-13955 GCA_035455265.1 Anaerolineales bacterium
CCAGCTCCGGGACAACGGAGGTCAGCAAGCCAAGCGAGTCCAACTGTCGCAGGGCGGGAGCCACTTTGGCGAGACCGAGGATGCGGAAGAACTCATCGCGGATCCTCTCGGCTGCTGCCTCCGACAGCTTCACCGCTGCGGCCCGCGCTTGCCGGACGGTGCCGGCCTCGACCTTGGCCGAGAGCTCATCGGCGATACGAATGCAGCGCAAGGCGCGCACGGGGTCGTCCAGCAGCGCGTGGGATGAGCAGGCGCGGACCTCACGGGCCCGCAGGTCCTGGAGGCCCCCGGTCGGGTCGATGAGCCGATCGGGATCGTCCAAAGCCGCCGCCATGGCGTTGACCGTCAGGTCGCGCCGTCGCAGGTCCTCCTCGATGGAGGCGCCGCGCAGGCGAGCGAAGTCGAAGAGCTGGCGACGGCCGTCGCCGGTGGAGAGCAGCATACGCCCGGTTCCGCGCACCGGGTCGAGCTCGAAGTAGTCGGCGCCGGCCTCGTTGGCCAGGCGGCGTCCCAGGGCGACGGCATCGCCGTCGACGACGAAGTCGAAGTCGTACGAGGGCCGATCGAGCAGCCGATCGCGGATGGCTCCCCCGACGAGCCAGACCTTTTCGCCCCGGAGCGCCGGGACCATGTCCTCGACGGCCTGAGGTATCAGACGATTCATGGGCACGCGCGGCTCGCCTTCGGCGGGGGCAGCGGGACGGGAAGGTAAAGCCCTTCCCCCGCCCCCTGAGAGTCCCTATGCCGGCGGCAGGATCTTGTCCGGCCGGACGACGCCGATGAACGGCAGGTTGCGGTAGTACTCGTCCAGGTCGAGGCCGTAGCCGAACACGAACTTGTTGGGGATGGTGAAGCCGCGGTAGTGAAGCGGCACCACCGCCTGGCGGCGCTCGGCCTTATCCAGCAGGGCGCAGACGCGCAGCGTGCGCGGCCGCCGGGTGCTCAGGAACTCGAGCACCGAGGCGATGGTGTGTCCGCTGTCGATGATGTCTTCCACCAGCAGGACGTTGCGTCCTTCGATGGAGGCCGTCAGGTCGAGGGTGATGCGCACGGGGCCGGCCGAGTCGCGGGCGCCGGCGCCGTAGGACGCCACCGCCATGAAGTCGACGGCATGCGGAACCGTGATGGCGCGCATCAGATCCGTCAGGAACATCACGCCGCCGCGCAGGACGCAGATCAGCAACAGATCCTGGCCGTGGTAGTCCTGGCTGATCTCGGCCCCCAGCTCGGCCACGCGCCGCTGCAAGGTGTCGCTGTCGATCAGAATCTCGGCGAGGAAGTCGTGGTAGTCCTGGACCGTCATGCCCGCGGCACCTCATGGTGGAGGCGGCAGCGCGCCTCATACAGCTCGCTGGCGCCGACGACGACCACCGGATCGTCGTAGCGCGCCGGTTGACCGTCGATCAGGCGCTGGGTGCGGGAGGCGTCGCCGCCGCACACCATGCAGATGGCATGCAGCTTGTCGACGTGTTCGGCTTCGGCCATCAACCTGGGCATCGGCCCAAAGGGCTCGCCGCGGAAATCCAGGTCGAGGCCGGCGACCAGGACCCGCAGCCCACGCCCGGCGAGGGATTTGGCCACCTCGATGATCTCGTCGTCGAAGAACTGGGCCTCATCGATGGCGACGACGGTCGTGCCGGGGTCGATCACCTGCCGGAGGCGTGCCGCCCGTTCGACCGGCGTGGCGTCGAATTCCGTCCCGGCATGCGAGGTGACTTTCGTTTCGGCGAAACGCGTGTCGACGCTCGGCTTGAAGACCTGGATCCTCTGGCGCGCGATGCGGGCACGCCGCAGGCGGCGGATCAGCTCGTCGGTCTTCCCGCTGAACATGGAGCCGGTGATGACTTCGATGCCCCCGGTCATGATCCCTCGATGGCGTCGCGCAAAGCAACGGGGCAGGTGCTGGCGCACCTGCCCCTAGTGTACCTCAGGGTTTTCGGCGTCCGTCATTCCGCCGGTTCGGAGGCCGCCGCCGGCTCGGGCTCACCGGTCGCCGGCAGCTCGAAGCCGCGTTGTCGGAGTCTGCGCTTCAGGTCGATCAGGCTCTTGCGCCCGAATCCTTCCACCGCCAGGAGCGCGGCGTCGCCGCCCTCGAGCAGCGTCAGCGCCTGGCCGACGCTGGTGATGCCGGCGCGACCCAGGGCCGCTTCGGCCCTCGGCCCGAGCTCCAGTTCGGTGATGGCCAACTCGGGCGAGGTGCGGCTGGCCTCGCGCGCTTCGGACTCGGCCAGGTACTCCTGGCGCGCCTGAAGCTTCTTGTAGAAGCGATCGACCTGGCCCTCGGTGTCGACAATCCGCTGCTCACCGGTGTAAAAGGGATGGCAGTTCGAGCAGACATCGGTCTGGATCGTCTCGACCGTCGAGCCGGTATGCCAGGTGTTGCCGCACGCGCACGTCACCGTGGCGTTCGGGAAGTACTTGGGGTGAATGCCGGACCTCATGTGCGATTCCCTCTTCCCCGGTCGGTGGTCCGCCTCGGTCGACCGCCTGATCGCCGGGGGACGACTCAGGCGGCGCCGCCGGGACGGCAGGGCTGGCTGCGGCTAGGCCGGATGGACGCTCACGCGCTTCCGGCCGCCGCGCATATAGTCGTACACGACGACACCGTCGATGGTGGCGAACAGGCTGTCATCGCCGGCCTTGTCGACGTTCAATCCCGGGTGGATGCGCGTCCCGCGCTGGCGTACGATGATGTGGCCGGCGCGCACGCGCTCGCCGCCGAACTTCTTGACGCCGAGTCGCTGGGCCTGACTGTCACGACCGTTGCGGCTGGATCCGCCGCCTTTCTTGTGGGCCATGGGTTCGCCTGCCTACTTCTTGGTCTTCGTCGGTTTCTTGGCCGCCGGCTTCGCCGCGGCGGGTCGTTCCTTCGGTGCGGGCGTTCGCGGCCTGGCCGCTTTCGCCTTGCGCTTGGGCGCTTCCGCCGCCGCTGGTTCCGCCTCGGCCGAACCGCTGCGGCCACCCGGGACGGTCACGGCGTCCACGTGCAACTTCGTCAGCCACGAGCGATGGCCCATCCGCTTCCGAAACCGCTTCTTGGGCGTGTAGCGGAAGACCAGGACCTTCGGCCCGCGCACTTCGGCCTGAATCGTCGCCCGGACCTCGGCGCCGTCCACATGCGGAGCGCCTACCAGGACCAGATCGCCGTCCGCCGCCAGCAGCACCTCAGCGAAGCGAACCGCCTGCCCGACGGCCTGAGGCAGGCGGTCGACCTCGAACGTCTCGCCTTCGCGGGCGACGTATTGCTTCCCGCCCGACTCGATCACGGCGTACTTCATCTCTTGCTCTCCAGCTTCTCTTCGCCTTCACGCCCGCGCCCAGCTCTGCGGCGCCGGCGGAAGGGGAAGTTGGGTATTCAACCTCCCGCCCCGTCACCTTCACGGGGCAGGAGCTAACAGTCTACCAGCCCACCGGACAGGCGTCAATCCGGCGCAAGCGACCGTCCAGGCCCTGCCGGGGACTTGAAGCCCGATGCGCATCCCACGATCCTGTCGGGCGAGGACATGTCCTGCCTCGCCCTGAAAGGGGGAGGCAGGGTGGGGTTGGCGATCTGGGGCAACTCCCCCTCACCCCACCCTCTCCCTCTGGGAGAGGGAGCAGCACTCTCGCCCAACGCCCTCTGGGCCGCGGACTTTGCTTCAAGTCCCCGGAGGGCTGTAGATCATCTACTCAGCGGCCGGAATCAGCGTGGCTTCTTCCGGCTGCGGTTCGGCCGGCGCGGCCGGCGGCTGGTCGAGGCGCTCGTCGTGCAACACGACTTCTTCGCCCGGGAACCCCGTGCCCGCCGGGATCAGCTTGCCAATGATCACGTTCTCCTTGAGGCCGCGCAGGTAGTCCATCTTGCCCTCGATCGCCGCGCCGGCCAGCACCTTGATCGTGTGCTGGAAGGACGACGCCGAAAGGAAGGACTCGGTGCTCAACGAGGCCTTGGTGACGCCGAGCAGCACCTGGGACGCGCGCGCCGGAGTCTTGGCGTCCTTGAGCAGACGCTCGTTCATCTCCTGCAGATACAGTCGGTCGATCAGGTCGCCCGGCAGCAGGTCGGTGTCGCCCGGATGGGTGATCTGCACCTTCGAGAGCATCTTGCGGATGATGACCTCGAAGTGCTTGTCGTTGATGTTCTGACCCTGCGACCGATAGACCTTCTGGACTTCGGTCAGCAGGTACAGCTCGGCGGCTTCGCGGCCGAGGATGCGCAGGATACGGTGCGGGTTGAGCGAGCCCTCGGTGATCTGCTGGCCGGCCTGGACGTGTTCGCCTTCCTTGACCAGAAGGCGCCCGCTCGGGGCAATCTCGTAGACGACCTCGTCGACCTGGTCGTACGAGACGATGACCGAGCGGTCCTCGCTGATGCGCACGCGCCCGGCATGGCTGGCGACGATCTGCGAGTCGCCGCGGGTGGCAATGACTTCGGCGGCGGCGATCTCGGTGCCGTCTTCGATCCGGAGGGACCAGTTGCCGGGGACGTTGTAGGTGTCCTCGAGCCGTTCGCTGTTGAGGACCTGGACGACCCGCTGGCCCTCGGGCATGTTCTGGACGATGTGGACCGTCCCGGCGATCTCGGCGGTGATGGCTTCGCCCTTGGGCTTCTTGCGCGCCTCGAACAGCTCCTCGACGCGCGGCAGGCCGGTGGTGATGTCGCCGCCGGCGGCCACGCCGCCGGTGTGGAAGGTGCGCAGCGTCAGCTGCGTGCCCGGCTCGCCGATCGACTGTGCCGCCACGATGCCGACGGCAGCGCCCAGCTCGACTTTCTCGCCCCGCCCCAGGTCCATGCCGTAGCACTCGGCGCACATCCCGAAGCGCAGCTCACACGTCAGGGGCGAGCGGACGAAGATCTCGGGGACGCCGGCGTCGCGCAGCGCCTTGGCGTCCTCGACCAACAGCATATCGCCGCGCTCGTGCAGGATCTCGCCGGTGGCGGGATGGACGACCCGGCCGGCCAGGATGCGCCCGGCGATGCGGTACGCGAAGTCCTGTCCGGCGACGTCGTCGGCGCGGCGGATCCAGATGCCCTGCTCGGTGCCGCAGTCGGGGGCGTTGATGATCACGTCCTGCGCCACGTCCACCAGGCGCCGCGTCAGATAGCCGGCGTCGGCCGTGCGCAGGGCGGTGTCGGTCAGGCCCTTACGGGCGCCGTGGGTCGAGATGAAGTACTCGAGGGTGGTCAACCCGTCGCGGAAGTTCGACCGGATCGGCAGCGGGATGATGCGCCCGGCCGGGTCGGCCATCAGGCCGCGCATGCCGGCCAGCTGCGAGATCGGGCCGAAGCCGCCCTTGGTGGCGCCCGAGATGGCCATCGTGCTCAGGCTGCCGGCCGGGTCCATCGCCTTGCGTACGGCGCTGGCGACGTCGGCCGTCGTCTGCTGCCACAGCTCGATGATGCGTTCCTTCTGCTCCTGCTCGGTCAGCAAGCCACGCATGTAGTCGCGCGTGACCGTCTCGGCCTCATCGAGGGTTCGGTTGATGATCTCGGTCTTTTCGGCCGGGACGGTGATGTCGGAGACGGCGATGGTCGTGCCCGAGCGCGTGGCGTACTGGAAGCCGATGTCCTTGATGGCATCGACCACGGCCGGCGTGCCGTCCTCGCGCAGCAGGTGATAGACCTCGCCGACGAGCTGCTGCATCGAGCCCTTGTCCAGCACACGGTTGACGAACTGCAGCTCGGGCGGCAGGACGCGGTTGAACAGCACCCGCCCGACGGTGGTCTCGATCACGCGCCGCTCGGCCGCCGGCAATCGGAGGCCGGCGTCGTCGTACCAGGAATCCACCTGGACGCGGATGGGCGAATGCACTTCGACCTGGTTGAGCGAGTAGGCCATCTCGACTTCGTCGATGTTCGAGAAGGCCCGCCCCTGGCCGCGGTGCTTGCGCCCGTCGACGGTCATCGTCAGGTAGTAGACGCCCAGCACCATGTCCTTCGACGGGCCCACGATCGGCTCGCCGTCGGCCGGCTTCAGCAGGTTGTTGGTCGAGAGCATCAGCCGCCGCGCTTCCTCGACCGCCTTGGCCGAGAGCGGCAGGTGGACGGACATCTGGTCACCGTCGAAGTCGGCATTGAAAGCCGAGCACACCAGCGGATGGAGCTGGATGGCCTTGCCCTCGACGAGCACCGGTTCGAAGGCCTGGATGCCCAGCCGGTGCAGCGTCGGAGCGCGGTTGAGCAGGACCGGCCGGTCCTTAATGACCTCTTCCAGAACTTCCCAGACTTCCGGGCGCTCGCGTTCGATGATGCGCTTGGCGCCCTTGACGTTGGCGGCGTAGTTGTACGCCACCAGCTTGGAGATGACGAAGGGACGGTAGAGCTCGAGCGCCATCGTCTTGGGCAGGCCGCACTGGAAGAGCTTGAGGTGCGGCCCGATGACGATCACCGAGCGGCCGGAGTAGTCCACCCGCTTGCCGAGCAGGTTGCGGCGGAAGCGGCCCTTCTTGCCCTTGAGCATGTCGCTGAGCGACTTCAGCTCGCGGCGGCCGCGGCGGGAAAGCGCCTTGCCGCGCTGGGCATTGTCGATCAGCGAGTCGACCGCTTCCTGCAGCATGCGCTTCTCGTTGCGCACGATGACGTCCGGCGCGCCGAGCTCCACCAGGCGCTTGAGGCGGTTGTTGCGGTTGATGACGCGTCGGTACAGGTCGTTCAAGTCGGACGTGGCGAAACGGCCGCCGTCCAGCTGCACCATCGGGCGCAGGTCGGGCGGGATCACCGGCAGCACCGTCAGCACCATCCACTCGGGACGGTTGTCGGAACGGCGGAAGGCCTCCACGACCTTGAGGCGCTTGGTGGCCTTCTTCTTGCGCTGCTTGCTGCGCGTCAGACGGACCTCGTCCCACAGCTCCTTGGCCAGAGTCTCCAGGTCCATGGTGCGCAGGATCTCGTAGTAGGCCTCGGCGCCCATGTCGGCGCGGAAGACCTGGCCCCACTTGGCCTTGAGCTCGCGGTAGCGCGTCTCACCGAGGAACATCATCGGCCGGATGGCGATCAGCTCTTCGCGTTCGGCGTTGAGCGCCTTGACCGGCTCCGATTCGCCCTCATCGGCCTCGTTGCGCAGATCGACCATCGTCAGGTCGGATTCGGCCTTGATCTTCTCGTGCTGCATGCGCAGCTGCTCGAGCTCGCGATCGCGGCGGTCCTTCATCGACGCCTCGATCTCGTCGAGCTTCTGCTTGACGGATTTCTGGACGCGGGTCAGGTGCTGGCTGCCGATCTCCTCGCCCTTGTCGGCGATGACGGTGTCGGTGGCCTTGAAGTGCACCGGGGCGCGGCCGGCCTTGCCGAGCTTCTCGCTCAGCTGGGCCTCCAGCCGTTGGCCTTCCTGGATCACCGGCTCGATCGCTTCGGCGACGCCTTCGTCGAACGACTCACGAATGACGCGCATCTTCTCGTCGATCTCTTCGAGGCGCTTCTTGCGGCCGGCCTTGAGCTGAGCGATGCGCGTGTTGATCAGATCGGACCGCTCTTTGTCCAGGCGGGCGACTTCTTCCTCGATGCGCTTGACCGCCTTGCGGCGGGCTTCTTCATCGACGTGGGTGACGACGTATTGGGCGAAGTAGAGAACGCGGTCGAGATTGCGGCGCGAGATGTCGAGCAGCAGGCCGAGATACGACGGCACCCGGCGCGTGTACCAGACGTGCGCCACCGGCGCCGCCAGGGCGATATGACCCATCCGCTCGCGGCGGACGGCCGAGCGGGTCACTTCGACGCCGCATTTCTCGCAGGTGATCCCCTTGAAGCGGATGTTCTTGTACTTGCCGCAGTAGCACTGCCAGTCCTTCGTCGGGCCGAAGATGGCCTCGCAGAACAGGCCGTCCTTCTCCGGCCGCAGCCGGCGGTAGTTGATCGTCTCCGGCTTGAGGACCTCGCCGTACGACCAACTCAGGATCGTCTCCGGGGATGCCAGACTGATGCGCAACGCTCGGAAGCCCTTCGATTCCACCCTCTACCTCCGTCCACGATCCGGGGCTCTACGCTCTGGATCGAACAAACGTGCTAGTCGGCGGGCAAAGCAAACGAGCGCCCGGGACCCCCTCTTTCCCAAGCGCCTCGCTCAGGGCCTGTCCTATCTATGCCTTCGAACGTAGGTGTTATTTTACGTCAGGAAGCCGACTTGTCAAGGGTTGGCTCGCGGGGACCTGCCCCCAGCGGGATCTCCAACGTGAACGTGCTTCCGGACCCCAACCGGCTCTCCACCGACACACGCCCGCCGTGCTGCTCGGCGATCGATTTGACGATGGCCAGGCCCAGCCCAGAGCCCTTCTCCCGGCGGCCCTCCGCCCCGCGGGCCCGGAAGAACTTCTCGAATAGGCGCGGCTGGTCCGCCGGTGCCACCCCCAGCCCCGTATCCTCGATGATGAACTGCTGGACCCCCTTGGGCTGCTTCGCCCGCACCGTGACGCGGCCCTTCGGCAGGGTGTACTTGATGGCGTTGTCGACGAGGTTCGCCACGGCCTGACGCAACAGGGTCGCGTCGGCGTCGATCGTTGCCATTCCGGGATCCGCTTCCGCCGCCAGCGTCAAGCTCTTGTTCGCCGCTTGCGGCTGGTAGGTCTCCGCCACCTCCTGGACCAGCGCCGCCGGGTCGACCTTCTCGAGGTTCAGCCCAATGCCGGCCTCGATCCGGCCCAGGTCGAGCAGATTGTCGACCAACTGACCCATCTGCTCGACGGAATCCAGGATCTTGCGGGCGAAGTCCTTCTGCTGGTCGTTGAGTGAACCGACCATCGACATCATCGTGCCATAGCCGCGCATCAGCGTCAGAGGCGTCCGCAAGTCATGGCTGACGGTCGACACGAATTCGGACTTCAGCATGTCGAGCTTCTTGTAATGCGAGATGTCGCGCAGGACGCAAATGCGACCGCTCGCCAGGCCCCCGCCCTCCGGCCCGGTGATGACGGAGGCGAACAGCACCCTGCCGTCGAGCATGGTCACCTCGCCGGTGCCCCCCGCCTCACCGCTGCGTTCCAGCAGCTCCAGCAGACCCGGGGACGAGATCACATCTCGCGCGGCGCGCCCGGTCGCATCGGCGGCGCTCGTGGTCAGGATCGCTTCCGCGGCCGGGTTGGCCAGGAGCACCTGGCCGCGCCCATCGAGCAGGATGACGCCGTCGGGGGTCGTCTCCAGGATGGAGCTCAGCCGCGATTGTTCGACCTGCGCTCGGAAGAACAGTCGCGCGTTGGCGACCGAAACGCCCAACTGCCCGGCCAGGACCGAGAGAAGATTGGTTTCGTCTGGGCTGAAGATGTGCGGCCGTCGATAGCCGACCCACAGACATCCGACGAAGGCGTCTTCACTCCGCAGTGGGAGGGCCAGCAGACCCTCGAGCGGAGCCGTCAGGTTCCCCAGGTCCAACAGAGCGCGGGCGCGCGAGGGGTTCTCCAGGACGAAGCGGCCGCGCTGACGGCACAGCTCGAGGATGGGGCCGTCCAGGCCTTGCCATCCGCCCGGATCCTGCCCTGCCGCGTAGAGAAGCCCGGCGGCGCGCCCGGCACCGTCGCCGGCTAGGACCAGCCGGACCTGGTCGCTCCGAGTCAGCTCCTGGACTCCTTCCAGGATGGGAGGCAAGACGCGATCCAGCTCGTAGCTCGAGGCGAGTCGCTGGCTGGCCCCCAGCAGGAGATCCATCTCCTGAAGCCGCGACTTCAGGCTGAGGCGCATCCGCTCGAACGAACCGGCCAGGCGTCCGATCTCGTCCTCTCCCAGGCCGGGCACCGTCTGATCGAGGTGGCCGCGCGCGATCGATTCGGCGGCCACAGCCATGGCCCGCAGCGGCCGCGTCAACCTTCGGCTGCTGGCGTAGACCAGCAGGACAACCAGGACCCCGACGGCGGCCATGACGCCAAAGAGGCGAGCCGCAATCTGCAGGGCCAGGCGGTTGACCACGCTGACGGGCAGGCTCACCTGCACGCGCCACGGGTAGCCGGAGACCTCCGTCACGCGCACCAGGCGCTGCGTTCCGTCGGGGGCTGTTTGCTCGAGCAGCCCCTCCGTGCCACCTCGCGGGATCGTTAGCCGCTGGCCGACGAGTCGGCTCGTGGACGGCAGGAGGACCAGGCCGCTCTCATCCACCAGAACCGCTTCTCGATCTTGGGCAGACTGCAACAGGCCCTCGATCGGCTGCAGCAACGGATTGGCGGCCAGGTCCGTCCAACCCATCAGCGCGGCGATGACGGCATCCTTCCCGTCTCGCAGCGGAATGAGGAAGACCATGTCGACGCCGGTCGTTCCCGTCCGTCGGACGGACGTGACTTCCTGCCCAACACCCGACAATGTGGCGGCCAGCGCCGCTTCCGTGGCCAGGTCGAGGCGAATCGCATCTCCGGCCTCGGCGGGCGCGGCCACCAGCACGCGCCCCGACGGGTCGACGATGGCGAGTCGATCGAAGAACGCCCAACGCAACCGGGCCGTTTCCAGGTCCTGGGCCGTCGCCTTGCCGGGACGCAGATTCTCAGAGGTCTGGGCCAACAGCGATCGGCCGGTCTGTACGAAGTACGGCACGCCGGCGGCCGCCTGCTCGCCGAGCTGAGTCATCTCGCGGTCGACGAGCTCCCTGGCAGACGCTTCCGCGAGCAGCCAGTTGCCGGCGAGGAGGAAGGCCGATGCCAGAAGGCCGACGCCGACGAACACCGAGACCATCCGGGCGCCAAGGGAGCGCTGATGCGGCCCGGGGGTCAGTTTCGCCGGCCTGGTCCAGCGCGCCGGCGCGATCGTCCGGGCGATCTCCGCGCCGATCCCGGCCACCAGTGCCTGCGCCAGAGCTGCCTGAAACGTCGGGCGTATCAATCCCGACACGTAGGCGAGGCCGTCGTACAGCCCGCCTCCGCTGTAAAGGTACAGCTCGATGCAGCGCAGGCCGGCGAATGCGGCTCCGCTGACAAGCGCCGCTACCATTGGCTGGCGCGCCGCCCTGCCGATCGTGTCGGGATAGTCACGCCGCAGCAGCCATGCCGCCAGCGCCGCCTGTACCCCGGAACTGATCGGCGTCAGAAGGCTGTGTGTGTTCCATCCGGCATGAACCAATCCCCCCAGCGCTGCCACCAAGCTCGCCTGGGCGCCCCCCATCCAACCCGCGGCCAGCATCCAGGGGATGCCGGCGAGCAGAGGAGCCGAGGCTCCTCGCGCTTGGAGCGGCAGGCCGGGAGTGGCCAGAGCGCCTGGAGCCGGAACTGTCAGAAGGAACAACCCCGCGGCGACCGGAGCGGCCAACAGCAGCAATCCAGGGATCGGCCAGCCGACGGCCAGCGCAAAACGTCTGTGAGGATCGCCAGCGGCGCGCCACCAGGTCCACGCCAGGCCCAGTGCGCCCAGGACGAGGAGAAGGAGACCGCCGGTGCGAAGAGGTAGACCGAGGGAAAACGCGCCGGAAAGGCCGAGGAGGGTGAGCGTCATCCCGGGGGGACCAGGAGCCGTGCCGCGGATTATAGCAGTGGTCGGTGATCAGTGGTCAGGAGTCAGTGGCCAGTGGCCGGTGGCTGGTGGCTGACCGCTGACGGCGGTTGGCGGACGGCTGATAGCTGACAGCTTCCTTCGGCTTGCCGCCTCATTCCCTTTGTGCTAGACTGCACCGACCTGTCGCACGCGAGGGGATCGGAAGCATATGGCCGACAAGATCCTCATCATCGACGACGACATCGACACCTTGAAGCTCGTCGGCCTGATGCTCGAGCGCCAGGGGTATGAAATCACGGTTGCCAGCAACGGAGCCGTGGGCCTGACCAAGGCCGCTGCCGAACGTCCCCAGTTGATCCTGCTCGACGTGATGATGCCCGACCTGGACGGGTACGAGGTCACGCGGCGCCTGCGGAGCGATCCGGCGCTGGCGCAGATTCCCATCATCATGTTCACCGCCAAGACGATGGTCGACGACAAGGTGGCCGGGTTCGAGGCGGGCGTCGACGACTATCTCACCAAGCCCACCCACCCGGCCGAGCTCACGGCGCACGTCAAAGCCGTCCTGGCACGCTCCGTCCAGGCCAGGCCGGCGCCGTCCGAACGCGCCAAAATGGTCGCGTTCATCGGCGCCAAGGGTGGGACGGGAACGACCACTCTGGCGGTGAACGTGGCGGTGGCGCTCCAGTCGCGCGGCCAGGACGTCATCCTGGCCGAGATCAACCCCGGTCGGGGCTCGATCGGCCTGAGCCTGGGCAACCAGGAGCCCGTCGGACTGACCAACCTTCTCTCTCGGCCGCTCAAGGACATTCACTTGCGCTCCGTCGAAGCCGAGCTGATCGGCGACCGCACGGGCGTTCGCCTGCTCCTGGCCTCGCATCTCCCCAAGGAAACGGACTTCGAGCAGGCCGTGCCTCAGATCGAGGCCGTGCTCAACAACCTGGCGGCGCTGTGCACCCTGGTGGTGATCGACCTGGGCAACGGGGTGCGACCCTATGTCAAACCTGTCCTCAAAGCCTCCGACCGCGTCATCATCGTCACCGAGCCGCTGTATCCTTCGACGGTGCAGGCGCGGGCGTTGATCGACGACCTCGAGGCAGGAGGCATCAGCCGGCACAAGATCCACCTGGCCTTGGTGACGCGCGAGCGAACCAGCCTGCAGCAGCCCTGGCGGCAGGTGGCGGCCGAGCTGGGCCTCGAACTCGCGGGGATCCTCTCGCCGGCGCCAGAGCAGGCCCATCAGGCGGCTCAAGGCGGCCGACCGCTCATCGTCGTACATCCCGAGAGCCTGGTCGCCGATCAGTTCCACAAGCTCGGCGAGCACATCGCCGTCAACCTGCACCTCGTTCCGGCCTGAGGGCGCCCGCGATCCATCGAGATTCCCGGTGACCAAAGCGCGTACCGAAGGGGAACGAGACCAGTCGGCCATCCGCAACTATCCGTCGTTGCTGCGGCGCTACGACCGCCTGCTGGAAGTGACCTTCAACCTGGGTTCCACCTTCGACCTGAACCTGCTGCTCACTCAGGTCGTCGAGGCCGCGCAGGAGTTAACCGACTGCGAGGCCACGTCGCTGCTTCTCTACGACGCGAAGACCCGCCATCTGCGATTCGAAGCGGCCACGAACGTCTTGCTGGAAGGCCTCGACCGCATCGTCGTCCCGACGGACAACAGCATCGCCGGCTGGGTTTTCATCCATGGGGAGCCGCTCAACGTCCAGGAAGCCCTCAGCGATGCGCGTTTCTTTCGCGAAGTCGACGTCCTGACGCGTTTCCAAACGCGGTCCGTGTTGGGCGTGCCGCTCCACACCAAGAGCAAGACCATCGGCGTGCTGGAGGCGGTCAACAAGCGGGTCGGCGCCTTCAGCGACGAAGACGTCCGGCTGTTGCAGGCTCTCGGCGCGCAGGCCGCCATCGCCATCGAGAACACGCGCCTGTTCCAGCAGAGCGACCTGGTCTCCGAGCTGGTCCATGAGCTGCGCACTCCACTGTCTTCGCTGACCGCCGCCGCCCACCTCCTGCGACGGCCGGACCTGCCCGAGGACCAGCGGAAGAAGTTGTCCGAGACGGTCTACGGCGAAGTCATCCGTCTCAATGAGATGGCGACCGACTTCCTCGAGCTGGCGCGCCTCGAATCCGGCCGCGGCAAGTTCATCCGCGAGCCCGTGCACCTGGGCGGCCTGGTGCGTGAGTGCCTCGAGATCGTTCGCCCACAGGCGGACGCAGAGGGCGTGACGTTGGAGGCGGGCTCGGATCCGCCTCTGGCCACCGTTCAGGGGGACCGCAATCGACTTAAGCAGGTTCTGCTCAACCTGCTGACCAATGGAGTGAAGTACAACCACCGCGGCGGGCGCGTCCGGATCGATCTGCGCTCCGACGGTTCCGATGCGGTGATCGACATCAGCGACACGGGGCGCGGCATCCCGGCCGAGAGTGTGCCACACATCTTCGAGCGTTTCTACCGCGTCCCGGACCCCGAGGGCTACATCGCTGGCACCGGCCTGGGCCTGGTCATCGCCAAGCGGATTGTGGAGGGCCTGGGCGGAACGTTGAGCCTCGAGAGCGAAGTCGGCCGCGGCTC
>DATIFK010000020.1:0-11083 GCA_035455265.1 Anaerolineales bacterium
GAGTGGGGGAACCGAGGACCCTCTCTCGTCTCCACAAAAAGAGAAGACCCCTGATCAGGGTCTTCTCTCTCAGGTAGCGGGACTGGGATTCCGTCTTCGTCCCACGAGCGCAGTGAGTGGGAGAACCTCGACCTTCACTCCCCTCGATAGGGAAAGAAGAAGACTCCCTTGGAGTGAGGGTGTCTTCTGTTCCTCAGGTAGCGGGGCAGGGATTCCGTCTTCGCCCCACGAGCGCAGCGAGTGGGAGAACCTCACTCCCCTCGATAAGGAAAGAAGAAGACACCCTCGGAGTGAGGGTGTCTTCTGTTCTTCAGGTAGCGGGGCTAGGATTCGAACCTAGGACCTTCAGGTTATGAGCCTGACGAGCTGCCACTGCTCCACCCCGCAACGCTTGCCACCAACCGGAGCAGTGTAACACCCGGGGACGGCCCCGTCAAGGAATCGCGGAGCCTCCCGTGGGGATCAGCCCCCGGTCAACAGAGCCCACCACACGTCCCAGTTCGACGGCGGAGGGGCGAACGGGGTGGTGCGAGCTGCCGGCGCGGCCGCCGTCCCCGACGGCGGCACCGGAACGATCAGGTGCTCGCCCTCGCGCACCATCTTGCCCTCTCGGCGCGCCCATTCTTCGACGAGCGATTCGCTGGTGGCCTGCGCGACCTGGGTCGCCAGCAACGCCGCCTGGGCCTCCATGCCGGAGACCTCCGTCTGGAGGGCGCGTGCGTCGCGCTCGAGACGGCGGGCATCGGCCATTCGCGAGTTGAGATCACCGAGGATCAAGATCCCGATGATCACCCCCACGATCAGGGTGGCCTTTCCCAGAACGGGGCGTGAGCGCGGCGCGTCCATCGCCTGAGGATGATACACGAGCGGCCAGAGGCGAGCAAGCCGGCCCACAAAACCCGGCGGCCCCGATCTCGGGGCCGCCCAGGCTGGTGCCGAAGGAGGGATTTGAACCCACATGAGCTTACGCTCACTGCGCCCTGAACGCAGCGCGTCTGCCAATTCCGCCACTTCGGCGCGCCGCCATTTTACCCAATCCGCCCAGCGTGTCAACGAACGCGCCGGTTGCTCTGTTTTGGCCCTACCGGGGACTTGGGGCTAGGTCCGCGCCCGCGGATTCGTTGGGCGAGAGCACCCCTCAGGAAGAGCCAGGGGGAATTGGCGTCATGCCGCCATCTCTCGCTCGGCCTCATCCAACCGCAGACTGATCACCCGGCTGGCCGAGTCGGCGCCCATGCTGACGCCGTAGATGACGTCGGCCGCCTGAACGGTCTGGCGGTTGTGAGTGATCACGATGAACTGCGTCTCGGCCGAAAGCTCATGCAACATCTCTCGGAAGCGGGCGACGTTCGACTCGTCCAACATGGCGTCGACTTCATCCAGGACGCAAAACGGCGTCGGCGAGACCTTCAGCAACGCGAAGACCAGCGCGCACGCCGTCAGGCTGCGCTCTCCGCCCGAGAGCATCGACAGGCCCTGCTCGCGCCGCCCAGGCAGACGGGCCTCGATGTCGATCCCCGTCATCGTCAGGTCCTCCGGGTCGGTCAGCGACAAACGGACGGAACCGCCTCCGAACAGCCGCGTGAAGGCCAGACGAAACTCGGCGCCCACCGCCTCAAAGGTCTTCTTGAACTCCTGCTCCATCAGCTCATCCAGCTCGGCGATGACGCTTTGGAGTTGACCCTCGGCCTTGCGCAGGTCCGTCAGCTGCGTGCTGAGGAACTCGACGCGCTCCTTGACTTCCAGGTACTCGCGCTGGGCCTCCGGATTGATGGCACCCATCCGGCGCAGCTGCAGGCGCAACCGATTGACCTGGGCCTCCTGCTCGAGCGGGAGAGCTTCGATGCGCGGCAAATGCTCGACCAGCCCCTCGATCGGCAGTGGACCCTGCACCGTCGCCGATTCGTCGAAGTCGAAGGCCACTAGCCCGAAGTCGTCCTCGATCCGCCGTTGCAGGCTGCTCAGTTCCTCCTCGCGGCGCGCCAGTTCGATCTGAGCCTGGGCATGACGCCGTTCGGCTGCCTGAACGTCCGCCCGCAGGTGAGCCTCCTCCTGCTCGAGGGTGGCGCGTGTCTGTTCCGTGGTGGTCAGTTCACCCTCGGCCGGGGCCGACTCGGCCGTGAGCGCCTGCAGTTTCTCCTCGATCACCTGGAGGCCGCGGGCGGCGTCGGCCAACTCGGCCTGCAGGCGCGACCGCTCTTGTTCCATCGCCTCGCGGCGGACCCTGCGGGCCTCCTGCTCGGCCAACCGCTCCTTGAGGCCGGCCTCCAACTCGGCGGCTCTCGCCTGCGCGTCTTCGAAGGCGCCCCGCGTGAGTTGAAGGTGGGCCTCCGCCTGTGCCCGATGGACGGCGCCTGCTTCTCCCCCCGCGGCCAGATCGGCCCGCTTGATCTCGACTTCGAGCCGCCCGTAGGCCGTCTGGATCTCATCGACCCGGCGCTGCTCTTCCGCAGAGCGCTCGAGGAGTTCATTGCGGTCCGCAGTCAGCGCCTCCAGGCGTGAACGAAGGAAGATGACACGCTCCCCAGCGGCCACGAAGCGCCCGTGCGCCTGGGCGTGCTCGGTCTGCGCGCGGTGATGCGCCTCGGTCGCGCGATCGAAGGCCTCCATGACCGCGGCGGTTTGGCTCCGCGCCGAGGCCAACTGCGCTTCGAGCGCACGAACCTGGTCGTCGGCAGAGGCCGCCTCACGGCGGGCCGCCTCGACGTCGGCCTGTTCCACCTGCGCGCCGGCCCCCTCCCCTTTCGCCCGTGAAGCGCGAAGGAGCACATGGCCTTCGGGGTGGAAGACCTCACCCTGCAGCGTGACCAGTCGCGCCTCGCCGGCCAGTCGCCCGGCCAGGCGTCTGGCCGCGGCGCGGCTGCGGACGATCCACGTGCGGCCCAAGATCGACTCGACGGCTCGTCGGTACGCCGGCGCCACCTCGACCAGGTCGACGGCATTGCCGAGGCAGTCGGGATCGACGAGGGCCTCCGGGCGAGGAGCGGCCGAAGGGCCGTCGAGGCGCACGAGGGCCGTCGGTGCATCAAGCGGGTTTGCCTCCACCAGACGCATGCCGGCGTCGATGTCCGCCTCGCTGGCAAACCCGAAGCCGTCGGCGAATGGGCCAAGAGCCGCTTCGATCGCCCTACGAAGTTCGGGGGGCACGCGCAGGGCCGAGCGCATCTCACCTTCCCAGCGGAGCTGCCCCTCGCCGGCGGCCTGCTTCAATGCGGCTTTCAGTTGAGACGAGGCCTCCAGCGATTCCCTTTGCGACTCCCACCGCGCTTCCAAGGACTCCATGCGCCCGCGCCGTTTCATGGCGTGCTGGCCGGCCTCGTCGCGTTCCTTCTCGAGGCGGGCCTGGTCCGCCAGGGTGCGATCCCGTGCCTCGGCGGCCGCGCGGCGTGCCGCCTCCGCCTTGCCGATCTCCGCCTGGCGCATCTTGGACTCGTCGGTGGCGCGGTCCTCAGCTTCGGTGGCCGTGCGGAGTTCGACCTGGAGACGATCGATATCGGCAGCGACAGCCCGGGTCTGCTGTGTCAGGCTCTCGAGCCGGGCAGCCGCCGCGGCCCGGTCGGCAGCCAACGACTCGAGCGTGGCGCCGGCGGGCGCGGCTGAGCCTTCCGATGGGGAGAGGAGATCATTCCACTGCCCGGTGGCTTCATCCAACGCTGCCTTCCGCTCCGCGACGTCGGCCCGGCCGGCCTCGACCCTGGCCGCCAGGGCCGCGCGGCTCTCCGCGGCATCCTTCTCCTCCGCCTCCAGCGCGGCCGCCTGCTCATCGAGCCAGCGCAGCCGCTCTTCGGAGACCGCCTGCCGGCGTCCCAGAGTTTCGCGTTCGCGATAGGCCGCCGATACGTGTTGGGCGTTCCTCTGCAGGCCCGCCCGCAGCGCGTCGATCCGCAGGCGCGCCGCCGTCAGGTCACGGTCGGCCTGTTCTTCGCGCGCCCGCAGGCTGTCCCGCTGCGCGCCTTGCTGTTCGGCCTCGGATCGCGCTCGCGCCAGAACATCGGTCAGGCGATACCAGTGATATCCGTACCAGGTCCGCAGGGCGGCGTGCAGGTCGTTGCGGACCTGCTCGAAATCCTGGGCCCGGCGCGCCTGGCGTTCGAGGCTGCGCAGCCGCGGCCGCAGCTCGGCCAGGATATCCTGCACGCGGTCGAGGTTGCGCCGCGTTTGATCGAGCCGGCGCAGGGTCTCTTCTCGGCGCGAACGGTACAGCCCGATGCCGGCGGCTTCTTCGAACAGCCGCCGCCGTTCCTCCGCCTTGAGCGACAGGGCGGCGTCGACCAAACCCTGGCCGATGATCGTGTAGGTGCGTTCGCCCAGACCGCAGCGGGCCAACAACTCGGCGACCTCGCGCAAGCGGACACGTTGCCCGTTGATCAGATATTCGTTCTCGCCGTCGCGATAGGCGCGCCGCCCGATCGTCACCTCGCTGAAATCGATCGGCAGCCAGCCATCGCTGTTGTCGAAGGTGATCGTCGCCGCCGCCATGCCGGCCCGGGCGCGCTGCTCCGAGCCGGAGAAGATCATGTCCTCGGTGCGCTTGCCTCGCAGCAACGAATACGACTGCTCCCCCAGCACCCAGCGAATGGCGTCGGCGATGTTCGACTTCCCTGAACCATTGGGGCCGACGATCGCCGTGATCGTCGAGGCGAACTCGAACATCGACTTGCTGGCAAAGGTCTTGTAGCCCTGCAGGTCGAGGGCCTTCAACCGGGGGCGGCCGCGTCCGTTGGTGCTCACGCCGCACCCTCGCGAGGAGATGCTTCCCGCAGGCTGTCGAGACGAGTCAGGGCGTCGGCGGCGGCTTCCTGAGCCGCCTCCTGCTTGCTTCGCCCGCGCCCCCGCCCGGCCAGCCGCTCGCCCAGGTTGACCTGGACGACGAACTCGCGCGCATGGTCCGGCCCGGAGGTGTCGATCGTCTCATAGCGAGGCGTCATGCTCAGTTCGGACTGCGCCCACATCTGCAGCCGGCTGCGCGGATCGAGGAAGGTCTCATCCTCCAGCGCCGTCTGGACCGAGCGCTCGAATCGCGGCGCCATGAATCGGTCCACCGCCTCGAGGCCGCTGTCCAGATACAGGGCGCCGATGATGGCTTCGAAACCGTCGCACAGCAGCGCCGGCCGCTGCCGGCCGCCCATGGCGTCCTCGCCCCGGCCGAGAAGAATGACCTCACCCAGACGGAGCTCGCGGGCGAACTGGGCCAGCTGTTCGGTGCGGACCAGCACCGAGCGCAGTCGGGTCAACTCGCCTTCGTCCATCTCTGGGAATCGTCGGAAGAGCCACGCGCCGCTGAGCAGATCCAGGGCGGCATCGCCGAGGAACTCGAGGCGCTCGTTGTCCTCGGGCACGTCGGGGTGCTCGTTGATGTACGAGCGATGGGTCAGGGCGCGTCGCAGCAAGCCGGCGTCGCGGAAGGCCAAGCCGGCCTGCCGGGCGAACTCGTCCGGATGCATAAGACTTTCCTTGAGCTGCGTGAACTTGGGGGGCGGCGATAACCCAGACGATCTGGGTTCCCGGCGTCCCTCCAGTTCGACCTCACGGCAATGATCACCGGGCGGGTATTCTACAGGGATATGCTCCGAAATGCCAGGACCGCGTTATGTCCTCCAAACCCGAAAGCATTGCTCAGAGCCAGACGCACGCGAGCTTGGCGAGCCTGGTTGGGGACATAATCAAGATCACAGTCCGGGTCCGGCGTCGCCAGGTGGATCGTCGGGGGCAGCATACCCGTCCGGATGGCCTGGACGCAGAAGATGGCCTCGAGGGCGCCGGTGGCGCCCATCATGTGGCCAGTCATCGACTTGGTCGATGAGATGGGGACTTCGTAGGCGCGCTCCCCCAGGGCCGCTTTGACCGACAGCGTCTCGGACAGGTCGTTGAGTTTCGTCCCCGTGCCGTGGGCGTTGATGTAGTCGACGTCATCTGGGCCGGCTTCGGCCGACTGCAGCGCCAGGCGGATGGCGGCTGCGCCGCCGGCACCATCTTCCGCAGGAGCCGTCACGTGGAAGGCGTCCGCCGAAGCCCCGTAGCCGGCTAACTCCGCCAGCACGGTCGCGCCGCGTGCCTGCGCGTGTTCCAGCGTCTCCAGGATCAGGACCGCCGCCCCCTCCCCCATGACCAGGCCGTCCCGGTTGAGGTCGAACGGCGAAGGCGTCAGCTGGTACTCTTCATTGCGGTGGGAAAGCGCCCCCAGGCGATCGAACGCGGCCACACCGATGCGCGTGATGGTCGCCTCCGCGCCGCCGGCGATGGCGGCATCGGCCACACCGGACCGCAGCAGCAGCCATGCCTGCCCCAGGCCGTCGGCACTCGAAGCGCACGCGCTGGCCACCGAGAACGACGGCCCGCGCGCGCCGGTGTCGATGGCCGCCATGCCGCTGGCGCCGTTGGACATGATCATCGGTATCACGAACGGACCCAGACGGCGCGGCCCTTCGTCCGTCAGCGTGTGGATGGCGTTCTCGATGGCGGCCAGCCCGCCGATGGCGCTGGACAGGATGACCGCCACCCGCCCGGCCGAGGCGGGGTCGATGATGAGTCCGGATTGGTGCATGGCCTGATGGACGGCGACGGCCGCGAACTGCTCGTAGCGATCGCGCCGCCGCGCCTCCCGCGGCTCCAAGACCTGCGTCGGGTCGAATCCTTTGACCTCGGCGGCGATGCGCGCTCCCAGGTCCGACGGATCGAACAACGTGATCGGGCCAACGCCGGACTTGCCGGCAACGGCGCTTTGCCAAGTCTCGTCGACGGTCAACCCCAGCGGGTTGACCGTCCCCATCCCCGTGACGACGACCTTCCGCTCCACTCGACTCTCCCTGCGCCGGGCCCGACTACTGCTCCGGGCTCGGCGTCGGCGCCTTGTACCCCGAGCCGGTCAGTACCGCGACGATGGGCTCGGCCAGTTCGTCCAGCAAGCTCATGACGGCGGGCCAGACCACCGCCGTTGTAGGCTCAACATAGAACCCCAACCGCCCCAATTCGTGTTCCCCCTCTTCGATCTGATCCTCGCTCACCGCCACGATCGTGCCGGACGAAGCCTCGACCGCCCGAAGGACGGCGTCCCCTCGCAAGGGCTGCAGGATGCGGATGCCTTCGGCTCTTGTCGGGCCTTCCTGGACCCAGGCCAACCCCGCGGCGCCGCCCGCGAGCACCGCCCACAGCGGCGCGCACGCTTGAGCCTGCACGGCGATGACCCGCGGCGAGCGATCAATGGCGCCCGCGCGCCGCATGGCGTCGAAGCCGGCAACACATCCGAGGAGAAGCGTACCCTGGCCCACCGGCAAGACCAACGTGCCCGGCGCCCGCCCCAGCTGCTCGACGATTTCATAGGCGATGGTCGCCAACCCCGCCTGGCCGAAGGGCAGATAGGCATGGCTGGCATAGACGGTTCCGGAGGAGGCTTCCTGTTGGACCCGCTCGGCTGCCGCGGTGCGAGGCCCGGGGACTTGAACCACCTCCGCGCCGTAGGCTTCGATCTGCAGCCGCTTGGCGGGAGAGGCCGAATCCGGCACAAACACTCGAGCCGACAAACCAGCCCGGGCCGCGTACGCGGCGAACGAGGCCCCGGCGTTGCCGGACGAGTCCTCCACGGCGTGGGTCACGCCAGCCGCGACCAGGGCGCTCACCAGCACGGCCGAGCCCCGATCCTTGAAAGACCCCGTGGGATTCAGATGCTCGCACTTGAAGTAGAGCTCGCGGCCGCGAACGCGCATTCCAACCAGCGGGGTTCCGCCTTCCCCCATCGAGACGAGCGGACCCGACAGAGACAGAGGAAGCATCTGGCGAAAGCGCGCCAACCCCCGACGGGGTGCGGATGCCGGCGCGGCGAAGTCGATCGCCTCGGACAGCTCATATAGGCCGTGGCAGGTGGGACAACGAAAGGGGAACGTGCCTTCTGGGGCGGGCCGGCGGCAGTTCGAGCAGCGGAGCGGCAGGGAAGAGCCCCGGTCGGGTCCCCCGCCGCGAGTCATCTCTTGCGATCCTGTTCGCCGGGGTGATAGCTGCCTTCGATCCAGGTCTCGCCCGCCGGCCCTACGTCTTTCTTCCAGATGGGGACGATCTCCTTCAACCGGTCGATGCCATAGCGCGCCGCTTCGAACACGCCGTCATCGCGATGGGCGGCCGTGCACGCGATTAGCACCGTGGGCGAACCCGCCTCGAGCACACCCAGGCGTTGGACGATAGCGATGCCCTCCACTTGAGGCCAACGGGCCCGGATCTCGTGCGCCACCTGCTCCATCTTCTCCTGAGCCATGGCCGGATAGGCCTCGTAGTCGAGATGGTCGGTCTGATGCTCGCCCGTCCGGCCGCGCACCAGGCCCGTGAAGACGCACGCGGCACCGATCGTCGGCCCGACCATGTCCGCCAGCAGAGCGTTGAGGTCCAGAGCCGATTCCGTCAGGCGGAAGATCGTCGGACCGACGCCCCCGCTCACCGGCGGGAAGAAACCGACCTCATCACCATCCTTCAGCGTCTGACTTCCACCGGCGAATTCTCGATTGACCGACGCCACGGCAGAGTCGAGCGAGGCGCGGATCGCCGGGCGGGAACGTACGAGCAGGTGGCGGAGATCATCGAGGGTGGCGCCGTCGTCCATCGACAGCGATTCTTCTTTCAAGCCGGCCTGTTGCCGAAGCGTGGCAAAGTAGAGTACCCGGAGGTTCACGGATCAGGACTCCAGGACGATATCGCCGCTGCGTCCGCCGTGCTTCTCCACCAGGCGGACGTCGGTGATGCGCACTCCCCGCTCGAGGCCCTTGACCATGTCGTAGACCGTCAGCGATGCCACGGCCACGGCGGTCAGGGCTTCCATCTCGACGCCGGTCTTGCCGGTGGCGCGAACGGTGGCCTCGATGTCGGCGCCGGGAGGGTTGTCGCTGAGGGTGACGTGGACCTGGATGTCGTCCAACGCCAGGGGATGGGTCAGCGGGATGAGCTCCGACGTGCGCTTGGCCGCCATGACACCCGCCAACTCGGCCACGAGGCGCAGGTCGCCTTTGCGCAGATCGCCCGCCTTCGCCGTTGCCAGCGTCGCCGCCGACATCTCGACCCGGCCGCGGGCCACCGCCCAGCGCGACGTCGCCGATTTGTCGCCGACGTCGACCATCCGGGCGCGGCCGGTGGCGTCCAGGTGGCTGATTGAGTCATTCGGCATGGAGCGATTATAAGGGCAGTGGGCAGTGATCAGTGGTCCGTGGTCAGTGGTGGGCGGCCAGCAGTCAGCCAGGACCAATGGGAGATTCAACGACCACTGACCACTGGTATAATGTTGCTGCCTGCCCAACCGCAGGCGAATTTGTGGAAGGTCCACAATGAAGGAGAGCTTCGATGCCACCGCTTCCCAAGCGTAAGCACTCCAAGGGGCGCCGCGATCGCCGGCGGGCCCATGATGCCTTGGATCCGTCGCCGTTGATCACATGCTCGAATTGTGGCGAGAAACACCGCCCGCACCACGTCTGCCCGAACTGCGGACACTACGACGGGCGGGAAGTCTTCGAAGTCAAGAAGAAGTCCTGAATCGGGGCCGGGGCCGCGCACGCGGCCCCCTCCTTCTCCGATGCCGGCTAACCTCGCAAAAACCGCGTTCATCTTTCCTGGGCAAGGTTCACAAAAGGTGGGGATGGGGAAGGGCTTGGCCGAGGCGGTGCCTTCGGCCGCGGCCACCTTTGCCGAGGCGGATGAGATCCTCGGCTTCGCCCTCTCCCGATTGTGCTGGGACGGCCCCGAGGCGGACCTCAATGACACGGTCAACACCCAGCCGGCGCTGCTCGTCCACTCGGTGGCGGTGCTGCGGGCCATCCAATCGCAGGGTCTGCCGGCGGCTCCGGCTTTCGCCGCGGGGCATTCGTTGGGAGAGTTCAGCGCGCTGGTGGCCGCCGGCGCACTGACGTTCCCGGACGCGCTGCGTCTGGTCCGCGAGCGCGGGCGGCTCATGAAGGAAGCCGGCGGCTTGCGGCCCGGCGGCATGGCGGCCGTCCTGGGCGCCGATATCGAGGTCGTCGAAGAAGCCTGTCGGCGCGCCAGCGAAACCTCGGGGGCGCCGGTCGAGGTCGCCAATGACAACTGCCCGGGCCAGGTCGTCATCTCCGGCGCTGAAGCCGGCCTGGAGGCGGCGACCCCGGTGTTGCAGGCCCTGGGAGCACGGCGCGTGATTCGCCTGGCCGTCAGCATCGCCGCCCATTCTTCGCTCATGGCGCCGGCCCAACAGGTTTTCCGTCTGGCCCTGGCCTCGGCCCTGATCGAAGCGCCGCGCGTGGCGGTGGTGGGCAATGTCGGGGCCGCTCCTCTGGAGACAGCCGCCGACGTGCGCGCCGATCTGGAGGCTCAACTCACCTCGCGCGTCCGTTGGACCGAGTCGGTCCGCCGGATGGCGGCCTCCGGCGTCACCCGCTTCTTCGAGATCGGCACGGGCGAAGTGCTTTCCGGCCTGATCCGCCGCATCGACCCCGGCGTCCAGGTCTTCGCCCTCGACCTGCCCGTCGGATACGATTCGCTCGGCGCGTAGGCGGCGATGCGAAGACTCATCTTCGCCATTGTCCTTCTGCTGGCGATCATCTTCGTGTTCACTCGCATGGCCAACCTCGAGGAGGTCGTGCGGACCGTTCAGCGCGGCGACCTGCGCTGGATCCTGCTGGCCGTCCTGGTCCATGGCATGGCATTAGGCTGCATCGGACTCCAGCTGCGCGCCGTTTATCGCGTGTTGGGGATGCAGGAGAGCGCCGGCCGCTTGATGCTGGTGGCCGTCGCCTCGTCGTTCTTCACCGTGATCACATCGAGCGGGGCCTGGGGGAGCCTGGCCGTCTTCGTGGGCGACGGTCGGCGTCGGGGCTTGCCCACCGGCCGCGTCACCGTAGCGGCGGCGATGTATTTCCTGTACGACTTCGTCGCCGCCTTGGCGGTCATCGGATTGGGCCTAATCGTCCTGCTGCGCCGCAATCGACTCGAGGGCGGGGAGTTGGCTGCGGCCGCGCTGCTGGTGGCCTACGCTGTGGTCCTGGCGGTATGGCTGTATCTCGGTTTCCGGGCGCCCGACAGGCTCGGCCATCTGCTCGAGACCGCCGGCCGTTGGATCAACCGGCTCCTGCGGCCGATC
>DATIFK010000021.1:0-4588 GCA_035455265.1 Anaerolineales bacterium
GGCTTGCAGGTAGCGCATCAGGCCGAAGCCGTCGCCCGGGTTCTGGGCATTGCCGTTCCCATCCCAGTCGCCGAAGTCTGGTGAGCCCTCGCCGACGGCGATATTGATCGTGTGCTCGGCGTGCTGCCGCGCGCCTACGAGATTGCCGCGGCCGAGGTCGTCGATCGAGAAACCCCTGTGGCTGTCGTAACTCTTGGCCTGGCTCGCAGCGCCGGCGGTGATCGCCTCGGTCACCGATTGACCGCTGGCCACGCTGTCCAGCCTTTGGAGCAGGTCGGCCAACTCGGTGGGAATCTCGGCTCGGTAGACCACCTCCCCGGGGGCGGCCGGGTTGGGGTCGGGGTTGGGATCGAGACTGATGGCGACGGCTGTGAAACGGCCGGCGAGGTTGTGCCCGTCCGGATCGTCGTAGGAGAGAGTCAAAGTGTCTCCATTCGGAGACTGGGGGCCGAGGGCGAGAGCCGTGCCGTCAGGAGCCAGCAGCCAGGCAACGTACTGAAAGCCGGCCGGAGCGGGATCCACACCTGACACCGTGAGCTGCAAGGAGGAATCGCGCAGTTTCGCCACTCCCGATGGCTCGTCAGCCACAGCCGCGGTCGGGGCGGAGGTGGCCGCTGGAGTGGGGAGGACGATCCCCACGGTGGTGGTCGCGGCGACGGCTGCCGTCGGGGCGCTGGTGGCGGCTGGTGCCGCCTGTCCGCCGGCAACGATGGCCCGGAGGACTAATGCGCCAGCGATGCATGCTACCAAGCCGAACGCAGCAACACCTGCAACAACTGGCCATCCCAGGCGACGCGCCGCGGGTGGTTTGCGCGCCACCGATGGAGAGATGATGGTGTCGGCTCCGGGCCGGAGCGCCTCGCGCAGATCGGCCGCCATATCACCGGCGCGCTGATATCGGCGATTGCGGTCCTTGTCCAGGGCTCGCCCGACGACCATCTGTACCGGAACTGTCGTGTTGGCGAGAGGTGGGGGCGTCTGGTGGACCTGCTTGTAGAGCACGGAAGCAGTCGTGTCGGTTTCCGGATCGAAGGGCAATTCGCCCGCCAACATCTCGTACAGCATGATGCCGAGCGAATAGTTGTCGGACCTGGCGTCGGCCGCCTCGCCGCGGACCTGCTCCGGGCTCATGTAGGCTGGTGTCCCCAGGATGGTGCCGGACATCGTTTGAGACGTGGAGCCGGTAATGCGGGCGATGCCGAAATCCGTGAGCACCGGCTCGACGTCCGGCGGCAATGGGATGCCGGCCTTCAAAGGAGCCGAGCTTTGGCGGAGGATCACGTTGGCAGGCTTGACGTCGCGGTGAAAGATGCCGCGGTCGTGCGCGTAGTCGAGGGCGGCGGCCAACCCATCCATCAGGCGAGAGACTGTCTCGAGGGGCAGCGTGGTCCCGAGTTGATGCAGGCCGCGCAGGTACTCCGCCAGGGACATGCCCTGCAGGAGCTCCATGACGATGTACGGGCGGCTGTCGACGACGTCGAAGTCGAAGACCTGGACGATGTTGGGGTGGCGCAGCGCGGCGACCGATTGGGCTTCCGCCAGGAAGCGGCGGCGCAGGTCGGGGTCGTCCGAGAGATGACCGAGCAGGATCTTGACCGCGACCGGCCGGTTGAGGGTTGTGTGCGTGCCAAGGTAGACCTCAGCCATGCCGCCGCGGCCCACGACTTCCTGGAGGCGGACCTTGGACAGGGTCCGCCCGATCCATTGCTCTGTCATGCTTGTGTCCCCTCACCGATCCCAGCCGCCGACGAAGGGCCGCGGCTGCGCTGCCGTTCGGCCTGGAATTCCGACGCAACCAGGTTAGTATAGCACGGCGATGGTGGGAGGTCCCCGGGACCGTGGTATGCTTCCGGCCACCCCGGTCCGGCTCCTCCGAGACGTCGCCAGACGAACAACGTGGTTGCCCTCCCGTTTGTCGCATACCTCTTGGGCGCAGGTCTGCTCACGTTGATGAGCCGCCGTCGTGCCCGCCTCGTCTGGGGGTTGGCCGTCGCGTTCGGCGCGGCGGCCTTGGCAGCCACATTGCTGGTGGGCCGATCCGTCCCCGCCATCCTGTCCATCTCAGCCTGGAAACCGGACGACGTCTTCCTCGACCGCATCCTGTTGGTGCTCGACCCTGTGGGATGGCCCATTCAGCTCGCGGCGTCCTCGGTGGTCTTGGCGGCGCTCTTATCGGAGCCGGTTCTGCGGGACGGACCGGGGGGCGTGGCGCGAACCCTGGCCTATGCGGCGGCTGGAATGGCCTCGATTCAAGCTGGAAACCTCCTTACGGTTGGGCTTACCTGGACGATCTTGGACGTCGCCGGGGGCGCCCTCCCCGGCCTACTGGCCGAGGAGGAACCTGTTGTCGTCCGGTCGCGGTGGATTGCCAACACGGCCGGTATCTTGCTGGTCCTCGGTGGCGTTCTTGGGCTGTCGGACGGCGGCCTCGACCGCGGCCTGTCGGGGGCCGGCGCGCTGCCGCTCAGCGGCGGTCTTGTGGTCGCCGGCTGTACCCTACGTCTGGCCGCGGCCTGGTGGGCACCAACGTCATCGGGGAAAGAAGATGCCGGGACGTGGCAACGTCGACTCTTTCCGCTGGCAGCGTGCCTCGCCGTCTTGGGTCGCGTCTTGGGAGGGGAGGCAGGACCACTCGTCCCGTGGGTGGCGGTCCTCGGCGCCATCGCTGTCTTGTTGGCAGGCGCAGCCTGGGCTCGCGATCCGGGAGAGCCTGCATCATTCGCCGGCCTGGCGGTTGGCTTGGCGGGCGTTGCGGCGCTTTCAGGTGTGGCCGGAACCGCCCCGCCGGGTGCCGTCTGGTCGTCCGTCGGAGTGCTGTTGTTGATCGCCGGCGCTCTGTTCGTTGTCTCGGGTCCCCAGACGGCCTGGCATCGATGGGTGTTTCGCGCCCTGGCGCTGGTGGTGGCCGGCTTGCCCTTCACGCCCGGAGGCATCGTGGCGAGTGCGCTGGTCAGCGGCGACCGCGGATGGATCGGTTGGGCGGCCGGCGTGCTTGGACTGGCCGGGATGGCCTGGCTCGCTGTCGGGATGTGGAGGAGGGGAGATGGGCCGCTGCTGGCCCTCCCAGATGTGGAGCGCCTGACTAGGAACGCACACATTGCGGGAATCCTCGTGCTCCTGGCGTGTCTTCCCTTGAGCTACCTTCTTCGAGTCGACAGCGAGTCGTCCCTGAATTGGATCGGACCGGTCGCCGGAGTGGCGCTGATGGGCGTGGGCTTGGAATTGCGTCGCCGCTGGCGCGCCCCAGGGCGAACGCGAGGCGCGCGGGCCGCGCGGTGGCTGGACGCGTCGACGATTGCGGCGCTTCTCGGCGGACCGATGCGCGCGCTGCTGGCGGGCGTCGGCCGACTCGCTGACCTATTGGAGGGGGAAGCGGCGGTGCTCTGGATCTACGTCATTGTTGTAGCGCTGGCGTTGGCCGCGGGACTGGGCGGTTGACGGGATGAACCTGCTTCTCTTGCTGACGTCGTTGGCGGCGCTGGCGTCGATCCTGGGCGTAGCTCTGATCACAGTTGAGGATCGCCGGATCGGCGTGGGCCTGCTGGCGGGGGAGTACGTGGTCGTCGCGGGCCTACTCACGCTTGCCGGTCAGCCGGGGGCGGCGCTGTCGCGTGTCGGCGTGGCGATCTGCGCCACTGGGATCCTTGTGATCACGTTGCGACAGGTGCCGGCGAAGCCTGAGTCGACCGACGTCCGGGGCCGGCCCGGCAGATGGTTCCGACTTGCGGCGTCCCTGCTCGTAGTTGCGGCAGGATGGGGGATGGCGTCGCAGGTGGTGAGCATTCTGCCTACGGTTACCCAAGGCCACGCCGAAGCAGGCGTGACGCTGCTGGCGCTCGGCCTGCTGCATCTCGGGCTTTCCGAGGACCCCATCCGTTGGATCTTCGGGCTACTGACGGCGCAGCTTGGTTTCGAAGTGGTCTACGCCGTTCTCGAGCCGTCGCTGGCCGTTCAGGCCATCCTGGCAGGGGTCCATCTTGGCATCGTGTTGGTTGGCAGCGATATTGCCGTACGTCGCTGGCCCTCGACGGCCCGAGGTCAGCGGACGTGAACGCCCCCGCCGTTCTGCTGATTCTTGCGGGACTGCTCGGCATGGCGAGCTTTCTTGCTCGCCGCAGGGCGCTGCTGTCGTCTCTCATCGCTGGTGTCGGTGCGGCCTTGCTCGGTGCATTGGCACTATGGGTCTCCCTGGATGAGCCGATCCAGTGGCTGGGCGGAAGCCTGAAGGTCAGCGGTTCGTGGACGGTTCTCGGCCGCGCCTTTGTGCTCGATGATGGGAACCGGGCTGCTGTAAGCTTCATCTTCCTGGTGGGCGCGTTCCTTCTGACCGCCTCCTGGGCGGCACGAGCGGTGGCGTACCTTCCCTCCTTCGGGCTGCTGATGATCGCCAGCGTCGCCGCCTCGTTGATGATTCGTCCCTTTCTCTATGCCGCGCCGCTGCTCGAAACGGCCGCCGTGGGAGGCTGTCTGCTTCTGGTCGGGGAACGCCCGGAGAGCCACCGCGCCGGCCTGCGCTTGTTGACCTTCTACACAGTTGCGATGATGGCGCTGTTGCTGACCGGCTGGATGTTAGGGACGGCGGGCGTCA
>DATIFK010000022.1:0-3994 GCA_035455265.1 Anaerolineales bacterium
CGCGTCGTTCTGTGTCCTGCGGGCGGACCACCGGCGGCGACTCCGCTGCCCATGGAAACCGAGGCCCCCTACTCCTACTAACCGTCCCCCACCCGAGGAAGTGGCCAGTGGTCAGAGGAACTATCGCTGATCACTGGCCACTTGGCTTTAGGTGCCCCAGGAGGGAATTGAACCCCCAACCTTGGCCTTAGGAGTGCCCTGCTCTATCCGTTTGAGCTACTGGGGCCGCGCGTCATTATACGCGCCCTGGGGCTCGCCAGCGCGAATCCGGTGGGCGCGTTCCCTGCCTGCGCGCAAGTGGTCCGTGGTCAGGGGTCAGTTGTCAGGATGGTCTTGCCGGGGACAGGCACTGGAGGTTGGGAACACCTAGCTGGCGGCTGTTAACTGGAAGCTGGCAGCTATTTCCCCCCAATCGCATACGTCGTGATCGACCCGTGCCGGCCGACCAACCGCATCGGCGGCTGCTTGCGGGCGCGGATGCGCTTGACCAGGTGATAGGTCGCCTCGCTCATAAGGATCTGCCCGCTGCCGGCCTTCTCCTGCAACCGCTTGGCGACGTTGACGGTGTCGCCGACGACGGTGTAGTCCATGACCCGCTCCGAGCCGATGTTCCCGACAATGGCCTCTCCCGAATGCAGGCCGAGACTCAACCCCAGGCCTTCCAGGTCCAGCCCGCCTTGCTTGCCGAGCGCGGCGAACACCCGCTGCATCTCGATGGCCGTTTCGACCGCGCGCTGAGCATCGTCATCCAGGGCCAATGGCGCGCCGTAGAAGGCCATCAGCCCGTCGCCGAGGTATTTGTCGAAGGTGCCGCGGAAGTTGAAAACCACCTGGCTGAGCGCGGGGAAGATCCGGTTAAGCGTCTCGACAACCTGCGGGGCGCTGTGCCTCTCGGTGAAGCGCGTGAAGCCGCGGATGTCGGCGAACAGCACCGTCACCAGGCGGGCTTCCCCGCCCAGCTTGAGATAACGCTCGGGGTCGGTCAGGATCACATCGGCGACATCTTCGGCCACGTAGCGATCGAGCACCTGGCGCAGCACGCGATTGCGCGTCTCCAGATCGTCGTGCAGGCGCTTGATGCGCAGCAAAGAGCGCACGCGGGTCAGCAGGACGATCGAGTTGTAGGGCTTGGTGATGAAATCGTCGGCCCCGACGTCGAGCGCCTTAAGCTTCTCGTCCTCGCTGTCCAGGGCCGTCACGATGATGACCGGAACGAAACGCGTCTGAGGGGAGGTCTTGAGAGCCCGGCACAATGCCAGCCCGTCCAGGCGCGGCATCTGGACGTCGACCAGGGCCAGATCGAGCGCCCCGGCGCGCGCTTGCTCGAGCGCCGCCTGGCCGTCGGCGGCCGTGACAACCTCCGCCCCGGAGGAGGTCAGGTAGGCTTCCAGCAAGTCGCGATTGAGCCAATCGTCGTCGGCGATGAGGATACGCGGCGCCCGGTTGAAGATGCTGAGCAGGTCCATGGCACCGCCGCGGCGCGCTGCGGCTTCAGTCGAGGCGGCCCGTGGCCAGGGCCTTCTTGACCTCGCCGATGGCGCGCGTCACCTGGATCTCGCGTGGGCAGGCATTGGTGCAGTTGAACGCCGTGCGGCACGACCACACGCCCATCTGCTCGTTGAGGATCCGCAAGCGATCCGCCGCGGCACGGTCGCGGCTGTCGAAGATGAAGCGATGGGCCTGGACGATGGCCGCCGGGCCGAGGTAGCGGTCGTTGCCCCAGAAGGTCGGGCAGGAGGTGGTGCAGGCGGCACACAGGATGCACTTGGTGGTGTCGTCGAAGCGCTCGCGCTCGGCCGGGCTCTGGCGCCGCTCGCCGCGCTCGACCGGCTCGTCGTTGACCAGGTAGGGCAGGACGGAGCGGTAGTGCTCGAAGAACGGGCCCAGGTCGACGATCAGATCCTTGATGACCCTGAGACCGAGCAGGGGCTCCACCGTGATCTGGTCGCCGAGGTCGCGCACCAACACCTTGCATGCCAGCCGGTTGACGCCGTTGATGCGCATGGCGTCCGAGCCGCAGACGCCGTGGCCACAGGAGCGCCGGTAGGACAGGCTGCCGTCCTGATAGGCCTTGACCCGCGCCAGCAGGTCGAGCACCTGCTCGCTGGGATCGGCCTCGACGGTGTAGCTCTCCATGTGCGAACGCCGATCGCGCTCAGGGTCGTAGCGCTGAACCTTCAGATGTACTTCCATCGCGGTCCTATTCTAGGCTCCCAGCTACGAGCTTCCAGCCGAAACCCCAAACCCGGTTTGGCCCTTGAAAAGCCGATTCGAAAGACCCTGCGACGGCCAAACCGGGTTTGGTTCTTGCCGGCCACCAGCTACTGGCCACTAGTACACCCTCTCCTTCGGCTGATACTTGGTGATCGTCACCGGCTTGTAGGCCAGGCGGACCTTGCCGTTCTCGGCGAACGCCAGGGTGTGCTTCAACCACTGGGCGTCGTCGCGTTTCGGGAAGTCCTCCCGCGCGTGCGCCCCGCGACTCTCCGTGCGCGCCAGGGCCGAGACCGCCGTCACCTCGGCCAGGTCGAGCAGGCCTCCCAGCTCCCAGGCTTCGAGCAGCTCCGTATTGAAGACGCGTCCGGAGTCGCTGACGCGCACGTGGCGATAGCGCTCTTTCAGATCGCCGATAGCCTGCACGGCGCGCTGCATCCCCTCGGCGGTGCGGAAGACGCCCACGTCGTCGAACATGACGTGTTGCAGCTCGCGGCGGACGTCGGCCGCCCGTTCCCTGCCGTCGGCCGAGCGCAAGGCCTCCAGGCGCGCCAATGTATCGCCCTCCGGCCGCGGCGGCAGCGGCACACGGTCGGCGCGGCGGGCATAGTCGGCGGCCTGCTGGCCGGCCTGCTTGCCGAAGACGATGATGTCGAGCAGCGAGTTCGTTCCCAGGCGGTTGGCACCGTGAACCGAGACGCAGGCGCATTCGCCGGCGGCGTACAGCCCAGGCAGCACCGTGTTGCGCTCGTCGATCACCACCCGGGCGTGAGCGTCGGTCGGGATACCGCCCATGGCGTAGTGCGCCGTCGGCTGGACGGGCATCGGCTGGCGTATCGGGTCCACGCCCAGATAGGTGCGGCAGAAGTCGATGATGTCCGGCACCTTGGCGAGAATCTCGGTGCCGGTGACGCGGTAGGGTGTGCCGTCGGGCCGTGTGCGGCCGTCGGCCTCGGCGTAACGGTTGACCGTTTCCGGGCGGACGTCGAGGTACAGGTAGTTCTGGCCGGCGACGCCGCGCCCCTCGCGCATTTCGAGGTACATGGCCCGGCTGATGACGTCGCGCGAGGCCAGGTCCTTGACGTGCGGCGCGTAGCGCTCCATGAAGCGCTCCCCCTGGCCGTTGACCAGCACCCCGCCCTCGCCGCGCACGCCCTCGGTGATGAGAATGCCCAGCTTGTAGATGCCGGTCGGGTGGAACTGGAAGAATTCCATGTCCTCGGCGGGAACGCCGCGGCGCAGCACCATCGCCACGCCGTCGCCGGTGTAGGAGTGGGCGTTGGAGGTGATCTCCCAGGCGCGGCCGTGGCCGCCGGTGGCGAAGATGACCGCCTGGCTGTGGAAGACGTGCAGCTCGCCCGTCGCCAGTTCGACCGCCACCACGCCGCAGGCGGCCCCGTTCGACATCAGCAGGTCGAGCACCTGGAACTCATCGAAGAACGTCACCCCCTGCTTGATGCACTGCTGGTAGAGCGTCTGCAGGATCATGTGCCCGGTGCGGTCGGCGGCGTAGCAGGCACGGCGGACCGGCTTGCCGGTGTCGTTGTTGGTGTGGCCCCCGAAGAAGCGCTGGGCGATGCGCCCGTCGGCGGTGCGGTTGAAGGGCAGCCCCATGTGCTCCAGCTCGTAGATGGTCGTCACTGCCTCGCGGCACAGGAACTCGATGGCGTCCTGGTCGCCGAGGTAGTCGCTGCCCTTGACGGTGTCGTAGGTGTGCCACTCGGGGCTGTCGGCTTCCTCGTTGCCGAGGGCAGCGCAAACACCGCCCTGAGCGGCGCCG
>DATIFK010000023.1:0-3760 GCA_035455265.1 Anaerolineales bacterium
CCCCTACGCCAACATCCTCAGCGCCGCGATTGACTCCGCTCGCGGCGTTGGCTATACTGCGCGAGTTGGGCCGAGAGGTGAGCTCGGCCCACGTATCCGTCGGTCGTCGGCGCAACCTGAGGGGGTCGTACCGCCTGGCGGCCCATTCAGCCGGAGGAGGAACAGTTATGCGAAAGGGCTTACTGGTCTTGCTCGTCTTGATGGCGGTCCTGGCGGTGAGCGTTGTCCCCGCCCTGGCCGTCACGGACGGGACATTGGATGGGAACGGGCATCCTGATGTCGTCTTGCTCCTGATGGAGGTCGGCGGGAAACCCGCGTTTCGCTGTAGCGGGACATTGCTCTCGCCCACCGTCCTCTTGACGGCCGGGCACTGCACCGACAACTTCCCTGGCTCGCCGTACACAGGGATGAGGGTCTTCACCGAGTCGGATGTCCAGGCTGGAATCGGCACCACCAACAGTTACCCGTTCGCAGGGCCGAACTCCGTCGAGGCCGTGGAGTGGCACGCCCATCCTCTCTATGAGACGGCCCCATTCTTCGTGCACGACGTCGGGATCGTCATCCTGCAGTCGCCGGGTGTGACCGGACTCTCCGAGTACGGCGCCCTGCCCACCGCCAACCAGTTCGATGCCTGGAAGACAAAGCGTGGCCTGCAGAAGGTCACGTTCACATCCGTGGGCTATGGCCTGCAGCAGAGCTTCCCGGATGCGGCATCGTGGAAGGACGAGGCCTCCCGGACGCGCTACGTGGCTTACCCGCGCCTGATCCAGATCAACGTGCCTGGGTTCACGGGTGATTTCTCGCTCCTGCTCTCGAATAACGCCAATACCGGGGGAACGTGCTTCGGCGACTCAGGCGGCCCGAACTTCATCGGAGACACCAATGTCGTTGCCGGCATCACGTCCTTCGGCATCAATGGCAACTGCGCCGGCACGGGCGGCGTCTTCCGGACGGATCGCCAAGACGTCTTGGATTTCATCCACACCTACTTGCCGTAGGCTCCGCAAACCAGCGTCTGAGCGATAATGAGAGGCCCGCCACCTGGCGGGCCTCTCCCTTCTCCTGTCTAAGGGTCCCTTCCATCCATATGACGACCCCATCCGCCCAACCGCCCTCGCGCCTATCCTGGCCCCGCAAGCTGCTCTTCGGCCTCGGCGAATTCGGCCCGTCCGTCGCTGGCGGCACGATCATCCCGTTCTACTTCCTCTTCTTCCTGACCGACGTCGCCGGCCTCCGCCCCGGCGTCGCCGGCACGCTCCTGCTCGCCTGCCGCCTGTGGGACGCCTTCAACGATCCGCTGGTCGGCCGTTGGTCGGACCGCACCCGCTCGCCCTGGGGGCGCCGGCGTCCGTTCCTGCTCGTCGGCGCTCTCCCGATGGCCGCCTTCTACGCGCTGCTGTGGTGGGTGCCTCCGCTGGACGGGGCGACGTCTCGCGCCGTCTACTATTTCGCTGTGTACTTCCTCTACGATCTGGCCTTCACCCTCGTCAGCGGGCCGTACTACGCGCTGACTCCCGAGCTGACACTCGATAGTGACGAGCGAACCTCGCTGATCTCCTACCGTATGGCGGTCTCGATCGGCTCCGGGCTGGTGGCCGCCATCGCCCTGCCGTTCGTGTTCGACGCCGCGCCATCGACCGAAACCGGTTTCCTGTGGGCGGGCATCGGCATCGGCGCTCTCGCCGCGGTGCCCTTCCTGCTCATCGTGGCTGGCTTCCGCGAGCGACCGGAGTTCCAGGCGCGAGCGCCGGACGGGAAGAGCGCTTCGGTGGGGACGGTCCTGCGCAATCGCGCCTTCTGGCTGGCATTGACCGTCATGGCCGCGGCCTGGATGGCAATCGCCGTGGTCGAAGCGGTCTTCGCCTACTACCTGGTCTATTGGGTTGGCATGGTCGAGGGGGACACACCACTGGTCCTGGCGACGATCCTGGGGAGCGCCGCCCTGTTCCTGCCGGTGGTCAACGCGCTGGCGCGGCGTTTCGAGAAGAAGACGGCCTTTATTCTGTGTGCCCTGATCTGGGCGGCCGTCCACGTCGCGCTGTGGTGGATCCCGAGCCACACCGTGACGCCGATCTACATCATTGGGTTCCTGGCCGGACTAGGTGTTGCCGCGGCGCACGTGGTGCCCACCGCCATGGCCGTCGATGTCCTCGAGTCGATCGAGATGGAAGGCGGCGGACGGCAGGAAGGCGTCTTCGGCGGTGTCAGCAGCTTCATCCAGAAACTGGCGACGTCACTGGCGTTGCTCGCCATCGGCTGGGCGCTGGACTTGGCTGGCTATCAGGCCGGCGCCGCGACGCAAACGCCCGCCACCTTGACCGTCGTGCGCTCGCTGACCTCGTGGTTGCCGTTCGGGCTGCTGATCGTCGCCATGCTGGCCGCCCAAGCTTTCCCCATTACCCGCGACGTGCATCGCCGCATGTCGCTTGAGCTGGAACGGCGCAGGGCCGCGGCCGCAGGAGAGTGATCGGTGGTCGCACCGTCCCGGTGTCCTTCGGGAGTGGCCAGTAGAAGAGCCGGCGGCTGACCACTCACCACGGACCATCGGCCGTCATGCTAGAATCCCAACTACTCCATGCGAACGGGAACAGGCCGCAAGGAATGACATCCTTCCGAGTGCCCCTCGAGGGGAGCCTGCGTTACCGCGGGCGCGAAGGCCAGTGGGCCTACCTGCTGCACCGGATCACCGGCCTCGGCACGCTGCTCTTCCTGACCGTCCACATCCTCGACACCTCCACCGTCTATTTCGTCCCCAGCCTCTACGAACACGCCATTGCCCTGTACCGCAGCACGCCCTTCATGCTGGGCGAGATCGTGCTCGTGTTCTGCGTCCTATATCACGGGACCAACGGGCTGCGCATCGCCCTGTTCGATCTGTTCCCGCGCTTCTGGAATGAATCGCGGCAGCGCAACGCCTTCCGCTGGGTGCTGGGCGCCGCCATCGTGCTTTGGTTGCCGGCAGCGTTCCTGATGGGCCGGGCGCTCATCGTGCACAACTTCCTGGGAGGGTGAGAGCATGACGACGCCATCCTCCACGGGCGCGGTAGGCCAAGTCCGCCGCGTCGATGTGCCGGCCACCTGGGAGACGCGCGCCTGGGTGCTGATGCGCTACAGCGGCGTCCTGCTCATCCCGCTGGCCTGGATCCACGTCGCCATCCAGGACGTGCTGGTCGGGGTGCATGCCATCGACCTGGACTACGTGGCGATGCGCTGGGCGACGCTCGGCTGGCGCGTCTACGACATCGCCCTGTTGGCCTTCGCCTTCGCCCATGGCCTCAACGGATTGCGCAACGTCTTGAGCGACTACATCCATCCAGCATGGGCCCGGCGCGCCGCGAACATCCTTCTGCTGGCCGGATGGCTCATCATCAGCGCCATTGGCGCCGTGGCGGTGATCGGCGGAGTGAGGGCGCCATAGGCGCTAGTGGTCAGTGGTGAGTGGTCAGTGGTCAGAGCTGACTGTTCTTGCTGACCACTGACCACCGACCACTGACCACTTCTCTTTGGGGAGACCATGATCAACGTTCACGAACATGACGTGATCATCGTCGGCGGCGGTGGGGCGGGCCTCATGGCCGCGCTGCATGCCACGCGCGGGGCGAAGACGGCCGTGCTGTCGAAGCTCTACCCCATTCGATCGCACACCGGCGCCGCCCAGGGGGGCGTGTGCGCCGCCCTCGGCAACACCGAGGAGGACTCGCCCGAGTGGCACGCCTTCGACACCGTCAAGGGCGGCGACTACCTGGTGGATCAACCGGCG
>DATIFK010000024.1:0-29361 GCA_035455265.1 Anaerolineales bacterium
AAGCGGTAGGGCGGCAGGTGTAGGGGCACGGCATCCCCCACGACGGGCAGATTCCCGGCGATGGTAGGGGCACGGCATGCCGTGCCCCTACTGATATCTGAAAGCTGGCGGCTGGCCGGCTGGCAGCCGCTTGCTACGGCAGGACGTCCCACGGGTTGACGAAACCGTCCCCGTAGCGCACTTCGAAGTGAAGGTGCGAACCGGAGCAGTTGCCGGTGCAGCCCATCAGGCCGATCAAGTTGCCCTGGAAGACCGCCTGGCCGCAGCCGACGTTGACCTGGCTGAGGTGGGCGTAGAGCGTCTGCCAGTCGTTGCCGTGGTCGATGACGACGACTTGACCGTAGCCATAATTGTTCCAACCGGCGTAGACCACCACGCCCGAGTCGGAGGCGACGATGCCGTGGCCGGTGTCCCCGGCGATGTCGATGGCCGGGTGGCCGAGCGAGGGGTTGTAGTCGTAGCCGGACAAATAGTGCAGGGGCGTTGGCCAGATGAACGAGCCGGTGCCCGTCGGTCCGTCGTAGATCGACCCGCAAGCCCCCGGGCCGAGGATGCGGGCGACGGCCGGGTTGGCCCGGGTGATGCGCGGCCGGTAGAGCGTGGAGACCTCGCGCTTGCCTCCTGGGATCACCAGGAGCGTCCCGGGCGCGATCGACGGGTTGTTGATGTCCATCTCGGGGTCGAGATGGTTGCCGGGCCAATCCACGATGTCCTCGGCCGTCACACCGAAGAAATCCGCCACCTTGGCCAGGCTCTCGCCGGCGATCCAGCTGTGCGACGTGCCGTCGACCGGGAGGACGTTCAGCTCCTGGCCCGGTTGCAGGTTGTGCGGGTCATCCGCCAGCACATCGTAGTTACCCCAAAGCAGCGTCTCCGGCTTCAGACCGAACTTCTCGGCGATGCCGAAGAGCGAGTCCCCGGACTGGACCACGTACTTGAGGACATCCAGCCGCGGTCGGCTCGGGATCTCGGTATGTCCGTCGACCTTGCGCTGGACGATCGGAGAAAGGAGCGGCCCACCGGAGAACGGCGGCAGGTCCGCCAGCTCGATCGTGGAGGCTGCAGAGGTCGCCGAAGCGGGCTGATTGAGACCGCCGGCTCCCGACGGTCTAGGGAAGGATACGAAACCGGAGCGTCCGAGCAGGACTCCGAAGACCACCAGCGCCGCCACCGCGAGGTGAAGGGCGTAGCGCTGGACCCCTGCCTTCCAGCCCCGGCTCTCCAGATACGCCCAGAGCCCGCGGGGGCGGTCCCCGTTACGCGCAGGGCGTGGGGCGGATGGCGTTTCGTCTGGGGGCATCGTGGGGGGCCTGGTCCGGCATGCTAACAGCCCGGAGGGTACAAGTCAAGTTGGGGTTATGTTGCGTGACAAGACGGCTTCCAAGGGGGATCCGGCTGTCAGCCGTCAGCTCTCGGGTGCCCGCTATCCGCTATCCGCTATCCGCTTTCCGCGTTCCGCTTTCCGCTGTTGGCTGGTGGAACCCGACCATGCAATCGAGGTTGCCTGGAGGGATTGCGGCCGGTCGAAGCGGATGGCGGAAGGCTGGTGGGGGACGGCTGCTTAGGGCAGCACGAACCAGGGATTCACAAACCCGTCCTCGAAGCGGGTTTCGAAGTGCAGGTGAGGGCCGGTCGAGTTGCCGGTCGAGCCGGCGAAGCCGATCGTCTGCCCCTGGCCGACGCTCTCCCCGCAGCTGACGCGCACCGAAGTCAAGTGCCCGTAGACGGTCTGCCAGCCGTTGCCATGATCGATCATGACCATGTTGCCGTAGCCGGTGGTCGCCCATCCGGCGAAGACGATGACGCCGCCGTCCGCGGCCCACACGCTGTCGCCGACGCCGGCGGCGATGTCGATGCCGAGGTGGCCGGACCAGTAGTCGTTGCCGGAAATGTAGTGGTTGTTGCTCGGCCAGATGAACCCGCCGGTTCCCACGGCGCCGCTGGAGAAGTCACCCGAGCAGCCGCCGGGGCCGTAGGCCATGCCGACACCGGCGCGACCGCGGGCGATGGTCGGCACAAACCAGGAGCGGAAGGCGCGCTTGCCCTCCGGCACGATCAACCACGTGCCCTCCTGGACGACCGGGTGATCGGGATCGAGGTTGTTGCTCGGCCAATCAACGATGTTCGAGACGTCGACTCCGAAAAAGTCGGCGACCGACTTGAGGCTGTCGCCTGGCTTCCATTCGTAGTACGTGCCGTCGATCGGCAGGATGTTGAGCTCCTGGCCGGGACGGAGCATTTCGGGATTGTCGTCCAGGGTTTCGAAGTTGCCCCACAGGACCGTCTCCGGTTTGATGCCGAATCGGTCGGCGATGCTGAAGACCGAATCCCCCTCCTGGACGGTGTAGCGCAGCACGTTGATGCGGGCCCGCTGGAGGATCTCGGTACGCGGTTCGGCGCGGCGCGAGACGGCGGCGTCCGGCGGGCCGACTTCGAAGGCTGGCAGGGAAACTTCGACGGGCGCCGCCGGGGCGTCGGCGGCGGGTGCCGGCGAGGTCGGGGCGCTCGAGGCGTGGACATTCATCCACGCTCCCCCGACCGCGAAAAGCAGACCGGCGACCGCGAGGATCGCCGGGGTCGACGCTCTGAGCCGGCCGCCTGCCAGGAGTTGACGCAACCGCACCTAGCTGGTCTCCTGCAAGGTTTCGAGGAACTCCAGGTTGTTGTCGGTCCGAGCCATCTGCTGGAGCAGGGCCTCCGTGGCGTTGGTCACATCCAGGCCGGCGCCGTTGGGCGGCGGCGAGACCATGTGCGAGAACATCCGGCGCATCAGCCACACGCGCGGCGTGATGTCGGGGCCGAGCAGCAGTTCCTCCCGGCGCGTCGAGGAACGCTCGATGTCGAAGGCCGGGAAGATGCGCCGCTCCTGCAGGCGCCGCGAGAGGTGCAGCTCCATGTTGCCGGTGCCCTTGAACTCTTCGTAGACCACGTCGTCCATGCGCGAGCCCGTGTCGACCAGGCAGGTGGCGATGATCGTCAACGAGGCGCCGTCTTCGATGTTGCGCGCCGCCCCGAAGAAGCGCTTGGGCGGGTACAGGGCTGCCGGATCGAGGCCGCCCGAAAGCGTCCGGCCGGAGGGCGTGACCATCAGGTTGTAGGCCCGCGCCAGACGCGTCAGCGAATCCATCAGGATCACGACGTCGCGGTTGACTTCCACCAGGCGCTTGGCGCGCTCCAGGGCCATTTCGGCCACGCGCACGTGCGAGGCGACCGGCTCGTCGAAGGTCGAGGAGATGACCTCGGCGTCGACCGAGCGGTCCATGTCGGTGACCTCCTCCGGGCGCTCGCCGATCAGGGCCACCATCAGGTGCACCTGCGGGTACTTCGACGAGATGGAGTTGGCGATCTGCTTCAGCACGGTGGTCTTGCCGGCTTTGGGAGGCGAGACGATCATGCCGCGCTGGCCCTTGCCGATCGGCGCCACCAGGTTGAGCATCCGCGTCGCCAGGGTATGGCGGTCGGTCTCGAGGTCGAACCGCTCCTCGGGGAAGATCGGCGTCAGGTCCTCGAACTTCGGGCGGTTCTTGGCCTCTTCCGGGTCCATCCCGTTGATGGACTCGACCCGCAGTAGTCCGTAGTACTTCTCCGACTCCTTCGGCGGGCGGATCTGGCCGATCACCATGTCGCCGGTCCGCAACCCGAAGCGGCGGATCTGCGACTGCGAGACGTAGATGTCGTTGGGGCCGGGCAGGTAATGGTCGGCGCGCAGGAACCCCATCCCCTCGCCCATGATTTCGAGGATCCCGCCGCGCAGCTCCAGCCCGCGGCGTTCGGCATCGGTCTGCATGATCCTCAGAATCAGATCGTCCTTCTTCATGCGGCTGGCGCCCTGGATTTCCAGATCGCGCGAGATCGTCCGCAGGTCGGGGAGATTCATGGCATCAAGTTGGGCTATGTTCATGCAGTGGACTCCGTGATGGGCCCTCCCCGCTCCGGCGCGGGCGCGCCGACCGGCGGGACCTCCGGGGTGTCAATACGCGCGGTCTCAGGGACAATAGTCTCGCAAGGCGTCGTCTGATGTAAAACTCGGCAGGGGGATTGCCTGGGGACTTCTCTTGCGCCGCATTATAGCATGCCCCCCACCATGGCGCAAGGCGGATGCCCAGTCTCCAGTTTCCAGTTTCCAGTGGGAGACGACGCCCGGGTTACTCCGACTGGGAACTGGAGAGGGAACTGGGAACACCTATCGGGTCATCGCCTGGACCAAGTAGTACCCCAGGACCCCCGCCCACACCCACGAGTCGAGGCGATCCAGCGCGCCGCCATGGCCGGGCAGCAAGGTTCCCGAGTCCTTGATCTGGACCTCGCGCTTGATCATGCTGATGCCGAGGTCACCGAGCGTCGTGAAGACTCCCAGGACGACCCCGAGCACCAAACCTCGCTCCGGCGTGACCGAGGCGGATGGTCCGGCGGCCACTCCCCACAGCGCTGCAAACCCCGCCCCGGCCGCGGCGGCGCCGACGATGCCGGCTAGGTAGCCCTCCCAGGACTTCTTCGGGCTCAGGCGCGGCGCCAGCCGGTGCCGCCCGATGGCGCGCCCAACGAAGTAGGCGGCCGAGTCGCCGACCCACACCGAGGGCAGCGCCGTCAACAGCCACCACAAACCATCCGGCAGCGAGCGCAGCGAGACCATGTAGGCCCCGATCCAACCCAGGTAGGCGACCCCGGCCAGGCTGACGGCGAAATCGGTTCCCGAACGGGGTGCGCCGCGCTCGTAGTCGAACTGGTGCCAGGCCATCAATCCCAGGGCGGCCAGCGCCAGCAGCGCCGGCCCGCTGCCGAACCCATCCGCCTGACGTCCCAGAACGAGGCCGGCCACGGCGGCGGCCATCAGGAAGGTCGCCGGCCGCAGAGACTGGGAGCGAAACAGGGCGGCGAACTCGGCCGCTGCAAGGGCCAGGATCAGCGCCACCCCCGCGGCGAAGATCCATCCACCCGCCGCCACGATGGCGAACGCCGTCGGCAGCAGGATGACGACGACGACGATCCGCTCGTTGAGCATCTCAACCCGGAGGGACGGGTTGCTCCACCCGGCCAAAACGGCGTTCGCGCCGGGCAAATTCCCACAACGCCTCGAGCAATTCCTCCCGTCCGAAGTCCGGCCAGTATGTCGGGGTGACGTACAGCTCGGCGTACGCCCCCTGCCAGATCAGGAAGTTCGAGACGCGCAGCTCCCCCGAAGTGCGGATGATCAGATCAGGGTCCGGCGAGGCGGAGGTGAACAAGTAGCGGTGGACCAGGTCTTCGTCGACCTCGTCCGGGTCCACCCCGTCGGCCAACATCTGGCGGATGGCGTGGATGATCTCGTCGCGCCCTCCGTAGTTCCAGGCGATGTTCAGCACCAGGCGCGTGTTGTTGCGCGTGAGCTCGACGGCGCTGCGAACCTTCTCTTGCAGCGCCGGCGCCAGCCCTTCCAGGCGGCCGATGTGGCGCAGCTGGACCCCGTTGGAGTGAAGCTCCTGGAGCTCGCGGTCGATGACGTCTTCCAGGATATTCATCAGGCCGCGCACCTCGTCGGGCGGGCGGCTCCAGTTCTCGGTGGAGAAGGCGTAGATCGTCAGGTAGCGCACGCCGAACTCGACGCAGGCCTCGAGCACGCGGCGCAGATTGTCGACCCCGGCGCGGTGGCCGGCCAGGCGCGGCAGGCCGCGGGCGCGTGCCCAGCGGCCGTTGCCGTCCATGATGACGGCCACATGCTGCGGGACTTTGGCGGGGATCTCGGTGGACTTGCCCACGACGAATCCGCGGCGAGGCCGATTCAGACCTCGAGGACCTCGCTCTCCTTGCGTTCGGCGGCTTTGGTGATCCGGTCGATGTGCTCGTCGGTGATCTTCTGGAGTTCCTGCTCGCCGCGCTTGAGATCATCTTCGGAGATGACCTTCTCGCGTTCGAACTCGCGAAGATCGTTGTGCACGTCGCGCCGCACGTTGCGCACCGCCACGCGCGCCTCTTCCGATCGGCTGTGGACTATCTTGACCAGCTCCCGACGCCGCTCCTCGGTCAGGGGCGGGATGGCCAGGCGGATGAGCTTGCCGTCATTGCCCGGCGTCAGGCCCAGGTCGGAGGCCTGAATGGCCCGCTCGATATCCTTCAGGCTGGCCTGATCGAACGGCCGGATGGTCAGGAGCCGCGGCTCGGGCGCCGAAATGGTCGCCAGCTGCTGCAGGGGCGTTGGGCTGCCGTAGTACTCCACCAACAGCCGCTCCACGAGCGCCGGCGAGGCGCGGCCCGTACGAATGGTCGCCAGATCGTCTTCCAGGGACCGCACGGCCCCCTTCATACGCGTCGCAGCTTCCGCCAAGGCCTCATTGACCATGGGAGACGTCTCCTGCTCGGGACCTGCGGCGGCCCGAGGGGATCCCGGGGCCCCAAGGATAGCCCAAAACTCCCGATTTGCGTAGCGGCTGCCTGCTCAGATGCACAAAGATCAAGGCCTTGCCGGGGATCCCCTCCGGGACGCGAACCGCGGTCGCGAAGCATCCCGCGAGGGACTTGGAGCCCGAAACGCATCCAGGGGTACGTTAGGCGAGAGGGCCGCCCGAGCCGGGCGGTGCGACAAATGCGGCGTCGCGCTTGTCTTGCGCGCTCTGCCGCACTTCGGGATCTTCTGCAGCGTAGGCGACCACCAAGCTAGCGGCGGGGGCTGGCGGCCGGGAGCTATCTACGCCGCGATCTTGGTCCCGACCGACTCGCCCTGGACGGCCCGCACCAGGCTTCCCGGCTGCCAGAGATCGAGCACCAGAATCGGCAGCTCGTTGTCCATGCACAGGGAGATGGCGGTGCTGTCCATGAACTCCAGGCGTCGGTTGAGGGCCTCGATGTAGGTCAGGCGGTCGAAGCGGCGGGCCGAAGGGACTTTCTTGGGATCCGACTCGTAGACGCCGTCAACCTTGGTGGCCTTGATGACCACTTTGGCGTCGATTTCCATCGCCCGCAGCGCCGCGGCAGTGTCGGTGGAGAAGTAGGGGTTGCCCGTGCCGCCGCCCAGGATGACGACGCGCCCCTTTTCCAGATGGCGGATGGCGCGCCGCCGGATGTACGGCTCGGCGACGGCCCGCATTTCGATGGCGGTCATCACCCGCGTGATGACCGAAGCGCGCTCGAGGGCGTCCTGGAGCGCCAGCGAGTTCATGACCGTGCCGACCATGCCCATGTAGTCGGCGGTGGCTCGCTCCATGCCGCGCTGAATGCCTTCCCGGCCGCGCCACAGGTTGCCGGCGCCGATGACGACCGCCACCTGCACGCCCAGGCCGGCGACCTCCTGGACCTTGGCGGCGACCTCGTCGGCGCGGGCCGGGTCGATCCCGAAGCCCTGCGGGCCGGCCAGTGCCTCGCCGCCGAGCTTGAGCAGGATGCGTGGGTAGACCGGTGCGGGCATGCTCCCCTGACCTCCCGGCGATACACATCGGGCCAACCGTCTGGTTGGCCCGATCGCCTAGCTGTCTTCTTCGCCCACCGTCCAGCGTACGAAGCGCCGGACGGTGACATTCTCGCCCGTCGTGGCGATCATCTCCTGCAACATCTCGCCCAACGTGCGCGCCTCATCCCGAATGTACGGTTGCTGGAGAAGGCAGGTCTCGGCCAGGAACTTGTCCAGGCGCCCGGCGATGATCTGCTCGATGACCGCCGCGGGCTTGCCCTCGGCCTGCGCCTGGCGGCGCGCCTCGGCGCGCTCCTCCTCCACCACCTCGGCCGGGACGTCCTCCGGCCGCACCCAGCGCGGCGAAGCCGCCGCTACCTGCAGGGCGACCTCGTGGGCGAAGGTGCGGAACTCCTTGGTGCGCGCCACGAAGTCCGTCTCGCAGTTGACCTCGACCATCACGCCGACGCGGCCGTCGCCGTGGCTGTAGATGTCGAGCACACCGTTGAGCGTCTCGCGCCCGGACTTCTTGGCGGCCGCCGCCAGCCCGCGCTCCCGCAACTGGGCGGCGGCTTGCTCCAGATCGCCGCCGCTCGCTTCCAGGGCGTCGCGGCAGTCCTTGACGCCGGCTCCGGTCAGCTCGCGGAGTTGCTTGACCAGTTCGATGGCGACGGCCATCAGCGCTCCTCGGCCGGTGGCGGAGCTTCGGCCGGCTCGGGCGCCTCGGCCTCGGCGGCGGCCTTGCCCTTATCGTCGTCAACCAGGCCGGCGGCCTTGGTCCAGTCGGCCATCAACTCCTCGTCGAAGGCGCCGCTCTGCAGCTTGGCCAGGGTCGCCTCACCCAACAGCTCTTCGTCCGTCTTCTCGGGTTCGTCGGCCGCGCGGCGCTTGGCCTCGTCCGCCGGAAGTCCCTCGACTTCTTCTTCCGGCAGGTCCTTGCGCATCGCCTTGCCTTCCAGCACGGCGTCGGCGATCTTCGCCGTCAACAGCTTGATGGCGCGAATGGCATCGTCGTTCGACGGGATGACGTAGTCCACCCCGCCCGGATCGCAGTTCGTGTCCACCAGGGCCAGCACCGGGATGTGAAGCAGATTGGCCTCGTGGATGGCCGTCTCCTCGCGACGAACGTCGACGACGAAGATCAGGCCCGGCAGCGCCCGCATCGTCCGCAAGCCACCCAGCCGGGAGGCCAGCCGTTCGATCTTGCGCGTCCGCCCCAGGGCTTCCTTTTTGGTGAGCTTGTCGAACTCGCCGGCGTCGCGGGCCTTCTCCAGGTTGGCGAGTTCTTCGATCCGGCTGTGGATCGTGCGCCAGTTGGTGAGAGTGCCTCCCAGCCAGCGGCTGTTGACGTAGGCCATGCCGCAGCGAACCGCCTCGGCTTCGATCGTTTCCTGGGCCTGGCGCTTGGTCCCAACGAACAACACGCCGCCGCCGCTCTCGGCCGTGTTGCGCACCAGCGCGTAGCCGCGGTCGAGCGCCTCGACGGTTTGCTGCAGGTCGATGATGTGGATTCCGTTGCGCTCGGTGAAGATGTAGGGCTTCATCGCCGGGTTCCACTTGCGGGTTCGGTGACCGAAGTGGACGCCGGTCTCAAGCAGCGCTTTCATGCTGATGACAGCCATGGGGGTCGAGCCTCCTCGCGTTAGGCCTCCGCTTCCGTCCTCCCCGTCCGGAACCCCTCTCGGGCCTCTACAGGCTGGCCGGGGCAGGGGCACGCCCGAACGAGTCGGGAAGCGTGTGGGATAAGCCCCGTGACCGGGGCAGAATATCTCCCGCCAAGAACCGATCCCCTGGCGGGAGCGTGCCGTTAGTTTACCACGGCCGTCGCGGACCGTCAAAGGGGCCGGACTCCAAGATTGTTCATTGCCCTGCCGGGGATCCCCTCCGGGACGCGAAGCGCGATCGCGAAGCATCCCGCAAAGGACATGCAGCCCGCACCCATCGGTCCGCTAGGCAAGAAGTCTGTCGCACGACTGAGTCTTGGCGAGTCGTAGGGGCGAAGCATGCTTCGCCCCTACCCGCTGCCCCTCGCTTCCTCGCGGGACGCGTTGCGGTCGCTGCCTCTCTACCCTCTTCAGGGCGCCCGAAGGGGTGCAGGGCGCCAAGGACGGCGCATCTGGGAACCGGAAGCTGGAAACTGGAGACTGGAGACTGGCAGCTGGAAGCTGGAAGCTGGCGGCTGGTAGCTACGTGTTTCCCGTCTTCGCCTCGACCCTCTTCAGGAATCGCTCCAGGTCGATCACCACGCGCCGATGCTCGGCCTCGCCGACTTTCTCGACGTCGTCCCACACCTCGGCGCGGAAATCGACCGTCGGCCCGTCGACGGCAACCACCTCGGCGCGGATGCGCACCGTCTTCCCCAGGGGAGTCGGCGCCAGATGGCGCACCCGGATGTCTACGCCGACGGTCGACTGCCCCTGCGGCAACGCCGCCTCAACCATCTGGCGGCACGTCCGCTCGACGAACAACGCCATCGCCGGCGTGGCAAAGACCCGCAGGCCGCCGCTGCCCAGGTGCGAGGCCACCAGGTCCGGGGTGACCTCCAGGCTGGCCTCGGCGACCTGCCCGACATGTACAGGCGCAGCCGTCACCCCCGTGCCTTCCTTGGGGAGGGGAGTTGAGGCACGGGGGTCACCCCCGAGCCTTCCTTGGTGAGTGGGGTTGTGGCACGGGGGTCATCCCCGTGCCTTCCTTGGTGAGGGGAGTTGAGGCACGGGGGTCACCCTGTCAGGCCGTAGCCGACGGCGATGGCCAGCGCGTGCTCATGGGTGTGGCTCATGCTGATCGCCCACCCCGCCACCCCGAGCTCGCCGGCCAGCTCGCGGGCCCGGCCGTACAGGTGTAGCAGCGGCTCGCGTTTGGGCCCGTTGACGATCTCGATGTCCTTCCATCCGATTTCCCCGATCCCGGTGCCCAGTGCTTTCGAAACGGCTTCCTTGGCGGCGAAGCGCGCGGCCAGCGCCGGAGTGTATCCGGCCGAGTCGATCAGCTCCTGGGGAGTGAAGAACCGGTCGAAGAAGCGCTCGCCGTGACGAAGGATCGCCTGATCGATCCGCTCCACCTCGATGAGGTCGACGCCCGAGCGCATCATGGCAGCGAGTGGGTCAAACCCCGTCCCCACGCAGCGCCGGCCCTTCGACGTTGCTCAGGGCAGGCCCGGCGACGGCGATCGCCAGCCGGTCGGGGGAGAGGAATCGCTTGGCGGTGTCGAGCACCTGGTCGCGCGTGATGGCCGACACCTTGTCGGCGTAGCGGACGTAGTAGTCCAGGCCCAAGCGGTAGCGTTCCATGTTGACCAGCGCGTTGGCCACACCTTCGTTCGACTCGAGTTGAAGGGGAAGCCGCCCGATGAAGTTGGCCTGGTTCTCCTTGAGCTCGATCGGGGTCACTCGCCGCCCGATGAAACGGCCGATCTCGGCGCGAATGAGCTCCAGGGCGCGCTCGACATTCGCCGGATTGACTCCCGCCAACACCGACCACGGACCCGGCCCCGGTCCGCCGGTCAAAGCGGAGTAGGCGTAGTAGGCCAGTCCGGCATCCTCCCGCACGGCATCTCCGATGCGCCCGTACATCCCGAAGCGGCCCAAGATGTTGTTGCCCAGCGCCGCGGCGAGGTAATCGGGATCGAATCGGCTCGGCCCCGGGACTCCCAGAACGATATCGCACTGGCTCTTGCCTTCCAGAACGCGGTCTTGCCGCACGACGCCCTTGAGCGGGGGCAGCCGCGGCAGCTCCGGCTCGGCCGGCTGCGACGGATGAGTCCACTCGCCCAGCGCCGCCTCGACCGCGTCGACGGCCGCCTTGCGCCGGACGGCACCCACGATCGCCACGACCATCCCGCGCGGCCCATAGGTGCGCCGGTGAAACGAGGAGACGTCGCCGACGTTGAGCCGGCTGACCGTCTCGCGCATGCCTTCCACGGGGAGGCGATAGGGGTGGTCCGGATAGGCGAGCCGATCGAACTCGAGCCCGGCCACGGCGCCCGTGTCCTGGTCACGAATGGCGATCGACGTCAGCTTCTCCGCCTTGACGCGCTCGACCTCGCGGGCTGGAAAGGCCGGATGCCGTACGGCATCGGCCAGGACCTCCATCAGGCGCGGCAGATCCTCCGCCAACGCCTTCCCTTGAAAGGAGGTCGTGTGCTTCCCACCCGAGAACGACACCGATGCCCCGATCGATTCGATCGCTTCGTAGATTTCCTGGAAGGTGCGGCGTCGCGTTCCCCGCATCAGGCAGGAGGCGGTCAGGTGGGCCAGGCCGGCCTGGGATTCGGGTTCGTGCAGCGCGCCGGCGACCGTGTAACCGCTTAGCACAACCGACGGACTGGAGAAGTTCTCCCGCGCCAGGACGACGACGCCGTTGGCGAGCTGACGTCGCAGGATGGTATCGGGGCCGGGCAGTGACTTCGCCTCCAATCGGGGCCCCGACCGCGCCTCAGGCATGAGCCACCGCCTTGGGGCGGTAGATGCCCACCACGCGCGCCGACGGACGCAGGTATGCCTTCGCCACCCGCAGCACATCGTCGACGGTCACAGCCGAGATGCGCTTCAGATAGCTCTCGAACCACGAATAGTCGGCGAACATCTCGCTGTACCCCAGCCAGAAAGCCTGGTTGGTGATGCTTTCGCTGCCGTAGGCGAACAGGGCGCGCGCCTGCTTTGAAGCCTTGGCGACTTCGTCGGCGCTGACGGCTCCGTCGAGGACCCGCTGGATTTCCTGGTCCAGGCGCTCCATCACGCGCTCGACCTGACGATCGGGCCGGACCGTGACCCGGATCGAATACAGGTACGGATCGATCGTCGCCGACAGATCGCCGCTCACGGCCGCCGCCAGCTCGCCCTCGACCAAGGCGCGGTACAGCCGCGAGGTCTTGTTCGAAAGCCCCGGCCCGAACAGGTTGAGGCTGGAGGCGCCGCCCAGGATGCTGTCGAGCACCGCCAGCGGGAAGAAATCGGGGTGCGACGCCTGAGGCGACCGGTAGGCGATTTCCAGGAACGGGGTCTCCCCCGGCCCCTCGACCTCCAGGCGGTGCTCTCCCGCTGGTGGAGGCTCAGCTCGCACCGCGTCCGACGGCCGCGGCCCGGGCCGGACCTTGCCGAACAACTCGCGGATGCGCCGCAGCATCGCCGGAGCGCGGAAGTCTCCGGCGACGGCCACGACGGCGTTCGAAGGTACGTAGTGCTTCCGGTAGTGCCGATAGAGGTTGTCCCGCGTCAGGGTCCGCAGGTCGGCCATATCGCCGATGACCTCGTGATGATAGGGGTGAACGCGGAAGGCGGCCGCCTGCACCGCCTCGGTCAGCCGGAAGGTGGGCTCGTTCTCGTGCCCCTCGCGCTCCGAGATGATGACGGTGCGCTCCGATTGCACTTCGGCGGTCTCGAACAGGCTGTGCGCCATGCGGTCGGCTTCGAGCCGAAGCGCCAGATCGATTCTCCCGGCCGGCATGGTTTCGAAGTACGCCGTCCAATCGTGCCAGGTGAAGGCGTTCCAGAATCCGCCGTCACGGGAAATGGCCCGGTCGAGCTGCCCCGCGGGAAACGCCCGCGTCCCCTTGAACTGCATGTGCTCGACCCAATGGGAGACTCCGGTGAGGCCGGGGATCTCATTGCGCGATCCGACCCGGTACCAGACCCAGAACGACACCAACGGCGCGGTGTGTACCTCTTTGAGACGGACCTCGAGTCCGTTCTGCAGGCGGGCCTGCACCACACGGTCGTCTCGGCGAGGTGCGTGCGCCGAGCCCCTCATCTTGGCTCGGCCGTTCGCCCCGCGGGCTGGCGCCCGCCGGCCGCCGGCTCGGATGGGGGGCTGGCTCTGGCGAGGTGTCAAGGAACCGCCTGACGCGCCTGTGCCGGCGCCAGCGGCCGCCCGTTGGGGCCGTAGCCCCGCCCGAAGCCGCGGTAGCGGAAACCCAGGCGGGCCATCTCGCCGGGATCGTAGATGTTCCGCCCATCGACCAGGATCGGCTGCCTCATCGCCGCGCGCACCCGCGCCAGATCGAGCTGCTTGAACTCGTTCCACTCCGTGCACACCACCAGCGCGTCGGCCCCCTCCGCCAGCGCATAGGGTGTTGTCGCCATCTCGATCTCGGGCATCATCTCCGCGGCACGCGGCATGGCCACCGGATCATAGGCGCGCAGTCGCGCTCCCGCCTCGACCAGCATCCGAGCCACCTCGAGCGACGGCGCCTCGCGCATGTCATCGGTGTTGGGCTTGAACGAAAGGCCCAGCAGTCCGACGACGCGCCCGCGCACGTCGCCGACGAGCTCGACGACATGCTCGACCAACTGCCGCCGGCGGTCGGCGTTGATGTCCATCACGGCTTGGAGCAACTGTGGGTGGCGTCCCTGTTCCGCCGCCATGTACGCCAGCGCCGTGACGTCCTTGGGGAAGCACGAACCGCCGAAACCGAGACCGGCCTCCAGGAAGTGCGATCCGATGCGCGGGTCGTAGCCCATGCCGCGTGCGACTTCCTTGACGTCGGCACCGAGCACTTCGCAGATATTGGCGATCTCGTTGATGAAGGAGATCTTCGTCGCCAGGAAGGCGTTCGAGGCGTACTTGATCATTTCGGCCGTGCGCAGGTCCGTGATCATGATCGGGGCCCGCAGCGGCAGGTGAAGCTGAGCCACTTGATGGGCGGCTTCCTGGTCCAGCGACCCCAGCACGGTTCGCGCCGGGTTGGTGAAATCCAGGATGGCCGAGCCCTCGCGCAGGAACTCAGGACAGGAGACGACCGAGAAGGGGATCGGTCGCGGCTGATGGGCGCGGATGATTTCGGCGACCCAGTCGCCCGTGCCCACCGGCACGGTCGACTTGTTCACGATGATGAGCGGCCGGGTCATGTTCTCGGCGATCGACGTGGCCGCCGCCTGGACGTACTGCAAGTCGGCGTCGCCGTCCACGCTGGCCGGAGTGGCGACGGCGATGAAGACGAAATGGGCATTCTCGAGCGCGCCAGGGTACGAGGTCGTGAACGACAGGCGGCCGGCGGTGACATTGCGGGCGACGACTTCTTCGAGCCCGGGCTCGTAGATCGGCATCTCTCCGCGCTGCAGCCCGGCGATGCGTCGGGAATCGATGTCCAGGGCCACCACGCGGTTGCCCAGATCGGCGAAACAGGCGCTGGTCACCAGCCCGACGTAGCCAACGCCGACGACTGTGATGTCCTTCACACCGCCCTCCGCAAACACACCGCCCCTGACGGGCGGAGTGGGAATCATACCATCGGCGGTCAGCCGTCAGCTATCAGCCATCAGCCACTCCTCCACTCACGCCGGACGGGGTGCAAGTGTCAGCCGTCAGCATTCCCCCCTCTGCATGGGGCAGAGAGGGCCATTCGCCCCGGCGTGCGGGAGCCCGCCTTGGACGCTGACCCGAATCGGTGTGGGGGTTGGTCTTCCCGGAGCTGCCGGGTTGTCGGCTTGCAGGGTTCTGTCGTGTCCGTCCCGACCAGAGCGTTGACACGGCCGGACAGCGCGGCAGATGGTGCCGCGGCGGCCCGCCGCCTTGTTCAGCCCACCGTCCTGCGGGAGCCTCTCGCCCGACGGGCCCCGCGTCTGGGGACTCGGCCACACGTCCCCTGCAGGGCCATGAGTCCTCCCTTGGTGGCGCAGGACCAAGTTTGCCGCATGGATCCGCCCGCTCGTCGAAGGTCACAAGCCACCGGTGACAACTTTCACTTGCCGCGCCTTGGGCCGAGCCCGTAGAGTTGAGCAAGCGGGTAACTAATATCCGTAAGCCCGACTTTGCCCTCTTTTCCGGGGGAGGATCGCATGCAGATCACCAAACAGGCCGACTACGCCGTCCGGGCCGTGCTCTACCTGGCCAAGCTCTCCGACGGACGACGTGCCCCGACCAGCCAGATCGCCCGGGACCAGAAGATCCCCCCGTCGTTTCTGGCGAAGATCGTCTCCCAGCTGTCGGTCGCGGGCATGGTGCAGACGTCGCGAGGGGCGCGAGGCGGGGTGACGCTGGCCCGCGAGCCGTCCGAGATCAGTCTCCTCGAGGTCATCGAAGCCATCGACGGGCCGATCGCCCTCAACGAATGCGTCACCGACGCCTCGGTGTGCACGTTCGGCTCCGACTGCCCGGTGCACGGCGTGTGGTGCGAGTCCCAGGCCCGTCTCGTCAAGGACCTCTCGGCAACGACCTTCGGCGGATTGCTCACCCGCGGCAACGGCAAGACCCACCACTAGGACGGCCCGCCTGCGGCCCGGACCTCCGAACGGGGGCCGGGCCGTGCACTGGGGCTGTTCGGACCGGAGCCCCGGGATGGTGCACCCGTCTCGGTGCGCCGGGGCGGCGTGCGCGCTGTCTCCCTTCATGTCGCAGTCGGCAATGCCCGAGGCCGGAGATACCGGCCCTTGCCGCTTCCCGTCTTCTTTGCATAGTGAGGAGGCACCGATGGACGTCGCCGAGGCCATCCGCCTCAAACGCGCCGTGCGTTCGTTTGCCGCTGAGACGCTCCCCGACGAAGATGTCCACGCCATCTTGAGCGCCGGTCGGCGGGCGCAGTCTTCCAAGAACACGCAGCCATGGCAGTTCATTGCCATTCGAGACCGCTCGACCCTCGAGACTCTTTCCGGGTTCGGCACGTATGCCGGCCATCTAGCCGGCGCGCGGCTGGGGGTCGTCATTGCCACGGCCGATCCGGCGCAACGCTGGTCGATCCCGTTCGACGCCGGTCAGGCGGCTGCCTACATGCAGTTGGCCGCCTGGGAACGAGGCATCGGCTCGTGCCTGGCCACCATCTACGAGCCGGAGAAGGCCCGTCGCCTGCTCGGCGCCCCGGACGATGTCCATCTGAACGTGGCTTTGTCGTTCGGCCGCCCGGAGGATCCCACGGTATTGACGTCTGCGCCTCGCACCGGAGGACGTCGGCCGTTGAGCGACGTGGTCCACTGGGAGCGCTGGTAAAGGGAAGTCTCCATCCCGCTCGCCGGGCGGCCGTGTAGAATCGGCGCCATGTATTCCACGGCTTGGACCGGATTGATGCTCGCCGGGTTGGCCGTCATCGTCAGCGCGGCCGTTCCCGGCGAGCGCTTTCTTGGGCGCTCGGTGGGCATCGTCTATCTCCACGGCGCATGGGTGTGGACCTCTCTGGCGGCCTTCGCCACCGCCGCCCTCGCCGGCCTGGTCGGCCTGGCGAGACGATCCAGAGATTGGCAGCTGTGGTCGACCGCGCTGGGGCAAACAGGCGCGCTCTTCTGGATCACCTACCTTCCCCTCAGCCTGTGGGCGATGAGAGCTACATGGGGCGGACTGTATCTCTTGGAGCCTCGTTGGCGCTTGGGCGTTGATTTCGCCGTCGTTGCGCTGATGACCCAGGTCGGCCTCCTGATCCTCGACCGGCCTGCGTGGGCGAGCGCCATCAATGTCGCCTTCCTTGCCGCTCTGGCTCTTGCGCTGACGTCGACACAGGCCGTGCTGCACCCGACATCACCGGTGTTCCGTTCGGATTCCCTTGGCGTCAAGCTCGCCTTCCTGACGATCCTGGGGCTGTGTCTGGGTGCCGCCGCCTGTCTCGTCCGCCTACTCCGCTCGCGGCGCGCCTGAGATGCGTTTCTCCATTCGACCGGGCCGCCTGCGATACCAACTTGCGGCCTTCTTCACCACTCGCGCGATCGTCAACACGACGTTTCGCATGGTCTACCCGTTTCTTCCCGCCCTGGCGAGAGGTCTCGGCGTCGATGTCCAAACCGTCGCGCTGGCCATCACCGCTCGCTCGAGCCTCGGCATAGCGGCACCCTTCTTCGGGTCGGCCGCCGACTTCGCCGGCCGGAAGCGCGGCATGCTGACCGGGCTTGCGCTGGTGGGCCTGGGCCTCGTCCTGGTCAGCCTGCGGCCTTCGTTCGCCACGTTTTGCATCATGCTCCTGCTGACCTCCAGCGGAAAGATCCTCTTCGACCCCTCGATGCAAGCCTACCTGGGGGACCGCGTGGGCTACGCTCAACGCGGCATGGCGATCGCCGCGACCGAGGTCGGCTGGTCGGCGTCCTTTCTCGTCGGGATTCCGATCGTGGGATGGCTGATCGCCCGTGGCGGATGGACGGCGCCGTTTCCCTGGCTGGCGGCGTGCACGCTCGTGGCGCTGGCCGTCCTTGCCGCCTGGCTTCCTCCCGACAGCGTTCGAGGCACCGCGTCTTCCTCGGTCGCTCGACATGTGCGCGCCGTGTTGCGGCATCCCGCCGCCGTCGGGGGATTGGCGCTGAGCGCGTTGCTAAGCTCCGCCAATGAAAGCGTCAACATCGTGTACGGGCTGTGGATGGAAGGCCGCTTCGGGCTGCAGGTGGCGGCGCTGGGCGCGGCCTCCGCCGTCATCGGCATCGCCGAACTGGCGGGAGAGGGCCTCGTCGCCGGCCTGGCGGATCGAATGGGAAAGCGACGCGCCGTCGCGCTCGGCATCGTGTTGAACGCCTTCGCCGGGTTGGCCCTGCCGCTGATCGCCACCACAACGTTGGGCGCCCTCGTCGGCCTGTTCGCGTTCTACCTCACCTTCGAGTTCACCATCGTGAGCAGCCTGCCCCTGATGACGGAGCTCGTCCCGGCGGCGCGCGCCACCATGATGGCGACGAACTTCGCCGCACTGTCGATCGGGCGTGCGTTGGGCGCCCTGGTTGGTCCTCCTCTTTTCGCCGGAGGCATCACCGCCAACGTCGGCCTGGCAGCCGTTCTGAACGCCGCGGCGCTCGTGATCCTGGCCGTGTTCGTGCGGGAGGAGTCCGACGTTCGCCCCGTGGAAGCCTGAGGCGTGCCCCGGTTTCTGCCACGGCCGCCGCGAGGCACCCGAGCGGTTCGGCCGACGTTCCCTGCTCCTGCGACACTCATCGGAGGCTGCGCGTGAAACAGGCTGATCTCCTCCTCCATTCTGCCGGTCAGCTGCTGACGCTGGCAGGAGGTCCGCAGCGAGGAACCCAACTCGGTCGGCTGGGACTCATCGAGGACGGCGGCGTGGCCATCGCCGGCGGTCGGATTCTGGCTGTGGGACGAACGGACGATCTGCGGCGCACCTTCGAGGCCGCCCAGGAACTCGACGCCGACGGCCGTGTCGTCCTGCCGGGATTCGTCGACGCCCACACCCACGTCGTATGGGCCGGCGATCGAGCCGCCGAATTCGAGATGCGCATCGCCGGTGCCACCTACCTGGAGATCCAGGCAGCGGGCGGCGGGATCGTCTCCACCGTCGAGCGCACCCGCGCCGCTTCCGTCGACCAACTGGTGGCCGAGAGCCGGCCGCGCCTCGAGCGCATGCTGCGCCACGGCACCACGACGGTCGAAGCCAAGACGGGCTACGGACTGGAGACGGCGGCGGAGATCCGCATGCTCGAGGCGATCCTGCGTCTCGACCGCATGGGCCGCTTCCGGCTTGCGCCGACCTTCCTGGGGGCGCACGCCATCCCACCCGAATACCGCGGCCGAGGCGAGGCGTACGTGGACCTCGTCTGCAATGAGATGCTGCCGCAGGTGCAGGCCTGGTGGGGCAAGCAGGCAGAGGGTCGACCTCTTCCGTTCGTGGATGTCTTCTGTGAGAAGGGGGCGTTCAGCCTGGCGCAGAGCCGGCGGATTCTAGAGAAGGCCGGCGGGCTGGGTTTCCCCCTGAAGATTCACTCCGACGAGTTCAGCGCCCTTGGAGGCACAGAGCTGGCGGTGGAGCTGGGCGCCGCCTCGGCCGACCACCTTGTGAGCACATCCAAGGACGGTATCGCCGCCCTCGGCCGGGGATCCACCGTCGCCGTGGCATTGCCCTGCACGCCGTTTGGACTGGGTGAGACGGCCTACACGCCTGCCCGTGCCATCTTGGATGCCGGCGGAATCTTGGCCCTGGCCACCGACCTCAACCCCGGTACGGCCTGGTGCGAAAGCATGCAGTTCGCCATCGCCCTGGCTTGCCGCGCCCTTCACCTGACCCCGGCGCAGGCCATCGCCGCGGCCACCATCAATGGCGCCGCGGCCCTGCGCAGGGAAGACCGCGTCGGCAGTCTCGAACCGGGAAAGGATGCCGACCTGGTCGTGCTCGACGCCTCGGACTACCGCCACCTCGGCTATCGCTTCGGCACCAATCTTGCAGCCACCGTCTTCCAGGCCGGACGCGTCGTTGGCTGACGTCCGGCGGACGAGGTGGCATGGACCTTTTTCGAGATCAGGGGGTCATTCAGGCGGTCGTGGCCGTCCTGCTCGTCCTGGTCGGCTGGTGGGTCCTACGGACGATCCTGCGCTGGGTGCGCCGACTGTCGCGCCTTGGCTGCCTGGCCGGAATTGCCCTCCTGCTGGTGGCCGTCGTCCTGATCCGCTTCAGCTGAGACGACACGGCCGCCGCAACCCAAGCACCGACCCGAACGGTGTAGGGGCACGGCATGCCGTGCCCCTACCATTCCCTGGAAGCTTCTTCGTCGAGGAATGAGATTCGTCGATCCCTACTCCCCAGGGATCACGATCCACAGAATCAGGTACAGCAACAGACCGGGAACGCCGCCGGGGATGAAGGCGATCAGGAATCCCAGGCGGAACCACCCCGCCCCGATGCCGAAGAACTCCCCGAGGCCCCCACACACCCCGGCCAACCACCGGTTGCGCCGCGAGCGCCGCAAGGCGCGCGGCCGTGTCTCGTTCATGGACTTGCCCTCCAGCCTCCAGCATGGCGCCGCATCGGTCGGCGTGCCTGACACGTCGCCGACGGATGGCAGAAGACGACGCGGCCCCTCGAGGGAGGGGCCGCGCAGCCTTCCGATCGACCAACCTCAGCCGGTCTAGTAGTCCGGCATCGGCGGTGCCGCCGGCTTTTCCTTCTCCGGTACATCGGTGACGAGTGCTTCCGTGGTCAGGATCATGGCGGCGATGGAGGCGGCGTTCTCCAGCGCACCCTTGGTCACCTTGGCCGGGTCGATGATGCCGGCCTTGACCATGTCCACGTACTCGCCCTTCAGAACGTCGTAGCCGATGTTCTTGTTCTTCTTCTCGGTCTGCATGCGCCGGACGTTTTCGATCACGACCGCGCCGTCCTGGCCGGCGTTCTCGACGATCCTGTGCATCGGGGTCTCGAGCGCCCGCCGGACGATGTTGACGCCGATGGTGGCTTCCTCGTCGTCCATCTTCAGGTCCTTGATCGACTCGAGGGCGTTGATCAGCGCCACGCCGCCGCCCGGGACGATGCCCTCCTCGACAGCGGCGCGCGTCGCCGACAGGGCATCCTCGACGCGGTGCTTCTTCTCTTTGAGCTCGGTCTCGGTCGCGGCGCCGACACGGATGACGGCCACGCCGCCGGAGAGCTTCGCCAGCCGTTCCTGGAGCTTTTCCTTGTCGTAGTCGCTGGTCGACTTATCGATCTCGACCTTGATCTCTTCGATGCGCCCCTTGATCTTGGCGCTGTCGCCCTTGCCTTCGATGACCGTCGTGTCTTCTTTGGTGGCGACGACCTTGGCGGCGCGCCCGAGATCGTTGATCGTGACCGACTCCAGCTTGCGGCCGAGTTCATCGGTGATGACCGTGCCGCCGGTCAGGATGGCCAGGTCCTGGAGCATCGCCTTGCGGCGGTCCCCAAATCCAGGCGCTTTGACGGCGACGACGTTCAGCATGCCGCGCAGCTTGTTCAGAACGAGCGTGGCCAGGGCCTCGCCGTCGATGTCCTCGGCGATCACGATCAGCTCGCGCTTGCCGATCTGCACCAGCTTCTCGAGGATCGGGACGATGTCGGTGGCGGCCGAGATCTTCTTGTCGTGGATCAGAATGTAGGGCTCGTCGATCTTGGCTTCCATGTGCTCCGGATCGGTGACGAAATAGGCCGAGATGTAGCCGCGGTCGAACTGCATGCCTTCCACATACTCGGTCTCGAACTCCAGCCCCTTTGATTCCTCGACGGTGATGACGCCGTCTTTGCCGACTTTGTCCATCACCTCGGCGATCAAGGTGCCGATCTCCTTGTCCTGGGCCGAGATGGCCGCCACGGAGGCGATTTCGTCCTTCTCGGTCACCTTGATGGAGGCCTTGGACAGAGCGTCGGCCACCGCTTTGGCGGCTGCTTCGATCCCGCGCTTGAGCAGCATCGGGTTCGAGCCGGCGGCCAGGTTCTTCAGACCGTCGGTGACCATGGCGTGCGCCAGGACGGTGGAGGTCGTCGTGCCATCGCCGGCGATGTCGTTCGTCTTGGTGGCGGCTTCCTTCAGCAGCTGGGCCCCCATGTTCTCGTAGGGATCCTCCAGCTCGATCTCCTTGGCGACGGTGACGCCGTCGTGGGTGATCGTCGGAGAGCCGAACTTGCGGTCCAGGGCGACGTTGCGCCCCTTCGGCCCCAGCGTGGTGGCCACAGCCGAGGCCAGGACGTCGACGCCGGCCTTCAGTCGGCGGCGGGCGTCCTCGGAAAAGGCGAGTTGCTTGGCAGCCATCTTCGGGTTACTCCTGTTCTCGGGATACCGTCAAAGTCGGGACGGTCATTCGGTCAGAACGGCGAGGATGTCGCTTTCGCGCAGGATCAAGACCTTCTCGCCTTCGATCTTGAACTCGGTCCCGGCGTACTTGGCGAAGAGCACCTTGTCGCCGGCTTTGAGGTCCATCGGGATGCGCTTGCCGTCCTCATCCCGCGCCCCGGGGCCCGCCGCCAGGATCTCGCCCTTCTGAGGCTTCTCCTTGGCCGTCTCCGGCAGGACGATCCCGCTGGGAGTCACTTCCTCCTGCTCGAGCGGCTTCACGACAACACGATCGGCCAGCGGCTTGAGATTGAGCTTCATCCGAACCCTCCTGTTCCGTATTGGAATGAACGTTGGCTGAAAAAGCCGGGCGTTAGCACTCGGCCGGCGAGAGTGCTAACATCCACCCTGAGTGTACCTAAATGCCCAGGGGTGTGTCAAGGGCGAAAAACCAGTTGTCAGTCATCAGTCGTCAGTCCTCAGTCAAGCCCGGAGTCACGGCCCCAGACTTCGCTTCGGTGGGCGGAGAGCCCCGACTGACGACTGACAACTGATGGCTGATGACTGCTTCTGGGCGCGGGCGTCGTGGTCGGCGTAGGCACAGGTGCGCCGCCGCACAAGGCACGGTTCTCGGCCACGATCCCGGCCACAATCGGATCGCTCCCATAGGCGGCCATGACCTGTTGCAGCAGGTCCTCGGCCCGGCCGCAAGCGTTGGGGAAGTTGGGCGTGTCGCGGAAGGAGACCAGCACCGAAGCGTAGGTGTAGTAGTACTCGAGCGTCCCGTCGCCCAGGGAAAGCCCGGTGACATCTCCGACGGAATCCGGAGGCACGCCGTCCTCGCAGAGGAAGACCTTGATGTCACACAGCAAGGCCCCGGCCTCGTCGGCGGTGCATCCCTCGACGGCGCAGCGCAACACCCCCACCGCGGTTTCGTAGTTGCGGGCCTTGAAGAAGATGATCCCCAGTCGCCCGTAGATGTCGGCCTGGGTCGGGTCGATCGCCAAGGCGCGCTCCACGTTGACGGCCGCGATGAAGAACTCGCCGTCCTGGAGATAGGTCTTCCCGATCGCCAGGTAGGGCGTCGGGTCGGCGATCTCGAGCTGGGCGTTGATGCGGGCGGCGGTGTCGAAGTTCTGCAGCGCCAGGTCCATCAACGAACGCCGTTCCGACTCGGCCGGCGCCTTCACCGCCAGCTGGCGGTAATTGGCGCCGATCAGCAAGTAGAGGTAGGTGAAGTTGGGGGCGATCGACGCCGCCTTGAGGTACTCGGCGATGGCCTGTGAGTAGTAGCCATTGCTTTCCAGCACCGTCCCAAAGACGCGGTGAACGTCCATCGTCAACGGGTCCTGGGGATCGGCCTGCGCCGCCGCCTGCTCGGCCACGTCCAACGACTGGGCGAACTTCTGCTGATCGTTCAGGACTTCGGCGTAGAAAGCCTGGGCCAGGCTGCTCCCCGGATCGAGCTGAAGGGCCCGAATCGCCGAGGCTTCGGCCTCGGTCAGAAATCGGTCATGGTCCGGACCGGCGAGATCCGGCGGGGCAGACCAATCGTAGACCATGGCACGCACGGCCTGGACGAAGGCATCGTCCGGGCCGACGGCGACGCCCTGGTCGATGGAGGCGCGGGCCTCCTCGAGCCGAACCCGACGCTGGTCGGCGTTGGTCATGAGGGCGCTGGCATACGCCTGCACGCGGGCGAGCTCGCCCCACAGGCGAGCCTCCTGAGGCGCGACGACGACGGCGTTGCGGTAGGCCTCCACGGCGGCGCTGAGCCTCCCGGCGGAAAACTGCGTCCTGCCCTCTTCGGCATAGGACGTGGAGGTTCGCGTCGGGGTCGGGGTGGGCAGAAAGAAGGGTTCGACGCTCCCCGTGACCCACACGCCGCGGACGAGCAGGATACCGGCGCCGATCACCAGCAGGTAGAGCAATACCCGCCAAGGATCGTTGCTCCGCGATTCTCGGCCAAGCTTGAGCCGCTCGCCAGTCAGCCGCATGGGGCGTCCCGCCCTCAGTCCGAACGGGACTCGCGAGGGGTGGCCGTCGGCTCGATCACGCCGCAGATGACCAGGCCCTCGGTGGCGTTGGCCACGGCGATCTCGTCATCGGGTACACCGCGCAGCAGCGCGTCGAAGATGGGCGTCGCCTCGCTGCACACGTCACTCTTCGCCAGGGCCAGGCCCAGGGTGTAGTAGAAACCGACGATGCGCGTGCTGGCCGGGTCGAGCGGGATGCCGCGGACGGCTGTCCCATCGGCCGCCTGCCCCCCTCGCACGGCCAGGTTGAGCTCTTCGATCGCCTTGTCGTACTCGCCGTTCTTGTAGTAGTAAACGCCCAGGTCGCCGTGCAATCCGGCGTTCGATTCGGCCAGCGAGACGGCGTCGGCGGCGTACTGGCTGGCCTTGCCGTACTCGCCGAATCTCGAGTACGCCTGCGCAATGAGCTGCAGCGGCTCCGGATTGGTCGGCGACAGAGCATTGGCGTTGAGATACGACTGGACCGATTTCTCCAGGTCGGGCGGATCCTGGTTGATGTACATGTTCCCGAGCGCCTGGTGCAGCATCCACAGGTTGGGATGCAGGCTGAGGGCACGCTGGTAGGCCTGCAGGGCGTCGGGGTAGTTCCCGGTGGATTCCCAGACATATCCCAGGGCGCGCTGGGCTTCGACCGAGTTCGGGTCCAGGCGCACGGCGGTCTGCGCCTCATCGATGGCGCGCTGATAGTCCCCCGAGTTGAGCAGGACGTATTGATCGATCAGCACCTCGGCCAGGTAGGCGTGGGTCACCGCCGCGTTGGGATCGGTGCTGAGCGCCCGCTCCAACTCCTCTTGGGCATCGGCCAAGTGGTCCCGCCCCTGGAAGTCGAGCGCCCAGCCCAGGACGGCGCGCGCCGCCGACGACGCCGGATCGATCAGCAGAGCGTTGCGGGCGTTGGTTTCGGCCTCCTCGGGCTTGCCGGCGAAGACCTGGACGCGGGCCAGGGCGATGTAGAAGGCGGGCTCCTCGGGGTCGATCTCGATGGCGTGCCGGTACGAGTCCTCAGCCTGGTCGAGCTTGCCCGCCAGAAACAGGCTCTCCGCCTCCAGGACGTAGGTCGCCGGGCTGCGCGTCGTCGTCGGTGTCGGCAGGAAGAGCGGCGGCACCCGCGGCACGAGGATCCGTTCCGCGTACACGCCCGCGCCGATCAAGAGCACCAGCAGGGCAATGCGCCAGGGATGGATGCGCCGCCGCTTCTTGCGCACATTCCACTTACTACCGCTTAGATACATGGGATGCGACCAGGGAGGAGGGCATCGTACCGCGGGCGGCCAAGAGCGTCAAGCGGCTAGCTATCAGCTGATAGCCGCCAGCCACCAGCCGCCAGCCTAGAGCCTTGTGCACCCTGAGCGAAGGCGCCGAACCCGAAGGTTCGGGCGCCGAAGTCGAAGGGCCAGTTTCCAGTTTCCAGTTTCCAGTGTCGATCGGGAGCGGAACGGTCCTACCTGGGAACTGGTGACTGGGAACTGGCAACCTGGGTCGTGACTGAACGCCGGGAGCTGGCGGCTGGGAGCTGGAGGCTAGGAGCTGGAGGCTGGGAGCTGGGGGCTGGGAGCTGGAGGCTGGGGGCTGGTACAATGCGACCCCGTGACCGAGACGACTGAAGCAACCCAACCCACAACGAGCGCCGTAGCGCCGTCGCTCTGGCATCGCATTCGCTGGTTCGTCGTCCTGCTCGTCATTGCCGTGGTCTTCGCCGCGGCCGGGGGGTACATCGCCGGGCAGCGCAAGCGCAGCGATGTCCGCGCCGGCGACATTGCGCAGGTGGCGCAGCAGCAGTTCGACCTTGGGCTGGCGGACCTGGCCGCCGGGCGTTTCGAGATTGCGCGGCAGCGGTTCGAGTACGTCATTCGCCTCGACCCCACATTCCCCCAGGCGGCGGAACAGCTGGCGATCGCCCTGGTGGGACTGAATGCTCCCGTAGCGACCGTCGCGCCCCTGGCGACCCCCACCCCCAACCTGGCGCCCGTCGAGGACCTGTTTGCCCAGGCGCTGGCCGCCTACGAGAACAAGGACTGGAACGTCACCATCGACACGCTGCTCGCATTGCGCGCCAAGGATGCCGGCTACCGGTCGGTGGAGGTCGACGGCATGATGTACGCCGCGCTGCGCAATCGCGGCGTGCAGCACATACGCGACGAAGGGCTCCTGGAGGAGGGGCTGTACGACCTGTCGCGGGCGGAACGGTTCGCACCCCTGGACAACGAGGCCGAGCAATATCGCGGCTGGGCCGAGCTCTACCTCCAGGCCAATTCCTACTACGGCGTCAACTGGGCGCAGGCCGTCTACTACTTCGCCCAGGTTTACATCGTCGCGCCCTACATCACCAACGACGTCTATCTCAAGCTGGCGACTTCGGCCCAAAAGTACGGCGATGAACTGATCGTCGCCAACGATCCTTGCGCCGCCGAAGAGCAGTATTACCAATCCCTGCTGGCGTGGGAGAACAAAGACCTGGTCCCAACGGCCACCGAAGCGCACGATCGCTGCGAGGACTCGAAGCGCCCGCCTCCTCCGAAAGAAACCCCCGGCCCCACGCCGACTCCGACCGAGACGCCCACGCCCGGGTCATGAGGCGTGCCTCGCGTGGTGCTCGCCCTGGCCTACTGGCTACACATGGCGGCCACCGTGGTGTGGATTGGGGGACTCACGTTCCAGACCGTCATTCTGGCCCCTCTCGCTCAGGCTTCCCCGGACCTGCTGGAGCGCGTGCGCCGTCGCTTTGAGCCGCTGGCCTGGCTCAGCCTGGCGGTCTTGATCGCCACCGGGCTGACCCAGATGAGCGCCAACGTCAACTACACCGGCCTGTTGTCGATCCACAACAGTTGGGCGGCGGCGATCCTCGCCAAGCATCTGGTCATCGGCCTCATGCTGGTGCTGGCCTCGGTGCAGACCTGGTGGCTGCAGCCGCGCCTGGCGCGTATGTCGCTCGTGGCCGCCCGCCGGGGAAGCGATCCGTACGAAGCCGAAGCACTGCGCCGGCAGCAGCGACGAATCTTGAAGGCCCAGACTCTGCTGTCGTTGGTGGTTCTGGCTTTGACGGCGGCTGCGCGCAGCGCCTGAGGCCGACCCTGCGAACGGAGTACAATGTGCCGTCCGGCGGTCGGCCGGAGTCCCACGAGCGCGTCTTGATCGAACTGGTGTTCCTAGGCACGTCGGCTTCGGCCCCCTCGGTCCAGCGCGGCCTGTCGTCGCACGTTGTCTCGTATCGCGATGCCCGATTCCTGATCGACTGCGGGGAAGGAACGCAACGTCAGATTCTGCGCTCCGGGATCGGCTTCCGCCGTTTGAGCCGCATCCTCATCACCCACGGCCACCTCGACCACATCCTCGGCCTCGCCGGTCTCCTATCCACCTTCATGCGCTGGGAAGCCATCGACACCCTCGAAATCTGGGCCGGCGCCTGGGCCTTGGAGCGCATTCGCGATCTGCTCTACGGCGTCGTCCTGCGCGGGGCGAGGCCGCCGCTCGACCTTCAGCTGCGGGCCATCGAGGCCGGAACGCTCCTCGAAGACGACGGCTTCCGGCTGTCGGCCTTCCCCGTCAGCCATCGCGGTCCTGGCTGCTTCGGGTTCGCCTTCGAGGAACCCTCCCGCCGGCCGTTCCTGGTCGAGCGGGCGGAGGCTTTGGGTGTGCCGCCCGGTCCACTGCGCCGCGATCTGGTCGCCGGGAGGCCGGTGGTCGCCCTGGACGGCCGGACCGTACAGCCCGAAGATGTGTTGGGGCCGGTCCGCCGCGGGACACGCCTCATCCACGTGGGCGACTGTGCTCGGACCGACGACTTGGTTGGGGTCTGCCGCGGTGCCGATGCCCTGGTCATCGAAGCCACCTACCTCGACGTCGAGGCTGATCTGGCCCGCGAGTTCGGCCACCTGACGGCCCGCCAGGCGGCATCCCTGGCCGTCGAGGCCGCCATCGGCCACCTCTACCTGACCCATATCTCGCGCCGCTACAACGAGCGAGAGGTCTATCACGAAGCCTCGGCCATCTTCCCCAGCGTGACCGTCGCCCGCGATTTCGACAGCGTCCAGGTTCGCCGACCGGACTGACAGGTCCCCCAACCCGAAGCCCTTGTGCCCCCCGGCACAAGGCACCCCTGACTTTCCTCCTATAACCTAAGCGTAACCCTCAGCGTAGGGCGCCGACTATTCCGGTGACCGACCTACACCTATTGGAGGACCAGGATGGCAAGCAAGTGGGGTTTGCTTCGTTTGGCGACCGTCGCGGTGACGGCCCTGACCTTGGCGGGCTGCGGTGGGGTCGTACCGTCCGGCGCGTTGTCCGTCCAGGATGTCGAGTTCAACGCAGATACCTCGAACATCGAGTTCATCGGGCCGGTGGAGGCCATCGCCTCGGACGCCTGGACCATCGGGGGCGTTCCGGTCGGCCTGACCGCCGACACCGAGATCGACTCCGGATTGGCGATCGGCGATCTGGCCAAGGTCGAGGCAACCGTCACCGCCGATGCCACGGTCACCGCTCGGCAGATCAAGGCGGTTGAAACGGATACCGTCTCGACGCCTGACGCGGGCTCCGGCACCGAGGTCGAGTTCATCGGGGTGGTCGGCTCGATCGGCGACGCCTCCTGGACGGTGGACGACAAGGCCGTGGCGGTCGATACCGCGACCGAGATCAAGGACGCCATCGTCGTCGGCGACACCGTCAAGGTTCACGCTTCGCTCCAGGCCGACGGCTCGCTGCTGGCCACGGAAATCAAGCTGGCCGAGGACTCGAACGGTGACGGCGCCGAGGACGAGGATGGGATGCTGCCCGACGAGCTCCACTTCTTCGGGGCCGTCGAGGACATGCAGGCGGACCACTGGGTCGTCGGCGGGACCACCTTCCTGATCACGCCCGACACCGAGATCAAAGACACCATCGTCGTGGGTGACTTCGTGAAGGTGGAAGCGACCCAGGACGCCAGCGGCGCCTACGTAGCCCAGGAGATCGAGCTCGAGGACCAGGGCCAGGACATGAACTCCGACGGCCAGGGTGATGACTCGTCAGGCGACGAGGGTTCGAGCAGCGAATCGACGGAGTTCTCCGGCCAGGTGACGGCCATGAACGCCGACAACTGGGTCGTCGGCGGAATGACCTTCCTGATCACGTCGTCGACGGAGATCAAGGACATTATCGTCGTCGGCGACTTCGTCAAGATCGAGGCCACGGTCGCCACCGACGGTACGATGACGGCGCTGGAGATCGAGCTCGACGACGACCAGAAGATCGGCGACGACCAGGAGAGCGAGGACGATCACTCCGGCGGCGACGATCAGGAGAGCGAGGACGACTCTTCGGACGACTCGGACCACAGCGGCTCGAGCGGCTCCGGCGGCGACGACTAGCGACGTCGACGAAAGCCGAGGTGCCGGCTTCAGCGCCCATCTCCACCGGCGCGGGCGCTGAAGCCGGCCTCCGACCCAGATGGTATACTGCGCGCCGCGTCCCGCCCCATGGACCTTCGAGCTTTGGCCCGGGGCTGACCGCATCGAGCCCATGACCGACGAGGACCATGAGCTTCTGTCGTTGCAGGGCCTCGATCCCCGAGCGATCGAGGCCCTGC
>DATIFK010000025.1:0-31054 GCA_035455265.1 Anaerolineales bacterium
TTGCTCGTCGCCGTATGGCGTCCACCAGGAAGTCGGCCATGCCCTGCGAGATCGTCCCCAGGGCCACCAGCCGATCGAGGCTGAACGGTTCGCGGGCGAACTTGCGTATCGTCAGCGTCGGCCCGCGCAGCGCCAGCGGCGGCACGACGGCATTGACCCGCGACCCGTCGGGGAGCCGCGCATCGACCATTGGGCTGCTTTCGTCGATTCGCCGCCCGATGGGAGCGACGATGCGATCGATCACGTGCCGCAGGTCCTGTTCATCCCTGAATTCGACCCCGCTCGCCTCGATTCGGCCACGCCGTTCCACGAACACGTGCGACGGATCGTTGACCATGATTTCGCTGACATCGGGATCCTGCAGCAAAGGCTCGAGAGGACCCAACCCGGCGACCCGATCGACAACGGCCCGCACCAGGGCGACACCCTCGTTCTGCGTGAGGATGTGAGGCAGGCCGTCGAGCAAACGAAACGCACGCCGCCTCAGCTCGTCGCGAGCCGGAACGATCTCGTGCCCATCCGTGCGAAGCTCCTCCTCCAGTTCGTTGGCCAGGGAACGGTGCAGGCTGTCTTCGAGGTCGAACAGCGGCGGTGACATCAGGCGTCCTTGCCCCATGCCGACCCGGCTGCGAGAGCCTTGGCCATTCGGGTCACGGCGCGTCCGAAGGGACTAAGCGCATCAAGCACACAAGGCCGTCCGAAATGGATTTGGAACCCGACGGCGCGCGGATCCATGGGAAGCACCTCCAGCAGCCGACACGGCAAGGAATGGGCGACGGAGGCCGGGTCGGCCGGATGAGAGCGCCCGAACTGGTTGAGGACCAGATGTGCCCGCAGCTGGTCCTTGGATCCCAGGGACGCCAACAGCCGTTGAGCGCCTCGTAGGGCCGGAGGGTCAGCCGTCGCCACCAGCAGGATCACCTCGGCCCTGTCGGACCACGTGGACATAGCCGCCAAGGAGGTCGACGAGTCGAGGACCACCCACTCGAAAGCATCGGCCAGGTTGCGCAGCAAGGCTCTGCAGGCCGGCGGCCAGTCGCCCGCAGGCGCACCAGCGGGCCCGGCCAACAGGCGCAGACCGCTCGCGTGGGTCTGTACCACCATGTCGAGATGGCGGGAGGTCAACTCCCCCGCGACCGGCAGCAAATCGCTCCACGAATGAGCGGCTCGAAGATCCAACAGGAGATCGGCGATCCCATCTCGGACGTGAAGGTCCGCCAGAATCGTTCTCCCGGGCGAGAGGCCCGCCAGCGCCAGCGCCAGGTTGGCCGCCACGAGGGATGCGCCGCAACCTCCCTTGGCCCCCAGGACAGTGACGATCGGCAAGCCTCAGCCTCCTTGCGGGCGGAGCAGCGGCAGGATCAGGAATCCGTTCCCGCGCGCATAGACGACAGCCGAGGCTTGATCGAGCGTAACGGCCAGCGCCAGACCGTCGGCCGAGTCCTGGCCACCGGGCGGCGTCAGGACCTCCACGGCGCTCACGATCACGGCCGCCTCCGACAGCGAGGCTCCCGGTTGGTAGGCGAGCAGATCGAGCCGGTCCCCTGCGGCCAGTTCCGGTGCGGGCGTTGCCAGCCACCCGGAAGGCAGGATCATGGCCCAGCGCCCGTCGGGGAGGCGGGAAGAGAGTCGCACCTCGCCGCCGGTGAGACTCGACGCGAGGATGACTTCCCTGGCAACGAGTGGGACAACGACCACGCGGCCGACAGCCTGTTCTGGAGAGGAAAGGGCGTTGGAGGGCAGGACCGCTTCCGGAATCCATTGGCTTTCGAGCATGCCGTCGTCGAGCACCGTGCCCGGCCGGAGATCGAGGCGCGCGACGACGACGAGCCTTGTCGGCACGCTTTTGGCGCGCAAGCCGTCCAGGTACAAGAAGGTCAAATAGCCGGCCAGCCCCGCCAGGAGCAAGGCCGCCAGCAGGTAGAAGGGCAGTCGGCGCCGCGCGCCGCCGGCCCAGGACGGCGTCGTTGCAGGCGACGGCCGCGCCACCACCGGGCGATCCATCCATCCCCCTGGGCCCACGCGTCATGAACCGCGGCGACGGATCGGCGGTTCCGGTGGGCATCGCGTTCGGCAGCAGGTAAGGGCGAGCCGAGGCGGAGTCTATCCCCCTGATTCCGTGAAGGAAGAATAGACCACCCAGGCTCGCACGTCAACCCCCGTTTGCCGATCGTCGAATCCCGTTGACTTTGGCCGGCGACGGTTGTAGATTGATTCCAAACATCTGGGTCCAGGGGGAATGACCATGACCCACACGCGACGCTTGGCGCGAGCCGGCGCCTTGTCGGCGTTCCTCGCCGCCGGCCTGCTTTTCCCGCCGATCGCTCTCTATCCCAAGACCGATGCACCTATCGCCACACCGACGGCGGCCGAGTCGCCGCCGCAAGACATCCCTTCCACTTCCGTTGTCGACATGTCATCGCCGGTCCCTGCCGGCACCTCCGCGGCCACATCGGAGCTCTCCGACCCTGTCGAGGTGACCTCCGCGGCGACATCCGAGGCCTCGGTTCCTGCATCCCCAACCGCCCTCCTTGAAACGCCTCCGGCCGAGACGGCCCCGCCGACCAACGAGACTCCCTCGCCCACCGCCCTACCTTCAGCCACACCTTTGGGTGTCGAGGTCACATCGACCATCACGCCTTCCCCGAGCACCCTGAGCACCTTCGAGGCGACGGCCGAGGCCACCCCGCCCACGACGATCGCCGCCAGCCCAACCGATGAGTCGTCGACAACCGCGGAGGCGAGCCCCACAGCTACCCCGTCACCGACCATCGAGGCAAGCTCCACACCCACCGAGACGCTGTCGCCGACCAACGAGGCAAGCCCCACCGAAACGTCGTCGCCGACCGAGACTGTGACCTCTTCGGCAACCCCATCCGCCTCGGCCGAGCCGACTCGATCGAGCACCTTCTCCTCGGGCGACGTTTTGATCAACGAAGTGGCCTGGGCCGGAACGGAGGCGTCGGCCAGCGATGAATGGATCGAGTTGTGGAATCCCGGCCCGAACCCAATCGACCTGGACGGCTGGCGCTTGACGGACGGCGGCGACATCGACCGCCAGCTATCCGGCTCCATTGCCGCCTTCTCGCTCTACCTGCTGGAACGGACGGATGACACGACGGTCGCCGACGTCTCGGCCGACCTGCTCTACAGCGGGAGCCTGGCCAATGGGGGCGAAACCTTGAGGCTTCTTGATCCCGCGGGCAACTCGATCGACACGGCCAACGCCGCCGGCGGTTCGTGGCCCGGCGGGGGCACCTCACCGCGCACCAGCATGGAGCGCCACAGCGCTCTCGATCTCCCGGCCAGCTGGTCGACGTTCGCCGGAGTCCCGTTCGCCCACGATGCGGCCGGCGGTCTGATCCTGGGGACACCCCGCCAGGCGAACTCGCCCAGCCTTCCCACACCGACGGCGACTCTGACGCCCGAGGCGCCAAGCTTCCCTCCCGGCGCGGTTCTCATCCATGAAGTGGCCTGGGCAGGAACGAAGGCCTCCGCCAGTGACGAGTGGATCGAGCTGTACAACCCGGGATCCGAGGGGGTCGACCTTCAGGGATGGACACTCTCGGACGCGGGAGATATCGAGGTCTCGCTGGCCGGTCATCTCGACCCCGGGGACTACTTCCTCCTGGAGAGGACGGATGATTCGGTGGTCGCCGACATCACCGCTGATCAGATCTACTTCGGCGGGCTTTCGAACGCCGGCGAGATTCTTCTGCTGCTCGATCCCAGCGGCGCCGAGATCGATGCCGCCAACCCTGCCGGCGGCCCCTGGCCGGCAGGCGAGGCGTCGACGCACGCCTCGATGGAGCGTACCGCGTCGGGCGGCTGGGCTACCTACACCGGGTACTACGGCGTCGGTCACGATGCTCAAGGAAACTCCATCGCCGGCACGCCGCGCTCCCCGAACTCCGTCCTCTTCCCCACGCCCACCCCGACGTGGATCCCCGGCCGCGTCGTCATCAACGAAGTGCTGATGCGCCCGCGGCACGACTGGGAGGGCGCCGGCGGCGTGACAACCGATGACGAGTTCATCGAGCTGTACAACCGCGGCCCGGGCACCGTCAACCTGAGCGGCTGGACGTTGGACGACTACGTCGTCGGGGGTTCATCCCCGTATTCCCTGCCGCCAGTGCACCTCGATCCGGGCGAGTTCCTCGTCCTGTTCCGATCGAGAACCCACATCGCCCTCAATGACGGTGGGGACCAGGTCCGCCTGTCCGACCCGGCGGGCCGCCCCGCCGACAAGGTCCGCTTCCTCGGCCCTTCGGCGGCCAATCTGTCGTTCGGCCGCCTGCCCGACGGCGACGATGTGCTGGTGTACGGACTCTGGCCGACGCCCGGCGAGGCCAATATCGTGTACGTCGAGCCGGTGCCCACACCGGCGGCGCCGGGTGCCGTGGTCATCAACGAGGTCGGCTGGGGCGGGACGCAGGCCTCGGCCGGCGACGAATGGATCGAGCTCTTCAACCCCAATCCGTTCAATATTGCCCTGGATGGATGGCGCCTTTCCGACGGCGGAGACATCGATCAGACTCTTCACGGGAACATCCTCGCCGGAGGCTACTTTCTCCTCGAGCGCACGGATGACGCGACCGTCGCCGATCTCCCGGCCGATCAGATCTACACCGGCGGGCTGGCCAATGATGGCGAGCGACTGGTGTTGATCGATCCGACAGGCGCCGAGATCGACGTGGTCGACGGCGGGGATGTAGGTTGGCCCGCCGGGGACGAGCGCAGCCGCGCAAGTATGGAGCGCACAGCAAACAGCCACTGGGCCACGTTCGTCGGCGCGTCCGGGGGAGCACACGACGCCGAAGGGAATCCCATCCTCGGCTCCCCCCGCGCCCCCAACCGCTCGCCGGACGACTCCCCTTGCCCGCCGGGATTCGCCCTCGGAGCGTCCTGTTCGTGACTGGAAACTGGTGACTGGTGACTGACGACTCTGCGCGACCCGCTGCCGAATCCTGCGTAGATAAGGGTGAAGTCACTTGCGAGAGGAAGGACCATGGCTACTCCGTATCGAAAGCTCTACCGCTCCCGTCAGGACCGCATGCTGTTCGGCGTCTGCGGCGGATTGGGGACGTACTTCAGCGTCGACCCGACGGTGGTCCGGCTGCTGTTCGTGCTGGCATTCCTGCTGGGCGGGCACGGCCTGCTGGCCTACCTGATCATCGCCCTGGTCGTCCCCATCGAGCCCGAATCGGTGCCAACCTCCGGCTGACGACGGAATCGGCCGGGAAGGGCCGGATCGGGCATGGCGCGCAGTCGGGCCACGCCCGATCCAGGCCCCGAACGGTTCGGAGATCCCCGGCCTTCTTCCCCCGGGCACTGTACCGTCTGGGCGTGACGACGTCCTCGGGAGTCCGACAGTCCACCGCTCTCGCCCGCCCGAGACTGGCTGAGCGCGGCTGTAGGGGGCGTGTAAGGCCCCGCCCGCGCGCCGCGCTCTACAATGGAATCATGCGCGAGGGGCAACGATGATCTCTCCCGCGCCTCCCCAGACTCGACGCCGCACCCGGCGCATCCGCCGCGTTCGCCCGGCTTCCCTTCCGGCGACCTCTTCCGAATCGGCCTCGCTGCCCATCGCCAGTCTTCCCGTCGAGCCCGGCGGCATGGTCGACTTCGCCCTGCGCGAGCTCGGCGCCCGCCTCGTCGCCGTTTGGCCCGACCAGGACCCGCGACAAGCGAAGTAGCTGGCGCCACCGCAAGAAGCTGCCAGTCTCCAGTCTCCAGTTTCCAGTTTCCAGTCTCCAGTTGTCCGACAGAAGTCATGACACGACTAGATGAGAGCACTGGACTGGCGACCGGGAACTGGAAACTGGGAACAGACCGCTGCAGGCCATTCCGTTTGCTATAATCGCTGCGCCTAATCCTCCCGACACCATGCCGATCACCATCGACGAAGTTCGCCACATCGCGCGCCTTGCTCGCCTGCGTCTGACGCCGCAGGAGGAGCAACGCTACGCCGAGCAGCTGTCGGCCATCCTGGACCACGCCGCCAGGCTGTCGTCGGTCGATACGTCGTCCATCCCGCCGACGGCCACCGTTCTGCCGTTCCCGTCCCCGCTGCGCCCGGATGTGATCCGCCCGTCCCTGACTCAGGATCAGGCGCTGGCCAACGCGCCGGCGGCCGAGGGCGGCCTGTTTCGCGTGCCCCCGGTCCTCGAGTCGTAACCGGCCGGGAGTCCCGTGTCCGATCTCACCGAGCTGTCCCTACTTCAGGCCGCGGACGCCCTGCGCGCCGGCGAGGCCTCGTCGGCTGAGCTGACGCGCGCCTGCCTCGATCGCCTCGCTGCCGCCGACGGCCGAATCCACGCCTTCCTGGCCCTGACGCCCGAACGTGCGTTACGCCAGGCGGCCGAGGCCGACCGGCGTCTCGCCGCGGCGCGCCGCGACGGCGACACCCTGCCGGGCATCTGCGGCATCCCCATCGCCGTCAAGGACGTCCTATGTCTCGAGGGCGTCCCGACCACCGCCGGCTCGCGCATCCTGGAAGGCTTCGTACCTCCGTATTCGGCGACATCGGTGGCGCGGCTGGAGGCCGACGGCGTCGTCGTGCTGGGCAAGACCAACACCGACGAGTTCGCCATGGGCTCATCGACGGAGAACTCCGGCTACGGCGTCACCCACAACCCGTGGGATTCCGACCGCGTGCCGGGCGGTTCGTCGGGAGGCTCGGCCGCGGCGGTGGCGGCCCGCATGGCCTACGCCGCGTTGGGCACCGACACCGGCGGCTCGGTCCGTCAGCCGGCGGCCTTCTGCGGCGTCACCGGACTGAAGACGTCCTACGGCCGCGTCTCGCGCTACGGCTTGATCGCCTTCGGCTCGTCGCTCGACACCGTCGGCGCTCTGGCGCGCTCGGCCGCCGATCTCGTCGGGCTCTATGCCAGCATGGCCGGGCCCGACGGCCGCGATGCCACCAGCGCCCCCGAGCCCGTCCCCCAGGTGATCCTGGACGGAAGCGTTCGCGGGCTGAGGGTGGGCGTACCGGATGAGTACTTCATCGAGGGGATGCAACCGGCTGTCGAGCAGGCGGTGCGCCGCGCCGTCGACGTCTTCGCCGGCCTGGGCGCCCAGGTGCGTCCGATTCATCTGCCCCACACGGATCTCGCCCTGCCGGTCTACTACCTCATCGCGCCGGCGGAGGCTTCCGCCAACCTGGCCCGCTACGACGGCGTGCGCTTCGGGCCGCGCCGCGGCGGGGACGACCTGCTGACTCAGTACCTTTCGACGCGCGGCGAATTGTTCGGCCCCGAAGTCAAACGGCGTATCATGTTGGGCACGTACGCCCTGTCAGCCGGCTACTACGATGCCTACTACGGCCAGGCGCAGAAGGTACGCACACTGATCCGCCAGGATTTCGACGCCGCCTTCGCCGAGGTGGACCTGATCGCCTGCCCGGTCACGCCCACGACGGCCTTCGGCATCGGCCAACATGGCGACGACCCTCTCTCGATGTACCTGGAGGACGTTTTCACCCTGCCGGCGAACCTGGCCGGCATCCCGGGCATCGCCTTCCCGGTGGGCTTCGACGGGGAGGGCTTGCCCATCGGCATGCAGCTGAACGCGCCGCGTCTGGCGGAAGGTCTGTTGCTGCGCGCCGTCGACGCCTACCAGCGCGTGACCGACTGGCACACCCGCCGGCCGGCCGAGGCCTAGGAGGCCACATGCGAGTCGTCATCCCCATGGCCGGCTTCGGCACCCGCCTCCGGCCGCATACCTGGACCCGGCCCAAGCCGCTGCTGACCGTCGCCGGCAAGCCGGTGCTGGGCCACGTGCTGGACACCTTCGCCGATCTGCCCTTCATCGACGAGGTCGTCTTCGTCGTCGGCTACCTGGGCGAGCAGATCGAGGCCTACGTCTCCCGGGCCTACCCTCATTTGAAGGCGCGCTACGTGGAGCAGAAGGACATGCTCGGCCAATCGCACGCCATCTGGCTGGCGCGCGAGACGCTGCGCGGACCGATGCTGATGATCTTCGTCGACACCTTGATCGAGGCCGATCTCGCCCGGCTGGCCGAGGATCCGAGTCAGGCCGTCGCCTTCGTCAAGCCGGTCCCCGACCCGCGTCGTTTCGGTGTGGCCGACGTCGGCGCCGACGGCTGGGTCCAGCGGCTGGCGGAGAAGCCCGAGGACACGACCAACAACCTCGCTGTCGTCGGTCTGTACTACTTCCGTGAGGCCGCCGACCTTGTCGCCGCCATCGAAGAGCAGATGTCGCGCGGAGCGCAGCTCAAGGGTGAGTACTACTTGACCGACGCCATCAATGTCATGCTCGAGCACGGCCTCAAGATGCGGGTGGAGACAGTGCCGGTGTGGATGGACTGCGGCAAGCCTGAAGCGCTGCTCGAAACGAACCGCTATCTGCTCGATCATGGGCGGGACAATTCGGCCGAGGTGGCCCGCCGGCCGGACGTCGTGGTGCTGCCACCGGTCTACGTCGACCCGAGCGCCGAGGTGCGCCACACCGTCCTCGGCCCGCACCTGACCATCGGCGCCGGATGCGTCGTCGAGCGCTCGGTGCTGCGCGACTCGATCATTGACGACGGCTCCCACATCCTCGACACGATGCTGACCGGCTCGCTCATCGGCCGCGAGGCGCGCGTCGCCGGGCGCTACCGCTCGCTCAACGTCGGCGACTCGTCCGAAGTCGACTTCGGTTGAATCGGGATGAACGTCCGGCCGCGCGCCTGTCGGGCCGCCGTTGCCAGTGCCCCGAAAGCCGCTCAACATGGGGAAGAAGTCGCCTCCCGCCCATCGTGGCCGCCGCCATCCCAGAAACACGCTTGGCGGTTAGGCTGCGTACCCTGGAGCCCGCAACATCCGGGAGCTTGTGCTAGATGGTGGCCCCTTCTACGTCAGTCGTCCTGAGTGGAGGCCGCATGTCCACCTTGACGGAGAAGCCGGGACCCTGCCGCCGCAGTCGAAGGACGCTCCAGCCCACACGACCTTCGACTGCGGCGGCGGTTGCGTCCCGAGCCGGCTGGGCGGCTGGCAGGCCGTAGAACGCATGTCCCCCGAGCTCGTCGAATGCCACTCTGGCTATACTTACGGAGAGCGGCCCACCGCCCTGACCTGGGAAGGGCAGCGTTACCCCATCGAGACGATCGAGGCCACCTGGCGCATCCCCGGTGGCCGCTGCTTCCGGGTGCGCACCGCCGACGGGCGGGTGTTCGAGCTCTTTTACGGAGAGCTCTACGATGAGTGGCGCATCCATCTACCCTAGGAGCTGTCAGGTCTCCGATTGGAAGGTCCCCAGTCTCCAGTCACCAGTTTCCAGTTCCATCGCCGACAGCAATGACTGGAAACTGGTGACTGGAAACTGGCAACCGTGGCTCGCAGTCAGGAACCCTACATGAGAGATTTCGTCGCCCGTCGCATCGCCGCCGTCCCGCCTTCCGGCATCCGGCGCTTCTTCGATATCGCCGCCACGATGGACGATGTCATCTCCCTGGGCATCGGTGAGCCCGACTTCGAGACACCGCGCCCCATTCTGCAGGCCGGGATGCGCTCTCTCGAGCTCGGCCAGACTCACTACACCTCCAACTCCGGCACCATCGAGCTGCGTCAGGGGCTGGCGGAGCACTTGAAGCGCCTCTACGGAGTCGAGTACGACGCCCGTAGCGAAATCCTGGTGACCGTCGGCGTCTCGGAAGCGCTCTACCTGGCGCTGACAGCGGTGCTCGATTCCGGCGACGAGGTCATCGTGCCGACCCCGTGCTTCGTCGCCTATCAACCGGAAGTGGTCTTCGCCGGCGGTACCCCGGTGCCTCTGCCGACCACGGCCGACGACCAGTTCCAGGTGTCGGCCCGGGCGCTCGAGGAACGCATCACACCTCGCACCAAGGTGCTCCTGATCGGATACCCCAACAATCCGACCGGGGCGGTGATGTCGCGCGAGCGGCTGTTGGCCGTCGCCCAGGTCGCCGAGAAGCACGACCTGCTCGTCATCTCCGACGAGATCTACGACCGGCTGGTGTACGGCGGGCACCACCACGTTTGTTTCGCCTCGCTGCCGGGCATGCAGCCGCGCACCATCACCCTGGGAGGCTTCTCCAAGGACTATGCCATGACCGGCTGGCGCATCGGCTACGCCGCCGCTCCGGCGCCCATCCTGGCCGAGATGCGCAAGGTCCACCAGTACACGATCATGTCGGCGCCGACGATGGCGCAGACGGCCGCCTTGGAAGCCCTCACCCGCGGCGAAGAGGCCGTGGCGGCGATGGTCGCCGAGTACGATCGCCGCCGCCGCCTGATCGTCTCCGGCCTCAACGAGCTCGGCCTGCCGACCTTCGAGCCGCTGGGCGCCTTCTATGCCTTCCCCTCGATCCGCGCCAGCGGACTGAGCGACGAGGCCTTCGCCGAGACCCTGCTGCAGGAAGAGCGCGTGGCCGTCGTGCCCGGCAATGCCTTCGGCGCCGACGGCGGTTTCGTGCGCTGCTCCTATGCCACCGCCTACGAGAAGATCGAAGAGGCCCTCGAGCGAATGCGCCGCTTCATGCAAAGGCACGGTTGAAAGGCTTTTGTCAGTCGTCAGTCTTCAGTTGTCAGCCAAGGCGATAGTTGTCCACTGAGACGTGAGGACTGATAACGGACGACCGATGACTCCTCTTGTGGTTTAATCCCTCTCGTGACTGCATACGAACCCGTCATCGGACTCGAGGTCCACGCCGAGCTGCAGACCCGCTCCAAGATGTTTTGCGGCTGTGCGGTGGTCGAGGCTGCCGCGGCTCCGCCCAACAGCGCCGTCTGCGAAATCTGCACCGGCCTGCCTGGCACCCTCCCGGTCATCAACGAGGCGGCCGTCGCCTACGCCGTCCGGGCCGCGCTGGCGCTGCACTGTCGCATCCAACCCTCCAGCGTCTTCGCCCGCAAGAACTACTTCTATCCGGACCTCCCCAAGGGCTACCAGATCTCCCAATACGAACAGCCCCTGGCCGTCGATGGCTGGCTGGACGTGCCCGGGGCGAAACGCGTCCGCATCCGCCGCGTCCACCTCGAGGAGGACACCGGCAAGCTGATCCATCGCGACGGCGCCTCGTGGGTCGACTACAACCGTTCGGGTGTGCCGCTGGTCGAGATCGTCAGCGAGCCCGACCTGGACTCGCTGGAAGCCGCCAAGGCTTTCGCCCTCGAGCTGCGGACGGTCCTGCGCTACCTCGAGGTCACCTCGGGGGACATGGAGAAGGGAGCGATTCGCTTCGAGGCGAACGTCTCCCTACGCCCGCGCGGCTCCCAGGAGCTCGGCACGCGCACCGAGATCAAGAATCTCAACTCCTTCCGGGCGATGGTGCGCGCCGTGGCCTTCGAGCTGGAGCGGCAGGAACGCGTCCTGACCTCCGGCGGGAAGGTGGTGCAGGAGACTGTCGGCTGGGACGAGGCCCGCAACGTGACCCTGTCCCAGCGCGGCAAGGAAGAGGCGCACGACTACCGCTACTTCCCCGAGCCGGATCTGCCCCCGCTGGTGCTCGACCCGACCTGGGTGGCCGCTCAACGCGACGCACTGCCGGAACTTCCCGAGGCCAAGCGGACGCGTTTCGCTCTGGCCTACGGCCTCTCCGCCGACCTCGCCGCGCTCTTGACGGCGGAACGTTCCACCGCCGACTACTTCGAAGCAGCGGTGACCGCCGCGCCGGCGGTTCCTCCTTCGAAGATCGCCCACTGGCTGGCCGGAGACCTCTTCGGCCTGCTCCATGCAGAGGGCATCGAGGTCGGGGAGAGCCGCGTCCGGCCTGACGCGCTGGCCGAGCTCGTTGCCCTGGTCGAAGGCCAGTTCGTCAGCCCGGCGACGGGCAAGGCGCTGCTGCAGCGCATCTGGCGCGAGGGAGGCCGCCCGGCGCGATTCGTCGAGGGCGAGCATCTTGGCCAGCTGGCCGACCCGGCGGCTATCGATCGTCTGGTGGACGAGGCGCTGCGCCAGCACGCGCCTCAGGTGGAGCAATACCTGGCCGGCAAGAAGCCGGTAGCGCAGTGGCTGTTCGGCCAGGTCATGCGGGCCGCCGGCGGACGGGCCAAGCCCTCGGTCGTCCAAGCGCGCCTGGCGGAACGTCTGGCTGCCCTTGAAAAGAGTCGCACGGCCGGGTGAGGGACGACACTTGCCGCCCTCCCGACCCGTGCCCTACCGTTCTCCTTGAGACCATTCCCGAGGTGACAGAGTGAATGCTTTTGAGATGGCCCAGGCCCAGTTCGACGGCGTGGCCGCCAAGATCAACCTGGATCCGGGCGTCGCTTCCGTCCTGCGCTGGCCGCTGCGCGAGTTCCGTTTTCAGATCCCGGTGCGGATGGACGACGGCTCGATGCGTGTCTTCTTCGGCTACCGCGTTCAGCACAACGACGCCCGCGGTCCGGCCAAGGGCGGCATTCGCTTCCACCCCAGCGAAACGCTCGACACCATCCGGGCGCTGGCCATGTGGATGACCTGGAAGTGCGCCGTTGCCGACATCCCGCTCGGCGGCGGCAAAGGCGGCGTCGCCGTCGACCCGGCAACGCTCTCGACCGGCGAGAAGGAACGCCTGTGCCGCGGCTGGATCGACCAGATCTGGAAGAACATCGGCCCGCGCCTGGATGTCCCGGCGCCGGACGTCGGCACCACGCCTCAGATGATGGGCTGGATGATGGACGAGTACACCAAACTCGTCGGCAGCTACTCGCCGGGTGTGATCACCGGCAAGCCGGTCGGAGCAGGGGGATCCCTCGGCCGCACCGAGGCGACGGGGTTCGGCGCCATCTTCGCCTTGCGCGAGGCGATGAAACACCTCGGCGTCGATGCCAGGCAAACCACGGCTTCGGTCCAGGGCTTCGGCAACGTTGCCCAATACGCCGCCATGGGCTTCCGCGACCTGCTGGGCGGGACGGTCGTGGCGGTGTCGTGTTGGGACCGCCTCGACAATACCTCCTATACCTTCGCCAAGAAGGACGGCATCGACGCCAGGTTCCTGCAGTCGATCACCGATGTCTACGGCGCTATCGACAAGGCCAAGGCCCGCCAGGCTGGCTACGCCATCGAGCCGGGCGACGCTTGGATCTCCAAGGAAGTCGACGTCTTGATCCCGGCGGCGATCGAGGGCCAGATCACCGGCGAAACCGTTGGGCGGATTCACAAACGTGTTCGGATCGTCGCCGAAGGGGCGAACGGGCCTACCACCCCCGACGCCGACGAGGTCCTCAACCGCAACGGCGTCTTCATCGTCCCCGACTTCCTGTGCAACGCCGGCGGAGTGACCGTCTCCTACTTCGAAAGCGTCCAGAACGACATGAACTACTACTGGAGCCGCGACGAGGTGGTACAGCGCCTCGACGAGAAGATGCGCCATGCCTTTCAGGCCGTCCTGGAAACGTCCCTGTCCCAGAAGGTCCCCATGCGCGACGCAGCCTACATGGTCGCCATCGACCGGGTCGTGCACGCCATGCAGTTTCGAGGCTGGCTCTAGCTTGCAGCACCGGGACAAAGAACCGCCGGCGGAAGACCGACGGTTCCTGTCTTTTTTCCAACCAGGATGTTCTTTCTGAATGGATTCGTCGTCTTCATAGGGCATGTGGAAATGTGGATGAGTGCGCTGTGCACGCCAGGGGTAGGCCTCGGCAAGCCCACGACACCAACCCCTGGGGTGATGCGGGCGACAATCTCTCCACAGGCAAATGGGGGGAAATCAGGGGAGGAAACCCTGCGCCGACTGGCCTGTCCGGGGGCAACCCCCATCAGTTGGGGCAAGGGTGGGGTTGTGGCTATATATAAGGAAGAGACCTTTCGATCCAGGCGATGTTTTCCCCAGCTAGATGGCCTTTTCCACAGAAAGAGGGGAGTTATCCACAGGGGTAGCTGCAGCCACCGGCGTAGAATGGAACAGTGACCGCCGACCGCTCCTCCTCCGGGGGTACCGCCGAGCGTTGGACCGACGCGTTGCGCAAGGCCTGGGATGACCTTCCGCCCGCCCGACGTGCCGAGTTGGCCCGGATTCTCGGCCTGCTCCCTGGGGATCTTGGCCGCTGGCGCCGTCTTATGGAGGAAGCCGCGGCCCATCTGCATCTGGCGGCGGCCTCACGGCGGTCCGTGGCCATCGTCGGGCCGGCGAATGTCGGCAAGTCCACCCTCTACAACCAGCTCGTGCGCTCCAGGGAACCCCACGCCGCCGTCAGCGCCATCCCGGGCACGACCAAAGAGGCCCAGGCGGCCGACACGGGAGTCTTCACCGTCGTCGATACTCCCGGGGCGGACCTCGAAGGCCCCGCCGGCGAAGAGCAGCGAGACCGGGCCCTGGCCGCATCGCGCTCGGCCGACCTGTTGGTGATCCTCTTCGATGCTGCTCATGGGGTTCGTGCAACCGAGCGGCGACTGCTGCAGGACTTGCTCTCCCTGGGCCGGCCTGCGGTCATCGGCCTGAACAAGATCGACCTGGTGCGTGGGGAACGGTCGGCTGTTCTTGGGAAGACGGCGGCGGCGCTGGGCGTGCCCGCGGAAGACATCCATCCGATCAGCGCCAAGTCGGGAGCGGGGGTGGAGGGGCTCCTGTTGGCGGTTGCCAGGGCCGAGCCGGGCATCCTGGCGACGCTGGGCGAGGCCCTGCCGGCGTACCGGCGCGTCTTCGCACGAGCCTCCATTGGGCGCGCCGCCTCGACGGCGGCCGCCATCGCCGTGACGCCGCTCCCGATCATGGACTTCATCCCGCTGATCGCCGTCCAGTCGGCGCTCGTGCTCGGCCTGGCCCGCATCTACGCCTACCGGCTGAGCCCGGCGCGGGCGCGCGAGCTTTTGTTGACCTTCGGGGTGGGCCTGTTGGCGCGCAACCTGTTCTACGAGTTGATGCGCCTGGGGGGCCCGCCGGGTTGGCTGGTGGCGGCGGCCGTGGCCGCGGGCACCACCACCGCCCTCGGCTACGCGGCGCAGGCCTGGTTCGAGCGCGGCGAGAAGCTGTCGCGCGAGACCCTTGAGGCGCTGTCCCGGCGCGTCGGATCGCGGGTGACCGAGGACCTCAAGACCTTCGGCCGTCGCCGTCCAAAGCGAGCGATGATTGAGGAGCGGGTGGCCAAGGCGCTTGAGGAACCCCCCACCTAGTATCCCAAGCGGCGCATGGGCTCGTTTCGGGCATTCGTCGGGCCTGCGGTTCTTTGATTCGACGGCCAGATGCGACGTCCGAAGAACGACTCGACGAAGAGCCAGGAACCGCCCGTTGCGCAAGCCTTGCACCCTCCACGGGCGCGAAGCCCGGCCATAACAGGGGTGCGGGGGCAAGGATGCCGCCCCGCCGTCCCCCTTTCAGGGGGGACCAGAGGGGGGTCTATAATCCCCTCGTGAAGACCCCCACGCTCACTCTCAGTTCCGAAGTCGCCGATCTTAAGCGCTCCGTGATGCGCGACCTGTTGAGCCTGGCGGTGGATCCCGGCATCATTTCGCTGGCCGGGGGGTTGCCGGCCAGCGAGCTGCTGCCGACCGCCGAGCTGCGCGCCTGCATCGACGCTGTCATCGAGCGCGACGGGCCGCGCGCCCTGCAGTACAGCCCGCCCTGGGAGCCCCTGCGGGAGTGGATTGCGGGGTTCATGCGGTCGAAGGGTATTGACTGCCAGCCGGGCGAAGTCTTCCTCACCAACGGGGCGCAGCAGGGTATGGCCCTGCTCTCGCGGTTGCTCCTGGATCGAGGCCAGCCAGCCGTCATCGAGCGCGTGACCTTCACCGGTGTCCAGCAGGTGACCGCCGGCCGGGGAGCGGCCGTGCGGCTGCTTCCGACCGATCTGGAAACCGGGGCCGACATGGATGCGCTCGAGGAGGCGCTGCGCCAGGACCCGCGGCCGCGCCTGATCATCCTGATCCCGGATTTCCACAATCCGTTGGGTGTGAGCCTGTCCGAGGAAAAGCGCCGGCGCGCCGCCTTGCTGGCAGCAAGCTACGGCGTCCCCCTATTGGAAGACGATCCCTATTCCCCCCTGCGCTTCGAAGGCAGGGCGGTGCGGCCGATCAAGGCGTTCGACACGGCCGGCATGGTGCTGTACATCGGGTCGTTCTCGAAGCTGATTGCCCCCGGCATCCGCCTCGGCTGGATCGTGGCCCCGGCAGAGCTGGCGACACCGCTGACGGTGCTTCGGGAGTCGATCGACCTGGAGTCGTCGGCGCTGATGCAGCGGGCTGTGGCATTGTTCCTGAGCGAGGGCCGCCTGGAGCCACACCTGGCTCGGTTGACGGCGGCCAACCGGGTGCGGCGCGACGCCCTGATAGCCGCTCTCAAGGAGCACCTGGGCGACCTGGCGACGTGGACTCGCCCCGAGGGCGGGTTGTTCGTCTGGGTCACACTGCCGCAGGACATCGACACCTGGGAATCGTTTGAAGCCGCGCTGCAGCGCAAGGTCGCCTACATCCCCGGGGCGGCTTTCGACGTTGCCGGCGGGTCGCGCAACACCCTGCGGCTGAACTTCAGCAACGTGTCGCCCGAGCGGATCGCGACCGCGATCGAGCGGTTGGCGCAGGCGCTGAAAGGCGGGTAGCGGTCGGCCTTCAGCTATAAGCCTTCAGGCGCCGGCCATCTCAAAAGACGCAGGTCCGCCTGAATAGCCATCGCTCCTCATGTCGCATAGGGAGCTGGACCTCAATCGGGCGCAGCCGCGATCCTCGACCTTCACCCCCGAGACGTTGAAGCCCGGCGGGCGTATGGCGGAGAGCTGAGGCCGAAGGCCGGATCGTGAAGGACGCGGCAAACGCTGCTGGGGTGGCGGTGGTTTAATGATGGCAGAGGGCCGGCCGCCGGAGCGGTGAGGGCGGCCGAGCGGCCCGAGCGTTTCGTCGAACGGTTCATCTTGTGCAAGGCTCCCAGCCGCCCCCGGGCGAATTCGCTTGGCGCGGGTCGGCGGGCCACGGAGGAATCATGGCGGAGAAGCTGGCCGACGCACGGCCGATCACGGAAGAAGCCGACTTTCTGCAGATCAAGGCCATCGACCATATCCATTTCTGGGTGGGCAATGCCAAGCACGCCATGTACTACTGGTGGAAGGGCTTCGGTTTTCGGCCGGTGGCCTACTCGGGGCTGGAAACCGGCAACCGCCGCTTCGCCTCGTACGTTCTCGAGTCGGGCAAGATCCGCTTCGTCGTCTCCGCAGCGTACTCGCCCAGCGACGAGATCGCTGCCCATCAACTGCTTCACGGGGACGGCGTGAAGATCGTCGCCCTCGAAGTGGACGACGTCGAGGCAGCGTTCCGCGAGACGACGGCACGCGGCGGCGCCGCGGCGTGGGCGCCCAAGGAAGAGGCCGATAGCTATGGCGTGCTGCGCACGGCCGCTATCCACACCTACGGGGAAGTGCTGCACGTCTTTGTCGATCGCGCCGACTACCGGGGGCCGTTCGCGCCCGGTTACCGGCCGCTGGAGATGACGGCCGAGTCGGCTGGCCTGGCGGCCGTCGATCACATCGTCGGCAACGTGCAGCTGGGCAAGATGAATGAGTGGGTGCGCTTCTACCACGAGGTCATGGGCTTCCGTCAGCTGATTCATTTCGACGATCAGGACATCGGGACGGAGTACTCGGCGCTGATGTCGAAGGTCATGCAGGACGGCACCGGCCGGGTGAAGCTTCCGATCAACGAGCCGGCCGAGGGCAAGAAGAAGAGCCAGATCGAAGAATACCTGGACTACTACCTGACGCCGGGCGTCCAGCACATCGCCATGGCAACGGGCGACATCCTGTCGACGATGCGCATCTTGCGCTCGCGCGGGATGGAGTTCCTGCGTGTCCCCGACGCCTACTACGCCATCGCCCGCGAGCGTGTAGGCGTCATCGACGAGCCGTTCGACGCCTTGCGCGACCTGGGCATCCTGGTGGATCGCGACGACGAAGGCTACCTGCTGCAGGTCTTCTCGCGGCCGATCCAGGATCGCCCGACCTCGTTCGTCGAGGTCATCCAGCGCCACGGCAGCCGCGGGTTCGGCAAAGGGAATTTCAAGGCGCTGTTCGAGGCCCTCGAAGGGGAACAGGCCCGGCGCGGCAACCTCTGACCGTGCGCTACGTCACCTTCGAGCCCCTTTCCGGCGGCGGTCCATGCCTGGGCGTGTTGCTGGGCGAGACCGTCGTCGATCTGGCGCGCGCCGCCGAGAAAACGAAGCGCGGCACCCTGCCGGACTCGCTGCTCGGCCTGCTGGAGGCCGGGCCGCAGGCCTGGCAGACGGCGCGCACCGTGGTGGAGTCGCTGACAGGGGAAAGCGCGCTGGAGGCGTGGAGGCTGGAAGCTGTCCACCTGCGGGCGCCGCTGCCGCGGCCGCGCAGCCTGCGCGATTTCTACGCTTTCGAAGCGCACGTGCGCGCCGCCGCCGCCATCCGGGGCCGGCCGATGCCCGCCGACTGGTATGAGATGCCGGTCTTCTACTTCGGGCACGCCGGCTCGGTGATCGGACCGGGCGCGCCTGTGACGGCGCCGGCGGGGAGCGAGGCCCTCGATTTCGAGCTGGAGATCGCCGCCGTCGTGGGCCTGCCCGGAAGGGATCTGAGGCCCGAGGAGGCTGAGGAGCACATCTTCGGGTTCACGATCTTGAACGATTGGTCGGCGCGCGACCTGCAGCGGCGGGAGATGAGCGTCGGATTGGGGCCGGCCAAAGGGAAGGACTTCGCCACCTCGCTCGGCCCGTGGCTGGTCACGCCGGACGAACTCGTGTCGCAACGTACCGGACGGCCGGGCGTGTACGACGCGGTCATGCGCGCCCGAGTGAATGGGGTCGAGCGTTCGCGCGGCAACTGGAAGGAGATCCACTTCTCCTTCGGTGAGATGTTGGCGCGCGCTTCGGCCGACGTCGATCTCAGCCCGGGTGACGTTGTCGGCTCCGGTACGGTCGGCGGCGGCTGCCTGCTCGAACTGACCGGGGGGCAGGGGCCGTGGCTCAAGCCTGGCGACCGCGTCGAGCTGGAGATCGACGGCCTGGGGATTCTCGAGAATGTCGTGGCCGCCCGGCCCGCCGGCCGCGCCAACGGGGAGGTTCCCGCGACGGCGGACCTCGCGGGGGAAACACAGTGAAGGAGCCGTCGATGCTGGCGGCGGAACGATCGTCGCTTGATTCATCCTCCGTCGGAGATCCAGAGCTCTTCCTCAGCCTGGCCGAGTTGCAGGCGAGGTTGGCACGGCTCGGGCGGTCGCCGAAGGACTCGGGTCGCGTCGTCTTGATCGTCCGCAAAGGCCCGGGAGGCCGGCGCGAGACCCCGGGTCAGGTGATGTTGTCGGTCGCGCAGGGGGTCCCGGGCGACGCCTGGGGGCGCCGGACCTCCCCGCATCCCCAGGCGCAAATCGCCACGATGCAAAGCAGCGTGGCGGCGCTGATTGCCAACGGTCAGCCGTTGACGCTTTTCGGTGACAACCTGTTCCTGGACCTGGACCTTTCGCAGGAGAATCTGCCGGCCGGGAGCCGCCTGCGGATCGGCGGTGCGATCCTCGAAGTAGCCGCGCTGCCCCACGATGGGTGTCGCAAGTTTCTCTCCCGCTTCGGAGTGGATGCCTTGAAGTTCGTCTCGGGCAAAGACCTGCGGCACCTCAACCTGCGGGGGATCTATCTGCGCGTCGTCGCTGACGGGTTGGTGCGGCCCGGGGACGCGGTGGACGTGATCGAGCGTCCATCCGCCTGACGAGGAGGAGGCCATGCCGTACTACGTTCGGATGGGGGAACTGCCGCCCAAACGGCACATCCAGTTCCGCAAGCCGGACGGGGGGCTGTACCGCGAAGAGGTCATGGGGCTGGAGGGCTTCTCTGGAATCCAGTCCATTCTGTACCACCACTTTCTTCCGCCGCGCGTGGTCCGCAGCGAAGACCTGGGCTCGGCGGAGGTGGAGTATGGCGACTTCGGCCCGCTGCGCCATCGCGCCTTCGGCACCGCGGACCTGCCGGCCGGCGGCGATCCCGTGGCGGCCCGAAGGGTGCTGCTGGGCAACAGCGACGTGACCCTGGGCCTGAGCCGGCCGACGGAAAGCATGCGCACCTTCTACCGCAACGCGCAGGCCTATGAAGTGTGGTTCGCTCACCAGGGCGCCGGCGTCCTTCACACCCAGTTCGGACCCTTGCGCTTCGCTCCCGGCGACTACCTGGTGATCCCGTACGGAACGACCTGGCGCATGGACCTGGACGGTCCGGCGCGGTTCTTCGTGATCGAGGCCCCCTCCGAAATCGAACCGCCGGCCCGCTATCGTAATCGCTTCGGCCAGATGCTCGAACACGCGCCCTACTGCGAACGGGATATTCGCCCGCCCGAGGCGGTCGAGGCGCACACCGAGGGCGGCGAGTTCGAAGTGCGGGTCAAGGCGCGCGGCCGGATCACGCGCCACATCCTCGACCATCACCCGCTCGACGTCGTCGGCTGGGACGGCTACCTCTACCCCTGGGCCTTCAACATCCGCGACTACATGCCCATCACCGGCATGATTCACCAACCTCCGCCGACGCATCAGACCTTCGCCGGCGCCAACTTCGTCGTGTGCTCGTTCGTACCGCGCTTGTTCGACTACCACCCGCAGGCCATCCCCGTTCCCTACAATCATTCCAATGTGAACTCGGACGAAGTGATCTACTACTGCGACGGCAGCTTCATGTCGCGCAAGGGCATCCAGCAGTTCGACATTTCGTTGCACCCGAGCGGGCTGCCGCATGGCCCCCAACCCGGCGTGACCGAGGCCTCCCTGGGCCAGGCTCGTACCGAGGAGCTGGCGGTGATGGTGGACACGTTCCATCCGCTACAGGTGGCGGTCGGCGCGCTCGAGCTGGAGAAACCCGGCTACATGGCGTCATGGCTGGAAGGTGATGGGACGTAGGCGCAGGCTTTAGCCTGCGGTATCGGGAGGCAGGCTAAAGCCTGCGCCTACGGCACGCAGGCCCGCGCTACAATCACAACGCCGCCGCCTCGCCGGTGTTCCCTCTGTGGGTGCCCATGGAGATCGACCCCGACTCCCGTCCCTGGACCTCGATCTACAAGATTCTGATCGGCGCCGTCGTCCCGAGACCCATCGGATGGATCTCGAGCCTGGACGAAGATGGCCGCCGCAATCTGGCGCCCTTCTCCTTCTTCAACGTGGTGTCCGGTCGCCCACCGCACATCGCTTTCAGCCCTATGATTCGGGAGACGGACGCGGGCGAGAAAGACACCCTGCGCAACATCCGCGCCACGGGCGAGTTCGTCGTCAACATCGTCACCGAGGCCCTGGCCGAGGCGATGAACATCACCTCGACCGAGTTCCCCTCGCCGATCGACGAGTTCGAGGCGGCCGGGCTGACGGCGGCGCCCTCGGCCGTCGTCAAGGCCCCGCGAGTGGCGGAAAGCCCGGTGCATCTGGAGTGCCGCGTGGCGCACTTGCTCGAGATCGGCGGCCAACCGGGCGCGGCGACGCTGGTCGTCGGCCGCGTTGTCCACCTGCACGTCGATCCATCGGTCCTGCTCGGCGAGGACAAGATCGATCTGGCGAAACTGCGGCCGATCGGCCGCCTGTCTGGGGCGGCGTACTGCCGCGTCACCGACATTTTCGAAATGAAGCGTCCGGCATCGCAGATCAAGGCGACCGCTCCATGACCTGTCGCACGTCGGTGTTGAAGAGTTGCGGACAGGCGGCATGAGCGCCGCATCCGCGCTGGCGGTGGAGGGCCTTCGTTTCCAGTACCGCACCCGGTCCGAGCCCGCCATTGACGATGTCACCTTCGAATTGGGGCCGGGCGAGATCCTGCTGGTGGCGGGCGCCAGCGGTTGCGGCAAGACGACCCTGGCGCGATGTGTCAACGGGTTGATCCCGCGGACCTACAAGGGCGAGCTGCACGGCCAGATCCGAGTCTTCGGGGAAGATACGGCCGCGTGGCCCATGGCGCAGATTTCGCAAAAGGTCGGGACCGTGCTCCAGGACCCGGAGCGCCAGATCCTGGGGACGAAGGTGCTGCTGGAGGTTGCCTTCGGCTTGGAGAACCTCAGTCTGCCCCGGCCGGAGATCCTCGCGCGCGTCGAGGAAGCCCTGCACTACTTGAACATCGCCTCCCTGCGCGACCGTGAGACCTTCCACCTCTCGGGCGGCGAGAAGCAAAAGGTGGCCGTGGCCGGGGTGCTCGCCATGCGGCCGGCCATCCTGCTGCTGGACGAACCGCTGGCCAGCCTCGATCCGGCCTCGGCGGTGGAAACGCTCCAGATGGTGCGGCGGCTGGCCGACGAGGGCATGGCCGTCCTGCTCATCGAGCATCGTGTCGAAGACGTGATTCGCATTCACCCGGACCGCGTGCTCTTCATGGCCGACGGCCGTGTGCGTTATCTCGGGCCACTGGACGGCTTGCTGTCGGTGGTCAGCCACCGCGAGGTCAAGCTGCCGGCGGAGATGGTGATGCGGAGGGCGGCGCGGGAGCCGGCGCCGGTGCCGCTGCGGGCGCGCCCGGCCGCCGAGACGACGCGGGCGCTGATCCGCTTCGAGGACGTCACCTTCGGCTATGCCGACGGCCCCGACATCCTCCAGGGAGTCAACCTCGACATCCACGCCGGCGACGTCATCGGCGTGCTGGGCCCGAACGGCGCCGGCAAGACGACCCTGGTCAAGCATGCCATCGGGCTGTTGAAGCCCAGGTCCGGGAAAGTCACGGTGAACGGCGCGGACACGCGGCAGGCGAGCGTGGCGCAGCTGGCCGCGGTCGTGGGCTACGTGTTTCAGAGCCCCAGCCACATGCTCTTCGCGCCCTCGGTGAACGAGGAGCTGGCCTTCGGGCCGAAGAACCTCGGCCACCCCGCGCGCCAGATCGAAAAGGAGGTGAGACAGGCTCTCGAGATCGTCCATCTGGAAGAGCGAGGCGCCGATTCGCCGCTGGCCCTGTCGTTCGGCCAGCAAAAGCGGGTCAGCATCGCCGCCATCCTGGCCATGCAGTCGCGCCTGCTGGTCATGGATGAACCCACGGCCGGCCAGGATTATCAGAACTACATGGATTTCATGGACGCCATCCTGCAAATGCCGGCCTTCGAAGCGATCGTCTTCATCACGCACGACGTCGATCTGGCCGTCAGCTACGCCAACCGCGTCCTGCTGATGGCCGACGGACAGGTGCGGGCGGATGGGCCGCCGCACGAAGTCCTGCGCGACCTGACGCTGCTGGAGGCTTGCCGCCTGGTGCCGACTTCGCTCCTGCGGGAAAACCTGAAGCGAGTCGGCCGGACGGGGCGGTTCTTACGCGCCGAAGCCCTGGCGCATATCTGAAGAGGCATAAGGAGCAGAGGAGAATGGACAAGAAGCTCACTTCCATCGGTCTGACGCTGCTCGCCATCCTGGTCATCTTCCTGGTGCTGGTGTACGTCGGCGGGAACGTGATGGGCATCGAGCGGCTCAAGACGGGCGAGAACCCGCTTCTGCGTTTCGTCTTTGTGATCGTCGGCCTGCTGATCGCCCTGGTGATCTACTACCTGACGCGCCAGAGCCCGGCCTGGGAGGTCGGCACGCGCCAGGTGGTGTGGATGGCCATCGGGGCGGCGCTGTACGCCATCTTCTCCTTTCTGTTCAACGGCACGGTCTTCGTCGTACCGTCGTTGAGCCAGGTGGCATTGCGGCCCGCCATCGCCATCCCGATGTTCTTCGGGTATGCCTTCGGGCCGGTGGTCGGTTTCTTCACCGGGGCGGTGGGCAACATGTTCGGCGACGCCCTGACCGGCTTCGGGCTGTTCCCGCAGTGGAGCGTCGGCAACGGGCTGGTCGGGTTCATCGCCGGGCTTCCGCTGCTGTTCGCCGACCGCAAGAAGAGCATGGACACCGTGCTGTGGGTGGGCGGGGTGCTGGCCGTGGTGGCCGCCGCCATCTGGTACTTCAACCGCAGCCTGCCCAACATGCTGTTCTTCGACCCCGCCAACAACATCTTCGGCGACGCCACGATCACGATCTTCGCCGGGGCGTCGATCATCGTCGGCTTCGTGCTGGTGCTGATCGTCCGGTTCGCCTTCGCCAAGAACGTGGATGTGGCGGCGGCGGTCACCTGGGGCATGTTGGGCAACCTGCTCGGTATCGGCTTCGCCGCGGTTTCCGACATCTGGATCAACGGTTACTCGCCGGCGGCCGCTATCGTCGGGGAGTTCCTCCCCGCCGCCGGCCCGAACCTGATCTTCGCCGCGATCCTGGTCCCCCTGTTTGTCGTGGCCTACGCGGGGATGCAGCGGCAGACGGGTCGCTAGGGACGGAGGCGTCGAGGGGCGAAGCCGTCATCCGGCGCGACGGGGACGGCTTCGCCGCCTCGCCTCCGCACAGGCCGATCAGCAACCATGCTGGTGACGTGGCGCTACCGTAAGCGCCGATCCCTCATCCAGTGGTTCGACCCACGGGCGTGGATCCTGTTCTACGCCTGCTACCTGGGCTCGACCCTGTTCTTCTGGGACCTGCGCTTCCTGGCGCCATTGGTGCTGGTGGCTCTGGTCGTCTTGTTCACCTCCGGGGTGGAGTGGCGTGAAGTTCGGCGCGCCTTCCTGTTCATCATCGGCTTCATCCTGTTCTTCTCGTTCTTCACCTTTCTCACCGGCCGCGGCGGCGTCGAGGTGTACAAGGAAGAGCACCTGATCCGGAGCTTCCAGGCGCCGTTCACGATCCTGGGTTGGCAGCCGACGCTGAATGTGACGATCGAGCGCGCCGTCTTTGCTGTCAGCCAGTGGGGCCGGATCTTCGGGATCGCCGTCATGACGATCCTGATCCCCTACACCCTCGACCCCGCCCTGTACGGTGTGACCTTTCACGGCTTGGGGCTGCCGGACAAGATCGCTTATGCCGTCGACCTGACGATGCGCTTCGTGCCGACGTTCGGCCGGGACTTCCAACTGACGGTCGACGCGCAGCGCGCCCGAGGCTACGAACTGGAGAAGGTCCGGGGCGGGCTGATCGCCCAGGTGCGCAAACTGGCACCGATCATGGTGCCGGTGATCATTCACGCCATCATGGGCAGCGAGGACATCATCGACGCCATGGACCTGCGGGCCTTCGGCATCGGCCCGCGTACCTGGGTGCAGACGCTCGAGTACAAGCGACGTGATCGCATCCTGATCGCCGTCGGCGTCGTGATGTTGGTCGGTTCGCTGGTGGTGGTGTTCCTGGGCTACGGTGGATTCTGGGTGCCGCCGGCTCTGTTCCGTATGTTCGGGATTTCGGCGGGCTAGCTTCCCGCTGTCCGCCGTCCGCTGTCAGCCTCCTCCCAGTCTCCAGTTTCCAGTTGCCAGTTTCCAGTTACCATTCGCTGCACGACCGGTCACTGACCACACACCACGGATTACAGGCTAAGGAGGAAACTGGTGCGTCACCCCCGCTCCGCCGCCCTTTTCTGCACATTTCTGATCTTCCTCGCCGGCTGCAAGGCGCCGGAGACGGCGACCCCATCCACGACGACCGCGCCGGCCGTCGTGCTGCAGGGCCCGACCGCGGCCCCGTCCGAGGCGACGGTCGCGGCTGCGGGATCGGGAGCTTGCGCCAACGACTACCTGCCGGTGGTGAAAGGCGCCACCTGGACCTATGAGGGCATGACCGCCCGCGGCGACTACACCGAGGTCGATGTGATCCTGGACGTGGCGGCCGATGCCTTCGCCCGCGGTGTCACCCTGACCGACGTCTCCTATGAGGAAGCATGGCAGTGCACCGATGAAGGATTGGTGCAATTCCTCGCCGCCGGGAGCCCCTTCACCGGCTTCTTCGCCGGCCCCGACGCCACGGTCTACGTGGACACCATCGACAATCGGGGCGTGACCCTGCCGAGCCACTTCGAGGTCGGCGACGAATGGGATCAGACCATGCAGCTGCAGATCTCCTCGCCATCATTCAACGGTTTGGCGACCCTCACCCACGAGTTCTCCGCCGATCGAGCCGAAGAAGTGACCGTGGCGGGAAGCGTCTTCCAGGCGGTCGTCCTGGAAGTCACGTCGAGGATGGAGGTGTCGACCTCCCCGACGTTCGCCTACGAGTACGAGACGACGCAGTGGTTTGTGCCCGGTGTGGGACTGGTGAAGCTCGAAGGCGAAATGGGGACGATGGAGGCCGGGGGCCAGATCACCGAGGGCGGCCCGGAGTATGACGTGTCGTACGAGATGGTGGGGTACTCGGTGCCGTAGGAACGCCGTCCGCTGTCAGCCTTCAGCTGTCCGTTGGACCGTCCTCCGCAGGCCAACCGGCGACGGTTCGCCCATCACAGGCCGCTGACCGCCGGCGACCGACCGCTGATTACTTGCCCGTGATTCCCCCGAGCAGGCCGCGCAGGATCGTCCGGCCGAGCTGACCGCCGACGGTGCGGGCGGCTTGCTTCGCCATGGCTTCGACCATCCCCTGGCGGCGGCTGGTCCCCAAGAGTAGATCGCGCAGCGGGCTCGGTTCTGGTGGCTTCGTCCCCGCTGGAGCGCCGGCGCTGGCCTGGGCCAGCCCCGCAGCCTGGGCGCGCCGGGTGAGAATCTCGTAGGCCGACTCGCGATTGATGGGGCTGTTGTATTTCGGCCCGACCGGGCTCTGACTCATGATCTGCGCCCGTTCTTCCGGGGTGATCGATCCCATCCGGCAGCGCGGAGGGCACATGATCGTCCGCTGCACCGGGCTGGGGATCCCCTTCTCCTGAAGGGTGGAGACCAGGGCCTCGCCCACGGCAAGCTGGGTGATGACATCGGCTACGTCGAACGCAGGATTGGGTACGAATGTCTCCGCCGCCGTCTTGACGGCTTTGAGATCGCGGGGCGTGTAGGCGCGCAGGGCGTGTTGCACGCGATTGCCCAGCTGGCCCAGGATGTCGTCCGGCACGTCATCAGGGAACTGCGAGCAGAAATACACCCCCACGCCTTTGGAGCGGATGATGCGCACCACCTGCTCGACCCGCTGCCGCAGAGACGGAGGGGCGTCGTCGAAGAGCAGGTGGGCCTCGTCGAAGACGAAGACGAGTTTGGGCTTCTCGGGGTCTCCCACCTCCGGAAGTCTCTCGAACAACTCGGAGAGCAGCCAGAGCAGGAAACTCGAGTACAGGTGCGGTTTCAGGACCAGCTGGTCGGCGGCCAGGACGCTGATGATGCCGCGGCCGTCGAGATGCGTACGCATGAAGTCGGTGAGCTCAAGGGCCGGCTCACCGAACAGCGACGCACCGCCCTCGCTCTCCAGGGTGAGCAGGCCGCGCTGGATCGCGGCGACAGACGCCGGGCTGACGAGACCGTACTGGGTGGAGACTTCCTTGCGCGCCTCGGCGACGAAGGAGAGCAGGGCGCGTAGATCTTCGAGGTCGAGCAGCAGGAGCCCCTGGTCATCCGCCAGCTTGAAGGCGACCTCGAGGACGCCGGCTTGTACATCGCTCAGCTCGAGGATGCGGCCAAGCAGCGTCGGGCCCATCTCGCTGACGGTCGTGCGGATGGGATGGCCCGCCTTCCCGTACAGGTCCCAGAACAACACCGGGCTGCCTTCGTTGGTATATCCCTCGACGCCGGTCTCCTTGGCGCGCTTCTGCAGCTTGTCGTTGGCCGCACCGGCGACGGCCAGGCCGGCGACATCGCCTTTGACGTCGGCCATGAACACCGGCACCCCCAACCGCGAGAAGCCTTCGGCCATGACCATCAGGGACACCGTCTTGCCGGTGCCGGTCGCTCCGGCAACCATCCCGTGACGGTTGCCGTACTTGGCGAGCAGCTGCACCGGTTTGTCCGATTTCCCCAGCAGGATCTCGTTCATGCGTCCTCGCTCTCTCGTGTTGCGCCTATCATAGCGCGCCTTCGGCAGCCGGCCAGTTCCCAGTCGCCCGTCTCGAGTTCTCCCAGCCTTGACTACGGACCACCGGCCACTGATCACGGTTCACCCATCAACACCTCCGGCAACTCCGCCACACTCTCGAGAATCAGACCCGCCCCGGCGCGCTCGAGCTCGGCGCGCTCGCCGAACCCAGACAACACGCCGACGGTCTGAGCGCCGGCCGCGCGACCGGCGCGAATGTCCACCGTTGTATCTCCGACGACCAGGCAAGCCTTCGGCGGCACACCCAGCGACGTTGCCGCCCACAGAATCGGCGCTGGATCCGGCTTGCCGCGGCGCGTCGTGCGGGCAGTGACGGTACACCTCACCGCGCCCGTCAGGCCGAACGTCTGAAGAAAGGCCGTTGCGCTACGGGCCTCGCGCGCCGTGACGAGAGCGATGGAGTAGTGCTGGGCGAGGCGCCGCACGGCGGGAAGAGCCCCTTCCACGGGACGAAGGTCCCCGACGGGTGCCAGGCCCCGCTGGCGGTGAAGCCCATCGACCAACGGTCCCAGAGCCTCATCTACACCCAACCGGTCCACCAGAGCGAGGAAGCGGTTGGCCGGCCCCTCGGCCGCCATGACGAGGCGGCGCGCCAGGCTGCGACGCTTGCGCTGTGGTCGCCACACCAACCAGCGCTCGAGGCGCTGGACCAGAGCGTCGTCGGTCTCGAGCAGCGTGCCGTCGAGGTCCAGGCACAGAGCGCGAATACGAGCCCGCTCCAGCCCGGGCATCACGTTGAGACGGGGAAACGGATGGAACGGAGAAGGGCCTCCGCGTCCGCAGAGCTCGGAGCGATGACCCACAGCGTTTGTAGGTAGGCGCGGACCAGGCGAACGCGCCCGTCCTGCCAGGTCCATGTGGCGCCATCGGCGGCGCCGGTCGTTGGTCCGAAGCGGGCTTCGGCATGCCCCAGCATGGCCGTGACAAACTCGTACGCGTCGAACGCCCGATCCCACACGGTCACGAGCACGAGCGCGTCGGAGCCGTCGCTTTCATGGTGCAGCACGAGGTAGCCGTCGCCTCCCCATCCCGCGGCGGCCGCTTCGGCTTCGGGCGCCTCCAGGCGCGTGGAGAGCATCAGCCGCGTCAGCCATTCGCCGAGGACGCCGCGACCGACCACCCGCCAGCTTTCGCCCATGCCCGCCGCCGCGTTGCCGAGATCGACGATGACCGGCGGGCGCAGCGCGACGCCCGGGTGGAGGATCTCCTCCGTCGTCTGGGGAGGGTGCTCGTAGGCCCTGTCGACGGCCGCCCAGCCATCGCGCAGGTAGAGGCCGCGCACGTACTCAAGTCCGCGGTCCTGCGCGAAGCGCCAATCGTCGCGCAGGGCGATGGGGGCCGAGTCGAGGACGGAGCTCGCCTGCGCGGCGGCCGCCGCGGCCAGGTCGGCGAGGTCCTGAGGCGTCGCGTAGGTTCGCAGCCACTGCTCCTCGATGAGAGCGGCGTCGCCCTCGACGAGCGCGGCGAGGGCGCGGCAACGGTCGTCGGCGCCGCGGCAGGCCGCGTCGGAGGTTCGCCTGTCCGTCCAGGGTTGGAACGCTTGGTCCTGCAAGGCATGCGTGAACAAATGGACGTATCGAAGGCGCTCGCCGCCTGTCCACATGGGCCCCGCCGCCAGAATCATCCGCTCGCCCTCGGAGTCGTAGACGGCATCGACCTGCTCGACGTACAGGGACCGATAGAGGCTCTGCAGGTCGGTTGCCGCGTCGACAAAATCGAGCAGCGAGAAGAGGGAGGCTTCGTCGGCCGGCGGCGCGTCGGTCAGGAGATCCCCGGCGAGGCGAAGCTGCAGTTCTTCCGGGCTGAGGATCGTCTCAGCGACCGGCGCGGTGAGGTCCAATCCGCGTAGCCCGCTGACCTGCTGCTGGAGCCGGCGCCGCTCCTCCGCCGACGGCTCTGCCGGACCGGCCGCGGTTGGCGTGCGTGTCGGCGCGGCGCGAGGGGAAGGCGTCGGGGGCGTGACCGACGGCGAGGGCCGGGGCGGAGCCGAGAGGCACGCCGCAAGAACCAGCGCGCCACCGATCGAACACAAGCGGCGGAGCCGACGTGCGGCCACGGCAGAGGATTCTAGCATCCGGGTGAGCGGCCCCGGTTTCGAGTCGAGGGAGTCCGAAGCCGGCGGCTCTAGGCTGCGACTTCGGGGCGAGGCTGGAGGCGCTCTTTCGCGGCTCGACCCATCAGGAGGTATCCCGCGGAGAGAGCCACGCCTGTCACCAGACAAGCGGTCCATAGGACGTGAGGACCGAAGCGGTCATACAGCAGGCCCCCGACGATAGGTCCGGTGAAGAAAGACAGGCCGAACGCGGCTCCAAACACCCCCTGGTACAGCCCGCGGTGCTCGACCGGCGCCAGGTCGGCGATCAACGAGGGGGCCACGGTGGAGAAGGCGATCTCGCCCAACGTCCAGACGGCCACGCCCAGGGCAAACACCGGCAGCGTCGACGCGGCGGCATTCATCCCGAACCCGACGCCGACGAGCAGGGCCGAGGTCGCGATGGCGCCGAAGCGCGGCCAGCGGGCGGAGGCGTTGCTGGCCGGTAGGCCGAGCACGACGATGAGGGCGCCGTTGACGGCGATCGCCAGCCCGTATTGGGCGGTGGTCAGGCCGTGAGCCTGCATGTCGATGGGAAGAGTGACGTGGCTCTGCAGATACACGGTCCCGAGGACGAGCGCCATGATCGTGAAGACCAGCAGCAGCGGTTCCCGGCCCAGAGCGCGCAGGCGCGCCGACAGCGGTTCCCCGGCGGCGTGGGCGGCCTGCACCGGGCGCGACTCTGGGACGCCAGCGAGGACGAACAGGCCGAATCCGAACGTCGTCACCGCATCGCCGATGAAGAGCCACAGGTAGTTGCGATGGGCCAGAAGGCCCGCCAGGATGGGCGCCACCGCGGCACCGATGTTGATGGCCCAGTACATGTAGCCGTAGGCGCGCGGCCGGTTCTCGGACGGAACGAGATCGGCGATCGAAGCGTTGACGGCCGGGCGATACAGGTCGACGGTGAAGCCCAGCAGGATGGTGGCCACGGCGGTCCAGGCGAGCGGCCGCACCAGGCCGAGCATGACCGTCACCAGCGGTGCCAGAAACAGACTCGCCAATAGCACCGGCCGGCGCCCGAGACGGTCCGTGAGCTCGCCCCCGACCAGGTTGGCGGTGAACGATCCGGCGCCGTACAGCGAGACCATCACGGCGGCCGCGCCCACCGTGTAGCCGCGCTGCGTCGTCAGGTAGAGCGCCAGGAAGGGGATGACAAAGCCGCCGAGGCGGTTGACGATCGTTCCCACCCACAGGAACCAGTAAGGCCGAGGCAAGCCCGCCGTCCAGCCGGCAAGCCTCGATCGCCATCGATCCGTCATGACGGGTTTCCGCGCA
>DATIFK010000026.1:0-16265 GCA_035455265.1 Anaerolineales bacterium
TGCAGCAGGACGTCGGCGCCGGCTGCCAGCCGGACGACGGAGGGCGTCGGCTCGGTGTCGCACGAGTAGGTGATCACCCGCGAGCCGGCGAGCCCCTCGAGCCGCAGGCCGATCGTCGGCACCAGGTGCCGCACCGGGGAAGCCAGGATGCGGTACTCGGCCTTCTCGAGAACCGCTACCTGCTCCTGCTCCGGCAAGCGATGGAACGCCACCGGGAAGAAGCGCGGCCACCGGTCCCAGTGGTAGAAGCCCATCATGTCCTCGAGGCGCTCGAGGCAGGCGTGCAGTCCGTAGATCCGCAACGGCGCCCGGCGCCCCATCAGCCACATGTTCATCAGCAGCAGCGGGACTCCGGAGACATGATCCGGGTGGAAGTGGGTGACGATCAGGTCGCCGATGTCGTCGAGAGCAATGCCGGCCCGCGCCAGGCGCACCTTCGGCGAAGAGACACAGTCGATCAGGACGACCCCGTCCTTGCCCAGGATCGCCATGTGGGTGTTTTCATGCTCCTCGTCGGCGACGGCGTTGGCTGTGCCCAGGATCAGGAGCTTGGCCATCGGCTAGTTCCCGGATAGGAGCAACACAGCCAGCCGAGGCGTGACAAACACCTCGATGGCGGCGGCGATCGCCAGCAGCGGGACCACGAGGCCGAGCATCACCCTGGCCCACTCGGCGAGGGCCGTCAGCCAGTTGGTTCCCAGCGTGCGGCCCCCTGCCGGGCTGACGGTCACCAGGCCCAATCGAAGGATCGCCGCCCCCGCCAGGATCGCCGCGGGGATCTCGAAGATGGCGTGGGGCAGGACCAGAGCCGCCAGGTAGCGCAGGACCGGCTCGCCGATCGCCGCCAAGTTGCCGGCAAAGTAGCCGACGATCCCGACCGGGGCCATGAACAGAACGACGGCGATGACGCCGAACGTGAAGCCGCCCAACACGCTCGCCAGGAGGACCGAGCGCAGGTTGTTGGTGAAGACCCACCACCACCCGCTGCCGCTGACAATCCCGAACGCGTCGAAGTTGGCGCTCAGGTTGGCCCTCCCTTCTTCCAGATGCAGCATGCTCAACGGGAGTGGCCAATCCACCGCGAAGCGTGTGCCTACGGCATAGGCGGCGGCCAGCGCCAGAGCCAGGACCAGAACGCAGACTCTGAGGCGAGGCAGGGAACGACGGACAACGCCGGCGTACCACGAACCCAGCGACGTCGCTCCGTCGAGAAAGGCCTGCCGGAACGTCCGCCACGCCCAACGCAAATCGAGGGTGTCGATTTCGCGACCGAGCAACTCCTCGCGGTCGAACAGGTGCAGCCCACTGCGCACGAGCAGCACCGCGGCCAGGCTCAGACCAACGACCATCCACCACAGGATGTTGTAGCGACCCCAGAACATGATCAGGCTCTCGCCGATGATGAGCTGGGAGACAGGGATGATGACGAATGACGCCAGCAGGTTCGCCGCCCGCACGGAGGTGGTCAGCGAGGAGATGACGACCGCGCCGGCGACCATGACCACGGCCTGCACCGTCGTCAGAAGGAAGACCTGCAGCAGCAAGACGGGCGGCGCCGTCCAACCCAGACCCAGCATCAACCCGGCCAGATAGACCCCAATCCCGAGGTAGGCCGCGCCCAGCGGGGCGATCAGCGCCGCCATCATCTTGCCGAGGTAGAGCTCGACGTCCGAGAGCGGCGTGGCCAGGAGCGGCTCCAGGGAAAGCCGCTCGCGCTCGCCGGCAAAGGTCTCCAGCGCGATCACCAGCGAAATCGATATCGGGAAGAAGCCGACCACCATCAGCAGGAACGGAATCAAACGCTCGGCGACGATCGGCGCACCGTACTCCGCCACGAAATCGACGGCCGTCCGTGCCGTGAAGTTCATCAGCATCGGGAAGAACAGCGTCAGAATCGCGATCGGGCTCAGGATGCGCCAATCGCGCAGTTGATCGCGGATCTCGCGAGAGGCGACGATCCAGGCTCCGCGGGCCACACTCGGGGAGGCTGCCAGGCCCGTCACAGGAGCGTCTCAGCCGGTGAGCCGACGGCGCGCAAGTAAACGTCCTCCAAGGAACGCTCGACGGGTGCCAGGGTGACCACGCCGAACCCGGCGCGAGCCATGGCCGAGAGCACTATGGGATTCACCGCCTGCGGGTCGCGCGTTCGATACCGGATCCAGTCGGAGCCCCTGGAGGTGAGGGCCGCCTCCGCCGGCAGGAGTCCGACGGCACCATCGACGGCTTGGGCGAGGCGAAGCTCCATCTCGGGGTCGCCGAGGAAGGTCTGCTTCAGCTCGGCCGCGCCGCCTACGGCCACCAGTCGGCCCGCGCGGATGATGGCGATCCGGTCGGCGAGCGCCTCCGCTTCCATCAGGTTGTGGGTGCAGATGATCAGGGCCCGCCGCTCGGTTCGCAGCAGTTGGATGCTTTGGCGCACCTGATGAGCGCTCGCCGGATCCATCGCCGAGGTCGGTTCGTCGAGCAGCAGGACAGGCGGCTCATGGAGCAACGCACGGACCAGGGCCAGCTTCTGCCGCATGCCCTTGGAATACTCACCCAAGCGACGCGGGGCCGCCTCCGTGAGTCCGAACGTTTCGATCCAGGCCTCCCCGCGCCGCCGAACGACCTCCGGCGGCAGGCCGTAGGCGCGCCCGAAGAAGGACAAATACTCGCCGGCCCGCATGCGCGTGTACAGGCCGTGGTGCTCCGTCAGCAGGCCGACGCGCTGGCGGACTTCCCTGGGGGAAACGGCGACATCGAAACCGGCGACGACGGCACGCCCGGCCGAGGGCCGCAACAGCGAAGACAACATCCGCACCGTCGTCGTCTTGCCGGCTCCGTTCGGCCCGAGGAGCGCGAGCACTTCCCCGGCGCGAACCTGGATCGAGAGTTCTTCGACGGCGTGAAACCCGTCGAAATCCTTCCCGAGTCCTTCGGCCTCGATCATGACGCGGTCCATCGTTCGCGGCTTGCCCTGCGCTTCCTTATGTCACTTGTGGTAAGCGCAGGGATTATAGCAGTCGAGGAATCGGCTCACAACGGGCCGGTAATACTAGTGGTCAGTGGTCAGCGGTCAGTAGTCAGTGGTCAGCGGTCAGCTGTCAGCGGTCAGTGGGCAGCGGGAAACGGACAGCGGTGAGCTGCGCGTGGTCGATCCTTGCGCGGCTGACACTTACGGGCCACCCACTGGTGGCTGGAGCCTGGTGGCTGGTGGCCTTACCCGGTCATTCCGCCGTGCGGCGCTGCCGGACGATGACAACGGCCGCGCACACGATCGCCCCCACCAGCGCCACCCCTTGGTTGAAGTTGATCCCGAAGTAGGGAACGTAGTCGAGGCGCAGGAATTCCAGGAAGAACCGACCGATCGAGTAGCCGGCGGCGTACAGGAGGAACAGGTCCGGCGGGTGGAAGCGAGCCCGGTGGTTCCGCCACACCCAATACAGCACCCCGGCCAGGGCCAGGTTCCAGATCGACTCGTACAGGAACAGCGGATGGAAGCGGTCGAACGACTCGTACCCCGGCATGCGGTTCTCGGGGCGGATGTAGATCGCCCACGGCAAATTGGACGGCGGCCCATACAGCTCCTGGTTCACGAAGTTGCCCCAACGGCCGATGCCCTGTGCCAAAGCGACACCCGGGGCGGCCACATCCAGCAGCTCCGCCAGGTTCAGCTTTCGCCTTCGCGCGAACAAGTACAGTCCGAAGACTCCGCCGATCAGCGCACCGGGCATGCCCAGCCCGCCGCGCCAGGTGAAGAGGATGTCGAGCGGATGTGTCAGGTAGTAGCGTGTATCGATGCCCATGTCGAGAAGAGTCTTGGACGGGGTGAGGACATGGTAGAGGCGGGCGCCGATGATGCCGAAACCCAGCGCCCACAGCAAGGCGTCCCAGACTACGTCGGGATCTCGGCCGGTGCGCTTCATCATCGAAGCCGCCAGATACGCGGCCGCGGCGGCGCCGGAGATCAGGATCATCCCGTAGAAGCGGATGTACAGCGGGCCGAGATGAATGCCGTAGGCGTCGATCATCGCTCGGATATCTCCTCACCTAGATGGCAGGTCGAAGGGATGGCGCGGGATGTCAGCGGCGCCTGGCCTGCCGGCGGACCATCCAGATACGCTGCAGCGCCGTTAGATTGGCCAGGACGGTGATCACACCCAGGCCGACGTGGACGAAGCCCAGCAGCAGCGCCGGGACGAGCACCAGGTAGCGTTCGAAGCGGGTCAGGATGCCGCCGCGGGCCTCGAAGCCCAACGACTCGGCGCGGGCCTTGGCGTACGAAACCAACACCGATCCTGCCGCGGCGCCGAAAGCCAGACCGGCGCCAACCCGATCGCCGGTCATCAAGTAATGCACGATCAGGCCGCCCAGGATGAACAGCTCCGAGTAGCGGTCGCTGACGGAGTCGACGAAGGCGCCCCACTCGGAGGCCTCGCCGCGCAGGCGGGCCATCGTCCCGTCGAGGGCATCGATCGGGCCCATGGCCAGCACCAGGATTCCGCCGACGAGGAAATTCCCCGAGGCCAGGTAGAGCGCCGCAATGAAGTTGCCGGCCAATCCCGCCAGGGTCATCGTGTTCGGCACGAGCCCGAGGCGAAGAAGGAAGGTACCCGCCGGATCCAGAATCCAGCGGAACCACAAGCGCATCAGATCCGAGAGCGTCGGGCGGGCCACGTCGGCTCGGTGATCGATGTCCATGGACCTCTCACGGGACGGGTGGTGTTGATGCTACCGCCGGCCCCTTGCTCCGTCAAGCGGCAGCGGAATCTTGACTACGAATCCTCATCGTCGTCCGCGTCGTCCTCGCCGACGAGGACTTCACGCGTCTTGCCCCCGCTTTGGGAGCGCCCGACGACGCCCAGCTCCTCCAGTTCGTCCATCAGGCGCGCCGCACGCGGATAGCCGATGCGCAGCCGCCGCTGGAGCATCGAGGCGCTGGCGAAGCCGGTCTTCTTCACCAGCTCGACGGCCTGTTCCAGGATCTCGTCCTGGTCGCCCATCGCTTCCTGGCGCACCAGCATGTCCTCCCACGGGGCGCGGGCGGCCTCCGGCTCGGGGGTGTGTTCCGACTGCCAGTAGGAAATCAGGCGTTCGATTTCGTCGTCGTCGACGTAGGCTCCCTGGATGCGCACCGGCGCGCTGGCCTCGGGCGAGACGTAGAGCATGTCGCCCTTGCCCAACAGCGTCTCGGCGCCGGTCGTGTCGAGGATGACGCGCGAGTCGATCATCGAGGCGACGGCGAACGAGATGCGAGCCGGGAAGTTGGCCTTGATCAGCCCGGTCAGGATGTCGGTGCTCGGACGCTGCGTCGCCACGACCAGGTGGAGCCCGGTAGCCCGCCCCATCTGCGCCAGACGGACGAGGGTGTGTTCCGTCTGGTCGGGGGCCATCATCATCAAGTCGGCCAGCTCGTCAATCAGGATGACCAGCCGCGGCAGACGCTCCGCTTCGCGCTTGCGCCGCACTTTGCGGTTGTAGGCTTCCAGGTCGCGCGCCGCCGCCTGCTCCAGCAGGCGGTAGCGGCGATCCATCTCAGCTGTGCACCAGCGCAGGACGACCGTAATGCGCTCCAGCTCGGTCTCGACCTTGCCGATGAGGTGCGGCGCGCCGTTGAAGCGCACCAGCTCCACCATCTTGGGATCGATCATCACCAGCCGCAGATCGTCGGGCGTGTTGTTGTACAGCAGGCAGGCGGCCACGGCGGTGATGCACACCGACTTGCCCGAGCCGGTCGTCCCGGCGATCAGGAGGTGCGGCATGGCCGCCAGGTCGGCGGCGACCGCTTGCCCGGCGACGTCGCGCCCGAGGGCGATGGCCAGCGGCGATCCGACGCGCTGGAAGGCCTCGCTCTCCATCACCGAGCGCAGCCGGACAAGCGCGGCCCGCCGGTTGGGGACCTCGATGCCGACGTACGCCTGCCCCGGCACCGGAGCTTCGATGCGCAGCGCCGGCGCCGACAGCGCCAACGCCAGATCGGAGGCCAGCGCCGAGATCTGAGACACGCGGACCTTCTGCTTCTTGACCTCGCCTTCGGGCGTGGTGTGCTCGACGAAACCCGGCTCGACGGCGAATTGCGTCACGGCCGGTCCGGTGCGGAAGTCCACGACCTTGGCCGGGAGGCCGAAGTCCGCCAGGGTCTTTTCGATCAGCCCGGCCATCTGGTTGATCTCGCGCGAGGTCACGCGCGACAACTCGCTCTTCTCCAACAGGTCGAAACCCGGAAGGCGCTCGTCCCGCTCGATACGGCGGGCCGCTTCGGGCGCGCTCTCGACCTTGAAGGACTTGCGGAAGGCGCGCGGCACGGGCGGGCCCTCCGGTCGCGGGGCTTCGGCCCGGCGGCGCGAGGCCACCGCCTCGAGCGGCTGCGATTCGGGGAGCCACTCCTGATCGGAGGGCTCGTCGGCGTGGGCTCGACGGAGGCGCGGCAAGGCGGCCGGGGTGACAGCCACGGGCCGCGAGGCCAAGTAGAGGCCGAGGACGGCGATGGCGAGCAGGAAGAGCCCCGCGGGTATCGGGCCCGCCAAACCGCTCAACAGAGAACTCAGTCCCCAGCCAATGAGACCCCCTCCCCGCCCGGCTTCACTGTCGGCCAGGGAAAGGCCACCCAGGGCGGCGAAGGCGCCCATCAACGCGAAGAGTGCGAGCTCGACGCCGATGACCTGAAGCCATGGGACGGCTATGGCCCGGCCAAGGCGACGCAGGGCGAGCACCGCCGCCCCGGCACCCATCGTCAACGGGACGACGATGGCGAACCATCCCAACCATCGTCTCAGCAAAGCCACCCAGGCGTCGACGATGGCTCCTGACGTCCATCGCATCATGGCCAACAGCGTGAGCAGGGTGACCGCCGCCAGCAGTACCGCTCCGATGTCCTCGCTGTGCTCGCGCAGCCGGCCGGCCAGGCCCCAGGCAAGGTCGGAGAACCCTCGAGCCGAGGGCTCCTCCCGCGAACGTTGACTCTTGCGGCGAGCCATGGCGACTACGAAGCCGCCTCGCTATCCGGCGGCAATGGCTTCGGGCTCCGACCGGCCTGCAGGGCGGCCGGACTCGGGGGTCGGCGTTTCGCGCAAGGACAGCCCGAGGCGACGCGCGCCGGCGTCGATGCGCACGATCCGCGCCCGGACGACCTCGCCCTCGCGCAGGATGGAGCGCGGGTCGGCCGCCGGACCGTCGCTGATCTCGGAAACGTGGATCAACCCTTCCAGCCCGCGTTCGATGCAGACGAACGCGCCGAAGGGCACGACGTTGGTCACCGAACCCTCGACGACTTCACCGACCCGGTAGTGGTCTTCGACGGTCAACCACGGGTCGGGCTCGAGCAACTTGAGGCTCAGGCCGATGCGTCCCTGATCGGGATCGACGGACAATACGATCGCCTCGACCGTCTGGCCGCAGCGCACGACATCGGAGGGATGCCGCACGCGGCCCCACGACAACTCGGACACGTGGATCAGCCCCTCGATACCGCCGAGATCGACGAAGGCGCCGAAGGCCGTCAGATTGGTGATCGTCCCCTGGATCCGCTGGGACGGGCGCAGTCCCTCCAGCACCTCCGTTCGCCGGCCGGCGGCCGCCTGGGCGGCGCGCTCGGAAAGGACCAGGCGTCCCTTCTCCGGATCGTATTCGATCACTTTGAGGTGCAGCGTGCGGCCGACCATCGCCGCCATCGCTCGCAGGCGATCTCCTTCAGGAAGCCCGGCCGGGATATCCAGGAGGTGCGAGATGGGCACGAATCCACGCAGCGCCTTGGCCTGGACCAGAATCCCGCCCCGGTTGTGCCCGATCACAGGGAGGTCAATCGGCTCGTCAGCGTCGAACAACCGGCGCGCCCACAGCCAATCCTCGGCCGGAACGGCGGCCGGACGATCGGCATTGATGGGCGCTGGTCGCCGGCCCGGCTCGGCGCTGGAACGCGTCTCGTCCTTCAAAACAGAAGCCCACCACCCATCGTCCATGGGCGGCGGGACTTCCCCCTGGAAAGGTTCACCGCGCGACATTCATTCACCTCACACAACGCGCAACGTTGTCGGGCCCCCCCCGACGGACGCTAGGATACTCAAGTTCAGGCGGAATGCAAGTCAGCCCCGTCCACCTCCCCCATTCGCCCGGGCGACCGCCTCGCGCTCTTTCTCCGCGATCGCTTCGGCGACGGCCTCGATGGCTACACGCTGTTTGCGGTACAGGTCGGCTTCCGACATGGCCAGCCGGAGGGCCACATCCCGGACCTTCCTTCCCTGAAGGAACTTCATCTCCAAGATGTTGTAGAGCATCCACTCCCCGGTGAACCGCCGCTCGCCGCTGGGGCGCACCGATTCGACCGCTTCCAGCAGGACGGACCTCAGCGCGTTGACCGGATTCCCTTCGTTGTCTTCCATCGCTTGCCGCACCACGCTTAGCCGCAACAGCGGGCTGCGCGTCAGGCGCGGGCCGCCCCAGTAATGGCCAAGGGCTTCGCGAACGAGCACAGTCAGGTCGCCCTCCGCCTGAAGGCTGTCGGCGCCGCCGGTGAACGCGTCGGGCACGGCATAGCGCGCAGCCGCACGCATGCGTTGGATCGCCTCCGCCTGAGGAACCAGCCGGTCCACCGCCGCAAAAACCTCCCGCTGCAGCAATCGTTCGGACAAGGCAACGGCGGCCCGATCAACCAGGTCGGCGAGGGCGTTGGCTTCCTCAGAGGTAACATCGGGCTCGGGGGAGCGCCCCCACACGCCCATGAGACCGATCATCTCGTCGGTAGCGGCTGAGCGGAGCGGGAACAACCAGTACGCGTCCCACAGGAAGACCGAACCAAGGGCATCCAGTTCACGCCGCCGGCTGTCCACGAGCACCGGCGGGAGCTCCTGTCGATCGCGCAGGGGATCGTCGGGCCCGACGGCTACCTCCAACTCGAGGTGGCCTTGCGTCACGGCCGCAACGAAGGCGGAGCGTGTGCGGGCGACGTCGCAGGCGGCGTTCAGGATGGACTCGAGAAACTGCCGCAGGTCTCCGCTCGTCAACAGGCGCTCTTCAAGGAGATGCAGGTGGGCGATGTCCCTGCGATCCTCCCCATAGAAGAACCAGCGCTCGATGGTCGGCCGCAGCAAGGTGATGACGTACTGCAGGGACAGCAACGTGAGCACCATGGCGAACGGCACGAGTCGGCTCTGCTGCAACCCAACGAGAGTAGAGAAGCGGTTGACGACGACCGTGACGGCCAGTGTGGTCGAAGCCACGAAGGGTCCGCGCAGGATCCACTGGAACAATCGGCTCTTGACCACCCGATCGGGGATGCTGACGCCGAAGTAGGCGACGGCGTAGGACATCATCACGAGCTGCATGCCGACCGCCAGGTTGATCAGGACCAGCGCACCCCAGAACACCGACGGCCAGGCGAGCAGGAAGCCTCCGCCGGATGTCAGCACGGGATAGGCCGTCAGGATGGGGCCGATGGCGCCGATCATCAAATAGCGCATGCGCCGGCGGCTGGTTCGAGTCAGGCAGCGGCGATAGGCGCGGACGAGGTTGGAGGTGGCGGCCGCCAGGGCACCGGCCATGAACACGACGAAGGCGGGGAACCAGGGGCCGGCGGTGAGATACGGGACACCGTCGGCCCGCGCCACGCCGCCGACGATCGTCGTGCCAAAGACCACCGCCACCAGCAAGACAGCCCCCAGCGCGTAGCCGAGGCGGATGGCGAGGAAGCGGCGCCCGCGCGACGGACGACCGGTGGCGGCGAGCAGGGAATCGGTGAACTGCAAGTAGGCCGCCGGCAGGAAGGAGATGCCGATCCACTGCAGGCGCAGCCAGATGGCCACTTCGAAATCGTCGGGCGCCGTCCCCGCCAGGACGTCGGTGAAGTGAACGATCGTCACGCAGGCCAGCAGGAGGGCCAGCGACCGCGCCACACGCTCGCGCAGGTTGAAGGTCAGGGCGTACAGAAGGAGAGCGAACGCCGTAATGGTCGTGCCGGCGTTCGTGATCTCGTTGAGGACGCGCAGCGTCGTCGGCAGCAGGTCCGCGGAAGGCATGGTCTCTCAGCGCAGATCGATCGAGAAGAACAAGCTGATGTCCTCGTCGGGGTAGTAGTGGTCGCTGTAGCCGGAGAACACGAATCCGAGCTTGCGCGCCAGCATGATGGCCGGGTAGTTCTTGCTTTGCATCTCGATGAACAGGCGCACGAAGCCGCGCGCCCGCGCCCAATCGATGGCGGCGCCCAAGAGCCGGGAACCGACGCCCTGGCGTCGTTGGCGCAGCGTCACGGCCAGATCGCACACCCAGACGGCCCCGGGGGCAGTCGCCGGGACGATCGCCACATAGCCGGCCGCCTCGTCCTCGGCCTCGGCGATCAACAGCGCGCTGCGATGGGTCCACTCGTCGGCCAGCCGCTGGGGGTTACGCGGATAGTCGACACGCATCGCCCGCGGCAAGCGGACCTCGCGGAAGGCGAGGCTGACATCGCCCGGAGTCCCGCCGAGAGCCATCTGCCATACGTGGTCAGTGCTGTAAGAATGGTCGATCGCCATGAGCCCCTGGATGTCGCTCGAGATGGCTGGGCGGATGACGACGTCAGACATGCAGCAGCCTCCGCGGCGGCGCCACTACTCCGAAGGAAGAACGCGAACGGTCAGGACACACGGCAACGGCGCGTTGCCGGCCGTGTCGGTCACCACCAGGCGGAAGGCGTAGTCGCCCGGGGTGACGATACTGGTGTCCCAGATGCCGAGCTCCTCGTCCACCTTTGGATCGGTCCCGGCGGAGATCGCTCTCCACACCGCCCCCGCCACCGGCACGCCGGCGCTGACGGGAATGTACTCGTACTTGTAGAAAGCGAAGTTCTGGATGTTGGCCGTGCCCGCCACTGTCACCAGCCCGGACAGCGAGGCGCCGTCCTGCGGTGAGGTCAAGGTCGCCAAGGGATTCTCGCAGCCCACACGATCGAGTGTGGCCTGGGGCAGAGGCGTCGCCGCGGCGAACGCCGTCCCGGCCGGCGCCGGAGTCGAGGCCAGCAGCGAAACGGTCGGGACCGCCGTCGGGCGCGCCGAGGCCGGAACCGCCGGCGCCAGGAAGGTGGCGACAACGAACGTCGCCAGGATGCCGGCGCCAACCAGAACGAGCATCCCGACGGCCGTGGCCAGCCCTTGATCGGCGCTCTCGCGCTCCAACCCGAACACGGCATCCCGGCGCTGTCGATAGCGGCGCCAGCCCATCCGCAGATAGGCGAGACCCACGAGGCCCAGGACGAGGTAGATCCACCCCTGGTAGGCCCGGATGAGAAGAAGGGCTTCGTCCATCGCGCTTCTGTGTCACAAGCGGCGCAGCACTTCCCGGATCAGCCCCGACAAGCGTGGGACGATCTGCTCCCCCGCCGCCAGTACCTCCTCGTGCGTCGTGGCCGTCGATCCATCCAGGTTGGCCTTGTTGCTGATGCCCGAGATCCCCAGGACCCGCGTGTCGCCGTGCCGCGCGACCGTCACCTCGGGCACGGTCGACATGCCGACGGCGTCGACGCCGGCGAGACGAAGGAAGCGCAAGTCGGCCGGAGTCTCGAACGAGGGTCCGCCCAGACCGGCGTAAACCCCCTCGCGCAACGGAAGGCTCAGCGCCTGGCCCGCCTGGCGCGCCAGCGCCAGCAGGGCCCGATCGTAGGTTTGACTCATGTCGGGAAAGCGAGGTCCGAACTCATCCAGATTGGGGCCCAGCAGAGGCGAGTGTCCCGCCATCCCGATGAAGTTGAGATGGTCGGTGATCAGCATCAGGTCTCCCGGCACGAAGTCGGGGTTGACCGCGCCGGCGGCGTTGGTCACGACGAGCAACTCGACGCCCAGCCGCTGCATCACCCGGATCGGCAGTCCCAGCCTGGGCATGGAGTAGCCCTCGTAGTAATGGGTGCGGCCCTGCATGACGAACACGGCCTGCCCTTCGAGCTCGCCCAGGATGATGCGGCCGGCATGGCCGGCCACGGACGACACGGGCCATCCCGGGACGTCGCGCCCGTCGATGCGCACGCCTTCGACGGCATCGGCCAACGGGCCCAGCCCCGATCCGAGAATCAATCCGACCGTCGGAAGGATTTCGGTGCGCCGCTGGACGGCCTGGGTGGCGTCATCGATTTCGTTGATGGTGAGGAATTCCATGGGGGTCCTGTCAGCCTCGGCGAGTCCTTGAGAGAAGGTCGAATGGTCGTTGGTGAGTGGTGCACGCGCAGAAACCCCTGACCACTCACCCCCGACCGCTATTCGGTTTCCGCGGCTACCCGATGCAACCGCATGGCGTTGGCGCTGCTCAGGCCCAGCAGCTGCTGGACCTCTTTGCGGCTGCGACCCTGCTGCAGCAGATGCTGGGCCATGGTGTGCCGCAGGGAATGGGGCGAGAGATCGCCGCCCAGTCCGGCCCGCGCCGTCCACCGCTTGACGACCAGCCACAATCCCTGCCGGCTCAGTCGCTGGCCGCGCTGGTTGAGGAATAGCGAGCGGTCGTCGACGCGGCGGGCCAGGTGAGGTCTCCCATCGACGACGTAGCGGCGCATTGGCTGCAAGGCGCTGCCGAGAGGGATTCGGCCCTGTTCCTGCTGGGGACGGGCCACCCACCCCTCCTCCAATTCGACATCGTCGACCCGCAGCGCGACCGCTTCGGCTGCGCGCAATCCGGTGGCGTAGAGAAGCGCCAGGATGGCGGCGTCGCGAAGAGCCCGCGGCGAGTCCTGCTGGGCGGGCGCGGTCAGCAAAGCGCTGAGTTCCTCGGGCGAAAGGACGCGAGGCCGCGGCCGGGGGGCGCGCGGTGGGCGCAGCCCGGCGCGCAACGTCGGATCGGCGAGGATGTTCTCGCGTTGCAGGTACTCCAGGAAGGACCGAACGGCGGCCATCTTGCGCGACACTGTGGCCGGCTTGTATCCCTGTTGTCGCAACCAGGCGACGTAGTTGGTCAGCGAAGTCGGCGTTATGTCCAGTGCTTCAGCCGGACGCACAGGCGAAGGGCTGATGGCAGTCAGGAATTGCCGCAGATCGGCACGATAGGCGAGCAACGTGTTGGGGGAGGACCCCCGCACGTCTCGCATATAGGTCAGGAATCGCTGCAAGGACGCATCCATATGGACCGCCCTCCTCTGCCGAGGGAGCGCGATTATAGCACGTCGAGACCAAACCTACCATAAGTGCCTCAGTACCATCTTCTTTCGCCAAATGCGGCCGTCAGCCGGCTTGTGTGGTCCGTCACAAGGCCGGACACCGCACTCAGCCCGGGCGCCGCTCGCCCCCAAGCCGCAGGTGGCGTAGTATTCTCATTGGCATGGCGAAACGCTCCGTATCCGCGCTGATCGTCCTAACCCTCCTGTTGAGTGCCTGCCGGGCCAAACCCTACGAGTGGCACGGAGCGACCTACGAACCGCCTCGGCAGGCTGCACCTATCCCCTTCGAAGCAACAGGCAATCGTGGCACCTTCGACCTGAGTGCCCAGGCTGGTCACGTCGTCGTCCTCTATTTCGGGTACATCAACTGCCCCGACATCTGCCCGGCCACCCTGGCCAACTTGGCGTGGGTCCATCAGCAGCTCGGGGATAACGAGGGCGACTTGGTCGTGCTCTTCGCGACCGTGGACCCTGATCGCGACACACTCCCGGCACTGGCCAACTACCTCTCAGCCTTCGATACGCAGTTCATCGGTCTGCGCGCCCAGCAATCGGAGGTCGACCAGGTGACGGCCGCGTACGGGGTCTATTCCGGACCGGCCGCTGAAGATGCCGTACACTCCGTCGAGCACAGCGCCGTGCTGTTCCTCATCGACCGAGATGGGCAGTTGAGGGCCCACTACACGTGGGACGTGTCCCGGGCGGATCTGTTGGCGGATATCGAGCATTTGATGTCCGGGTGAGGCCGGCCGACGGTCTGCCGCCATGACCTCCAGCAGCACCACTCGCCCCGCGCCTTTCGACACGTTGCGCCTGACCGCGGCTCTTTCGATGCTCGGTGCGGGCCTGATGCACTTGATGATCCTGCCCGAGCACTTCGACCACGCTCCGGCGCACGCGTGGTTCTTCGCCGTCGTCGGAATCCTGCAACTCGGCTGGTCGGCGATCGCCTGGAGGCCGACCCGCAAAGCGGTGGACGTTTTCGGGCTGGCGATGGCCGGCTGCTTGATCCTTCTGTGGGTGGTCACTCGTATCTACCCGGCCCCGTTTTCGGCCGGGCCCGAAGAGGTCGATGGCTCCGGCCTGATCTCCAAAGCTCTCGAAGCAGCATCGTTCGTGACCCTGGCCATCGTCTTGGTGCGGCAGAGCGAGCGCCGTTGGCTGGCAGGCGGAACGCTCCTGGCCGTCGTCGCCACGGCGGGGCTGTACTTCGGGGGGCGGATCGCGGGCCCGGCGTTTCCTTCCCTGTGGGCCGATGAAACCGCCAGCGAAGCCGGGGTCCACAGCCACGTGCTCGGCCAGCGGGTTCGCCTCGACGACGCCGCGACCGGCCCGTGGCTCCTGCGCGTCCTCACCTCGCCTGTGCCCCCCACCCCCGACAACTTCTTGGTCGAAGTCCGCGTCAAGGACGCGAGGACGGGCCGGGTGCGGCGGGACGTAACCGTCTGGGTCGAGGCGCGGCCGGAGCAGCAGGACGGCGTCCCCATCCGAGTCGAAGGGAGCCTGGACGGCGCCAAGATCCCGGGGGAATACGCCGCGCCGCTCTCAGTGGAAGGCGCGGGGGTCTGGCTAATCACGGTGAATGTCGCAGGTCCGGACGGCAACGGCCAGGTAGGATTCGCCGAACGAGTGGCGAGTCCTTTAGGACTGGGGGCTTGGATGTCGGCTCTGTTGCCGTTCGCCGGCTTGGCGCTGCTCGTCCTGGGTTACGCCGCGCTGGCGCGCACGTTCCCCTCGGACTCTTGAGTCGTCAGTCATCAGTCGTCGGTCATCAGTCCTTACTCGCGAGACGCCGTCCGGGTTCGCGGCCAAAACTCCACGACTGCGACTGGAGACTGGATACTGGAAACTGGAAACTGGTAGCTGGCGGCTGAGGGCTACCGGGTTAACGTGCTGACCATGAGGAAGGCGAAGTAAAGCGCCAGGTACAGGCTGGAGTAGCGGTACATCCTCCAGGCGCGTTGGGCCGACCCGCGGCGCCACAGCAACAGGGCGTGCCCCAGCAGCAACACGCCGAGCGCCAGCGTGCTGGCGAAGTAGAACCATCCCTCGCGCGTGACCGCGCCGATCATCAGGGTCAGCGTGACGACCTGCACGGCGTAGAGCAGGATCTGGGTCCGCGTATCGGGTTCTCCGACGACAACGGGAAGCATCGGGATGCCGGCGCGGCGATAGTCCGCCTGACGCACGAGGGCCAGGGCCCAGAAGTGCGCCGGGGTCCAGAAGAAGACCAGCAGGAAGAGCAGGAAGCCCGCCATCGAGACCCGCCCCGTCACGGCTGCCCAACCGACCAGGACGGGGATCGCGCCGGCGCCGCCTCCGATGACGATGTTCTGCGGCGTCGTCCTCTTGAGAGCCAAACCGTACAACACCACGTAGTAGACCGCGCCGGCCGCCGCCAGGCCCGCGCTGAGCAGGTTGACCCGAGTCGCCAACAGCACGACCCCACCGGCCGCCAGCCCCATTCCAAAGAGCAACGCCTCTCTCGGCCGGACTTGGCCGGAGGGGATGGGCCGTCGGCGAGTGCGGGCCATCAAGGCGTCGCTACCGCGATCGGTGTATTGGTTGAGGGCGCTCGCCCCACCGGCCGTCAACGCGCCGCCCAGCATGGTCCACGCCAGCATTGGCCCATCGGGCCAACGCCCTCCCCCGACCACCATCCCGGCCAAAGTCGTGAATAGAAGAAGCAGCAGGATCGCCGGTTTGGTCAGCATCAGCCAGCCGAGCCAGCGGGGCCGCGACGAGTCAGAGGCATCAGGCCGCGGCTGGTCCGAGGAGGCCAGCCCTTGCGGTGTCCGAGCGATCAGGACTGCGGCGATCACAGTCGCCGACCAGACGGCGCTGGCCGTCGCCACGTGAAGGCCGGCCAACAGGGGCGGAAACCCGTGGAGGACACCCTGGGCACCGATCCAGGCCTGGACAAGGGCGAGGGCTGCCGCGGCCGCGGAGGCGATGCGCACGCCTCGGCCGGCGTTCGCCGCGCGCGCGATCCGCACCGAGAACGCGATCAGGACGATCGCCACCGTCAGAGCCAGCGCCCGATGGAGCATGTGAATCTGTCCCAGAGGATGTCGCGGCCACAGTTGGCCGTCGCACAGCGGGAATCCGCCGCAGGCGGCGCTCGCCCCGCTGGCGCGCACGATGGCCCCACTGAGCAGCAAAGCGAAGAGCAACCCAAGGG
>DATIFK010000027.1:0-13927 GCA_035455265.1 Anaerolineales bacterium
CGACGCCCAGGTCAACCTGCTGATGCAGGGCACCGAATATGGTGACGAGTCGCTGCGACAGGCGATGGCCGACGAGCTGCGCCAGCGGCTCCAGGACGCCGCTGCGGAGGGTCGGCGGCTAAGGGTCTACTGCGGCTTCGACCCGCGCACCTCCGACCTGCATCTCGGCCACACCATCCCGATGCGCAAGATGCGCCAGTTCCAGGAGTTGGGACACGAGGTCATCTTCGTCATCGGGCGCTTCACCTCGCTGATCGGGGACCCATCCGACAAGGACCGGCTGAGGGCGCAGCTCACGGCCGATACGGCACGCGCCAACGCCGAAACCTACGCCGCCCAGGCGTTCAAGATCCTCGATCCGTCGCGGACGAGGATCGAGTACAACGACACCTGGCTGTCGAAGCTCTCGTTTGGCGATCTGATCCCGATGGCCTCGCTGTTCACCATCCAGCAGTTCCTGACGCGCGACAACTTCCGCCAGCGCTGGGAAAAGGACGATCCCATCTACCTGCATGAAACCTTCTACTCTCTGATGCAGGGCTACGACGCCTTCCACCTGCGCGCCGACGTCCAGATCGGCGGCACCGACCAGCTCTTCAATATCGTCACCGCCGCCCGCAAGCTGATGGAGGCCCTCGGCGCCCGGCCCAACATCGCCATCATCATGGGCATCCTGCCCGGAACTGACGGCGTCGTGCGCATGAGCAAATCCATCGGGAACCACATTCCGCTCAACACCACCGCCGAGGATATGTACGGCAAGGTGATGAGCGTCCCCGACGCGGCGATGGGCTCGTTCTTCCGACTGGTGACGCGCTGGACCCCTGAGGAGATCGCCGAGATCGAACGCGAGCTGGGGGCCGGGCGGCTGCATCCTCGCGATGTGAAGATGCGTCTGGCACGCGAGATCGTCTCGATCTACCACGGAGATGAGAACGTCGAGGCCGCCGAGCAGGCGTTCCGCAGAGTCTTTCAGGACCGTGGCACTCCGTCCGACCTTGCAGAGCACAGCGTCGCGCCGATGGCCTCGGCAACAGACGTTCTGCTCGCGCTGGGCTGGGTCGAGAGCCGGAGCGAGGGCCGAAGGCTCGTCGATCAGAAAGCTGTCTATCTGGATGACCGATTGGTGACGTCGAGCGACGCGCCGCTCGACCTGCGTCAGGCCGGCGTCCTGCGCGCCGGCAAGCGCCGCTTCGCGCGGCTCGTGCCTTCCTCGGACGCTTGACTCGAAATCCGCCTACCGCGCTCAGGATTCGGACGATCGGCGGCGCGCATTCTGCGCGCTGGATCTGGGGAAGTTGGGGCCGCCTTTCGACTTCCTGGGGATACAGAAGACGGCGGGGTTCGGCTGACGGCTGACGGCTACCCTTTGACTACCGCCACCGGCCGCAGCCCCGCCACCTTGGTCGCAATCCCCACGCGACACACGACATCGACGACGGCGTCGACGTCCTTGTAGGCCTGCGGCGCCTCCTCGGCCAGCCCCGGGAGGCTGCCCGCCCGCACAGCGATCCCGCCTGCCTCCATCTCGGCCCGCAACCGATCGCCACGCACCGAACGCTTGGCCTGGTGACGGCTCATGCGCCGGCCGGCGCCATGGCACGTCGAGCCGAAGGACAGCTCCATCGACCCCTGCGTCCCGAGCAGGACCCACGAGGCGGTTCCCATACTGCCCGGAACCAGAACCGGTTGCCCGAACGACCGATAGCGCGGCGGCAGACCCTCGAACCCGGGACCGAACGCGCGCGTGGCCCCTTTGCGGTGCACGCACACGCGGACCGACTCGCCCGCCACCTGGTGCACCTCGATCTTGCCCATGTTGTGGGCAATGTCGTACACCTGGTACAGGCTCGCATCGCGCACGACGCCGCGCAACGCCTCCTCGAAGGATCGACGGGCGTGCGCCGCAAGAATCTGGCGGTTGGCGAAGGCGTAGTTGGCGGCGGCGGCCATCGCCCCCATGTAACGGGCGCCCTCCGGCGAGCTCAACGGGGCGCACACAAGCTCGCGGTCGGGGAGCCGAATGCCGTAGCGGGCCACGGCGTCCTGGAACTCATGCACGTAGTCGGAGCAAACCTGATGCCCGAAGCCGCGCGAGCCGCAGTGAATCTGGACCACCAGGGCTCCGACCTCCAGGCCCATGGCGTCGGCCGCCTCCGGGTGAAACACACGGTCCACGACGTCGACTTCAATGAAGTGGTTGCCCGCGCCCAGCGTCCCGAGCTGCGGACGGCCCCGTTCCTTGGCGCGGGAGCTGACCGCGTTCGGATCGCCTCGGTCGATGCAGCCTTGCTCTTCCGTCGCCTCGAGGTCGCCCGCCTGCGCGTAGCCACTTCGTTCCGCCCAGCGCGCGCCCTCGTGGCATACCCTGTCCAACTCCTTCGAAGTCAGCGGGACGCTTCCCTTGACGCCGACGCCGCTCGGACAGTTCGCGTACAGCGCACTCGCCACGTCTGGGATCTTCGCTCGCACTTGATCCAGTCGGACGCGGCTCGCCAACAGCCGGACTCCGCAGTTGATGTCGTAGCCGATGGCGCCGGGTGAGATGATCCCATCTGGCAGCCGCGTCGCCGCCACGCCCCCAATCGGAAAGCCGTAGCCCTGATGCACGTCCGGCATGACGGTCACGTGACTCACCAGGCCGGGGAGGGTGGCGGCGTTGACCGCTTGCTCGAGCGAGGCATCGCCCATGGCCGCTTCGAGGAGGTCGTCGTCGGCGAAGAGCCGAACCGGTACGCGCATGTCGGCCCGATGGGAGGTGGGGATCTCCCACTCATCCGGGCCGCGGCGGAGGAGGTCGGCTTTGCGCATCATCGACTTGGCCTTTCACACGTCGAACACGATGGTCGCCTCACACCCCCTCCGGTCGCAATGTACCTTCAATCCATGATACGTGACGGCCTTGATCGCCTTCCCGAGACGGAGCAGGGGGCCCAGGGCCACCTTTCCGCGCAGTCGTGGCCCGGCCTCCGTCGAGAGATCCATCTCGCGGACAGCCAGCTGTTGGGATTCCATCCGGAAAAGGACTTCCTCCAGCCAGCGCACCAAGAGCGACTCGGCATCCGCAGCCCATATGTCCGGCTCCCACGTCAACGTCGGCTCCGATCCCACCTCGGCACCGGTTAGCCGGATCATCCCTTTCGCGGCTTGTCGGCAGAGGTCGGCCAGATCACGCCCGCGGGCGCGCAGGGCCCAGTCAGCGGTGTGGTCGACCTCCTCGAATCCGGATTCGTCCACACGACCAGTATAACGTCCGGCTCACAGGCTATAATCCAGCGCATGACCGAGCCCAGCGCCGGATTGACAGGCCTTCTCAGAGCCGGGCTGGAGGAACCCCTGCGATCCTTGAGCGGCTCCCCGCCCATCGGCCATGCGCTGGCCGATCAAGTCACGGCCGAGGTTCGCCAGGCTCAGCGATCGCATCCCGAGGGGCGCGTTTACGCCCCGGATCAGTTCACCCTGAGCCTCCATCCCATCGACGTCCGGACGCTGCTTTCGGCCAATCCCTCCGTCCAGGACGACCTGGCGCGGCTCCTGCAGACGGCTCTCACCCGTACCGGGTATTCGCTGGGCCGCTACCCGCACGTGACGCTCTCCTCGGATCCGACATTACGCATCGGCGACATCCGGGTTATCGTCTGGCATAGCCGCGATCCCCTTTCGTACGATCCTGAACGCCCGGCGCCCGAAGAGGAACCGGGCGTTCGGCCGTTGGGGGCCTTTCTCATCGTCGATGGGAAGCGGCACTTCCCTCTGGACAAGCCGCTGGTGACGATGGGGCGGAAGCTCGACAACCACCTGGTCCTGGCCGATCCGCATGTGTCGCGCCGGCACGCCGAGATCCGCCTGCAGAGCGGCCGCTTCGTCCTGAGAGACCTCAACTCCACGGCCGGGACCCGTGTCAACGGCCAGCTCGTCCACGAGCACAGCCTGACCCCAGGCGACGTCATCAGCATCTCCGGTCTTTCGCTCATCTATGGCGAGGACCCGGGCGGGCCGCCCGGAAAGACTCCGCCGTACTCGCCTCCGCCCACGCCGCGCAAGCTGGTTGACAACCAGGTCACTCCTCTCGACCTCAAGCGCATCGACTCTCCGCCGACGCGGCCGGTCGACGACGCGAAGCGCAAAGGCTGACCCGGTTTGGGCTTCGCCCGGCAAGCCCGTCGTATAATCCGTCGCCCATGAAGGACCAGCTCAACCGCCTGGAGCAGCAACTTCAGGCGATCGTCGAAGGATCGCTTTCGCGGCTGCTCGGCGGCGACCTGGCGCCGGCCAGCGTGGCGACCCAGCTCGCCACCGCCATGGTGGATGGGTTGAAGTGGGATCCCGAGGGCAAGGCCTACGCCCCGGACCAGTTCGCCATGACGATGCACCCCAAGGACGTCGAAGCGCTGATCCTTCAGGCCCCCGACCTGCGCCAAGAACTGGGCCAGGGGCTGTTGGAGGTGGCCCGCAGCCATGGTTACGTGTTGAGCGCCGAGCCCAACATCACGCTGGCCGCGGATCCAACCTTGGGCCGCTGGCAGGTGCGAGTCATCGCCTGGCACTCCGAAAACCCACTCGAGTTTACCCAGGGCATGCCCAGCGGTGCGACGTCGGACGAAGTCGAGATGCCGCCCCCGGGCGCGTTCCTGATCATCGACGGCCGCAAGCACTTCCCGCTGGACCGTACGGTCATCAACATCGGTCGTCGCCTCGACAACCAGCTCATCCTCGACGATCCGCACGTCTCCCGCACGCACGCCCAATTGCGCGTGCGCGAGGGCCGCTACGTTGTCTTCGACCTCGGCTCGACGGGTGGAACGCTGGTCAACGGACGGCGCGTCAGCCAGCACGCCCTGAGGCCCGGGGACGTCATCACGATCGCCGGAACGCCGATGGTCTACGGCGAGGACCCGGGCGGACCGCCGGATCAGACGCCGGCCTACACTCCGCCGTTTCCTCCCAGGCCGGCGGGTGACCAGTCCACCCGGACCTGGCGCGGCAACAAGGGAACCAAAGGCTCGTGACCGCCGTTCTTGACCTCGCTGTTCGGCTGCTCCCGGCCGTCCCGCTGTACGCCTTTCTTGCCTGGCTGCTTGTTGCTCTATGGCGCGACGGTCGTTCCTCGAGCGCATCCGACAGTCAGGCACCGGCTGCCCATTTGCGTCAGGAGACTCCGGGTGGCTCCCTCGCCTTTGTTCTGAGGGAGGTCAACCTTCTCGGTCGCGCGGCGGACAACACCATTCGGCTCAGCGATGGCGCCGTCTCGGCCTACCACGCCCGCCTGTCGTTCCAGGCGGGCCAGTGGTGGCTGGAAGACACCGGCTCGCGAAATGGCACGATGGTCAACAGCCTCCGCCTCGAGGGTCCCCTCGTGGTGACGTACGGCGACGTGATACGCCTCGGCGCTGTGGACCTGGTGCTTGCGCCCGGCGGATCGCCGTCCCATCCGACCTCCTCCTAGGTGATCCCCGTTCCAGACGAGGTAGGCATTCGCAACCCTCGCCGACGCCGAGGGTTGCCGTGCTCCGACGCGCCGAATCTCTTCGTCCGGACCCGTGTGCTATGATTCGCGGCACCAGCGGACGTCGCGCCGCATCCCGGAACGAAGCGGTGGATCGCGCACATCCCGTAGCGAAGCGGAGGGATCGCATGCAGACAACGCCCGTCCTCGGGGTGATCGGCGGTTCGGGCCTCTATTCGCTGCGTGGTCTGGAGCAGGCCGAGGAGATCGAGGCAACGACGCCTTTCGGTGCCCCGAGCGCGCCGATCGTCATCGGACTGCTGGCCGGCGTCGGCGTGGCGTTCCTGGCGCGCCACGGGCGCGGCCATCACATCCTTCCCAGCGAAGTCAACTACCGCGCCAACCTGTACGCCCTCAAAGCCCTCGGCGTCCGCCGAGTCCTGTCGATCAGTGCTTGCGGGTCGCTGCGCGAGGACTTCGCGCCCGGCCACATCGTCGTCCCGGACCAGATTGTCGATTGGACGCGCGGCCGGCCCCGTTCTTTCTTCGGCGACGGAATGGTCGCCCATGTCGGCGTCGCCGATCCATTCTGCCCGCAACTCTCGCCGATCATGGCCGCCAGCGTCGAAGCTGCCGGCGGAACGGTCCACCCTGGCGGAACCCTCCTGACGATTGAAGGTCCGCGCTTCTCGACCCGGGCTGAGTCGAATCTGTATCGAACGTGGGGCATGGACGTCATCGGGATGACGGCGTCGCCGGAGGCGTTTCTCGCTCGCGAGGCCGAACTGTGCTACACGGTGCTGGCTCATGTGACCGACTACGACGTCTGGCATTTGAGCGAGGAGCCGGTCACAGCGGAGGCCGTCTTGCGCACGCTCCAGGCGAATGCACGACTGGCCGAGGCGACCTTGACCCAGTTCGTGCACAGATTGCCTCTCGAGCGGACCTGCCCGTGCGGCACGGCGCTCCAGAAGGCTCTCGTGACCTCGCCCGAGGCGATCCCGGCCGAAACCCGCCGACGGTTGGCGCTTCTTGTCGATCCCTACCTCGGTTGACCTGCGACCTCCGTCGCAGGCGCGTGAAGCGACACTCCTTCACCTGGCGTTCGCTTTCGTCCTGGTCAATCTGGCCCTGCTCGCAGCCGGGCTGGCTCAGGCGGCCGGGTCGCTTTCCGCCCGGGCCTTGGCCCCGCTGGTGGTGGCGCCATCCTGGGCAGCTGTGGCGTGGATCCTTCATCGGCGCCTGTCTCGCCTCCGCCCCCGCCGCGATCCGTTCATCCTGCCCGTCGTCCTCTTGTTGTCCGGGTGGGGGCTGATCCTCAACTGGCGGCTATCGCTCGAGTACGGCGCGAGGCAGACCGCATGGTTTCTCGTGGGTGCCGGACTCTTTCTGGCAGTGGTCCAGGCTCCGCGGGATCTCCTCTGGCTTCGGCGCTACCGTCTCCTTTGGCTGGGGCTCGGTCTGGCCTTGACGGCTGCCACCCTGGCCTTCGGCACCAATCCTTCCGGCGGCGAAGCGCGGCTCTGGCTGGGCTGCTGCGGAGTTTATATGCAGCCTTCTGAGCCTCTGCGCTTGCTCCTGGTGGCCTATCTGGCATCCTACCTATCGGATCGGCTCTCGCCCGCGGGTGGACACGGCCGGGTGTTACCCGTGCTGGCGCCCCTCGTGGTGGTGTGGGTCGTCGCCGTCGGCCTTTTGACCGCGCAGAGGGACCTCGGGGCAGGGATGCTCTTCATCGGGCTGTTGACCGTCTTGCTCTACGTCGCCTTCGATCGTCGCAGGGTTTTGCTCCTGGGCGGAGCCCTTCTCCTGGCAGGCGCCTTCGTCGGCTACTGGTTCACCCCTGTCGTCCAGGCACGGTTGACCTCATGGCTCGACCCATTTGCCGATCCGAGCGGAGCCTCCTATCAGGTGCTCCAATCGTTGATCGCCCTGGCACATGGCGGGCTGGTGGGCGCCGGCCCTGGCCAGGGAATCCCGACCTACATCCCGGCGGCGCACACCGATTTCATCTTCAGCGCCCTGGTGGAGGAGTGGGGGATGATCGGAGGGCTCGCCGTCATCGGATTGATCGGCGTCCTCATCAGCCGCGGGCTGCGCGCCGCGGCACGCTCCCGGGACACGTACGGCTCGCTGCTCGCCGCGGGTTTGTCAACCGCGTTGGGCTTGCAGGCTGTGATCATTCTGGGGGGAACCCTCATGGTCCTTCCGCTGACGGGCATCCCTCTGCCGTTTCTTTCCTACGGTGGTTCTTCCCTCACGACGAGCTTCGTGGCGGCCGGATTGCTGCTGCTCGTGTCCGACGCGCAGCCGGCTCAGGCCGGGCTGGGCCGGCCCCTCGATCGAGTGCACCTTGGCTTCCTTGGGGGTTGGGCCCTCCTTGCCCTGGTCCTGGGTTGGTGGATTCTCGTTCGTGGCCCGGATCTGGTGCAGAGGCCGGAGAACCCCCGTTTGGGGGGGCCTGTCAACGGCGCCCAGGCATGGTCTGCGATGCCAAATGGCGACTCGCGGGTGTCCCTCTTTCCGAAGGACACGGCGGGGCGGCCACCGAACGAGGGCGTCGGAGTGCTCATTCCTGCGGGTCCAGACCTTCGATGGGCGGAAACGATCGACTTCGAGCGGACGATCTTCATTCAGGGCTAGCTGGTTCAAGGGATTGAAGATGGAGACGAGAACATCGATCGGTCGAGAGCGGCTCCTCAAGGGGATGGCGCTCGGCTTCCCGGCGTTGCTGGCTGTAGCCCTCATGGTCCCCAGGATCATCAGACCTCAGTTCGGCCTTTTCGATGATGCGACGTCGATTTCCATAGCTCAAGAAACCTGGAGCGGGCAGTGGGATTGGAGGCAAGACCTCGGGCAGTACGGCCGGTTTAGGCCGGTCTACTGGCTGGGATTCTCCCTCCTCTATCATTTCGCGGGGCATAGCCCAATCTGGTACTTCGTAGGAAACCTGATCCTTCTCGGCGGCACCACCTTCTTGCTCGGTTGGGTGGTGTTGCGGCTTACTCGCAGACCCTTCGCGGCGGGCGTAACGGGCACAGCCTTTGTCCTCGGAGGGCCCGTGGTCGAGGCCGCGTACACGTTGTCCAAGCCCGAGCTGCTTCAGTGCTTCTTCCTTGTCGCCTCTGCTGCGGCGTTCTTGGGCGCGTCTGGACCTGGGTCAAAGCGTATGCGGGATGGCAGGCTGCTCTTGCCATCCCTCTTCATCCTTCTCGCCGCATTGACGAAGGAAACGACTGGCTTGTTGCTTGGGATCAGCTCTTTCTGGACCGCCGTCGCCTTCGTTGAGGGGCGCGGGAGGAGAGCTGAGGGCCTTCAGAAAGCCGGTCTTGAGGCGCGGGAATTCCTCGCGGCTTGCGCTGCGGGGATCGCTGTCTACGTTGCTGCCGCGCTCGTCTTTACTCCAAGCATCCTCAGTGGTGCGGGGCCGCGGGCGAACTTCACGCTCCAATGGGCGACCATCTCGGCCAATGCCAAGACTTGGCTTGACTGGATCGTGCGCGATTGGCTGTACATCCTGCCGCTGCTCATGGCGGCGACGTTCCTCATCATCCGGGAGCGCAAGTGGGAACAACTCCCAGCGATGCTGCCGTGCTTGGGTTGGTTGGGGGCATGGTTCGTTCTCTACCTTCCGTACAGATTCACGCCCGAGTACTACCTGCTACCCTTTTCGCTTGGCGCGGCTGTCTCTGCGGGCCTGCTGGCGATCCCGGTCATCGATTCGACTCACGGCGCCCGGGGGGCGAACTCTGCCCTTGCGAGAATCGGCGCCGTGGCGACCGCCGCACTCTTCCTGCTGACACTCCCGAACAACGTGTCGAACGCCGGGATCCAGCTTTCGGTTGACGACTCCAACGCGGACATGTTGAAGTATGTCGCGGAGACGGCGCCGCAGGGAGCGCTTGTCCTGGTCAACATCCGCGAAGACATCGAGTACCTATGGCAGATAGGGCCTATGCTCCGGACGATCTACCATCGTCCAGACCTGACGGTTGAGGCCTATTCGTTTGCCCGCGGTGCTTTGCGGACCGGGAAGCGATCGGTGATGGTGGTATCGCCCTTTGTGGAGAACGTGCCCTATCCCTCTGTTCGGCTGGGGATTCCGGAACTGGCCTCGCGACAGTGGGAGGCCAAGCTCCAGCAGGAACTCATGGGTCGCATGTCCTTGGTGCGGGAAGTTCGGCGGAACACCCATCTCCTCGCCATCGATGCGCCCCGTCTGGGTTGCCTCGTTGCTCCCCCGGTTCCGTTCTGCCAGCGACGCCACTCCCCTTTCGACACCCGAAGATTCTCCACCGGTTGGCGCATCTACACCGTCGTGGACCTCGGAGAGTAGAGTGTCGACGGCAGAGGACGATGACCCTTGGCAGTGTGGAGACGCTCGGTGGTCGCGCGCGGTTGGACGATCCCCATGCGGAACCCCCCGACAGCAATCTTTCTCCTTGACCCTCTTCCGCCTCACGGCTATAATGCCAGTCCTGTAAGGCAGGCGACGCGCCTCGACCCGCCGGTCGGACTCCCCGATCCAGGGAGCCTTCGCCGGCGGATGTCATCCGAAGCGGTTGTCTGCGATCTGTGCGGGATCGATCTCCATCCGCTTCGTCCTGCTCCCTTCAGCAGGCCTCGCGCGGCGGCGGGGAACCCGCAACCATACAAGTGAGGATGACGGATGGTTCGCATACGCCTGCGGAAGGTCGGCTCTCGCCACCAACCCAGCTTTCGAGTCGTGGTGACCGATCGCGAGAGCCCTCGCGACGGCCGCTTCCTGGAAGTCATCGGCCACTACAACCCGCGCACGCATCCGGCGACCGTTGACCTGGACGAAGCGCGCCTGTATCACTGGCTCCAGCATGGGGCGCAGCCGTCCGACTCGATGGGCCAAATCCTGCGCAGTGTCGGCGCCTGGGCCCGCTGGGAACGCTTCAAGGGCGGTGAGGCCCTCGACGGCCTGCTGGCCGAGGCCAAGAGCTCCCACGCCGCCGCAGATCAGCGGACCTCGACGGTCCAGGCATCGGGCGGGCGGGCCTCGAAGAAGGCTCGCGCCAAGGAAGTAGCCGCCGCCGAAGCTGCGCCGGAAGCGAAAGCCGCCGAGGGTTAATGCCATGATGAACGCCGCCCGCCCGGGAAGTGAAGTCAAGGCGCTGGTGGAGTTCATTGCGCGGTCGCTGGTCTCCGATCCGACGGAAGTGAAGGTGGTCGAGCGCAGCCGCCAGGGGGAAGTGCGCCTCGAGCTGCGCGTGGCGGAGGAGGACATGGGCCGGGTCATCGGCCGCGCCGGAAGGGTGGCGAATGCCATGCGCGCTTTGCTGCGCGTGGCAGCCGCTCGTCGGGGGATCCGAGCGACTCTCGATATCCTCTGACCGATGAGCCCAGCGCCTCGTCGCACGACCGAGCGCGCCCGCCGACCGTCGCACCTGGTCGTCGGGCGCGTGGTTCGTCCCCATGGGGTGCGGGGCGACCTCTTGGTCGAGTCTCTGTCGCAAGTGCTGGATACGATCGCCCCCGAGGCGACGATCTACTTCGGGAAGGGCCGCCGGCACGAACGCCTCCGTTCGATCCAGCGCCACGGGGACCACGTCCGGATTCACATCGAAGGTTGCGATGACCGCGCCCGCGCCGAAGCCTATCGGGGGGAAGAGCTCCTGATTCGCCTGGACGATGCGCCGCCCCTTCCGGAGGGTCGCTACTATCACTGGGAGATCCTCGGCCTGCGAGTCGTGTCGGAGCAGGGGGAGACCCTCGGCCGCATCCGCCGGATCCTCGAGACCGGCGCCAACGATGTCTACGTCGTGGACCTCGACGACGGAGATGAGATCCTGCTCCCGGCCATCAATTCGGTCGTGCAGGGCGTCGACCTCGAGCAGGGCGTCATGCACGTCCGGTTATTGGCCGGGCTGGTCGAGACCACGCGGCGGAAGGCCAGTGGTCGGTGACCGGTGGTCAGTCTCGAGCAGGCATTCTGAATGGGAACACTGGAAACTGGAAACTGACGGCTGATCGCTGACGGCCCTCCGCTTGCCGCGCGGCCCCTCGTATGCTAGACTGTCTCGGTGCACCCACCCTTCCGTTCGGCAGGACATCGTGGATAAGGCTCGCAAGGACCAGTTGGTCCAGCGCCTGCGCGAGATGCAGGGGAATACGACGGACGTCGAGGCCTCGGCCGTCGTTTCGGTGGACGGGCTGATCATCGCCTCGTCACTCCCGGCGGCCGTTGAGGAAGACCGGGTGTCGGCGATGTCGGCGGCGATGCTGAGCCTCGGCGAGCGCATCGCCGGCGAACTGGGCCGGGGCGGCCTCGACGAGGTCTACATCCACGGCGATACCGGATACGTGTTGCTCATGTCGGCAGGGGCCGAAGCCGTTCTGACGGTCCTGGCGCGTGAGCAGGCCAAGCTCGGGCTGATCCTGTTGGAGATGCGCCGGGCGGCGGAAGATCTGGGGAAACTCGTCGCGTGAGCGGACCACGTTTCGACGGCAACCGCGAGACTCAACGGCGGTGGGGAGGTCGCCCGATGGATGGCCCTCCCCACCGCCCCTTTTTGGGGAGGTGAGGGTATGACCGGTGGGACGAAGTACATCTTCCTGACAGGCGGCGTCGTCAGCTCGGTCGGCAAGGGGGTGACGGCGGCGGCGCTGGGCCGACTGCTGCGAGAACGCGGCTTTGCCGTCTCGATCCAGAAGCTGGACCCCTACATCAACGTCGATCCGGGGACGATGAGTCCCTACCAACACGGTGAGGTCTACGTCCTCGACGACGGGGCCGAAACCGATCTGGACCTCGGCCACTATGAGCGCTTCATCGACGTCAGCCTGAGCCGAGTCTGCAACGTGACGACGGGGCAGATCTACTCCGAGGTCATCGGGCAGGAGCGCCGGGGAGACTTCCTCGGCGGCACGATCCAGGTCATCCCGCACATTACCAACGAGATCAAACAGCGCATCGGGCTGGTGCCGCGTGAGACACAGGCCGAAATCGTCCTGGTCGAGGTTGGCGGGACGGTGGGCGACATCGAGTCCCTCCCGTTCCTGGAAGCGCTGCGCCAGATGCGAGCCGACCTGGGCCGCGAGAATACCCTCTTCGTTCACGTCACCTGGCTCCCCCACATCGGTGCCACCGGCGAGCTGAAGACCAAGCCGACCCAGCACTCGGTCCGCGAACTGCGCTCGATCGGCATCCAGCCGGATGTGATCGTGGCTCGATCGGACCACCCGGTCGGCGAAGACCTGCGCGAGAAGATCGGCCTGTTCTGCGACGTCGAGTCACGGGCCGTCATCCCGCTGGTGACCACCAACGTCCTGTACGAGGTTCCTCTGATGCTCGAGCGAGAAGGTCTGGGAGAGTTCGTCCTGGGGCGCCTGGGTTTGGAAGCGCGCCACCGGCCGGATTGGAGCGAGTGGGAGCGCCTGGTTGCGGCGGAACGGACGCGCCGCCCGACCGTGCGCATCGCTCTCGTAGGGAAGTACGTCGAGTTGAAGGACGCCTACATGTCGGTGCGCGAGGCGGTGCGGCACGCCGCACTGCACGCCGGAGTCGAGGCGGAAATCCTGTGGCTGCATTCGGCCGACCTCGAGAAGGGCAAGGGGTGGAAGGAGCTCGAGTCGGCCGACGGGGTCATCGTCCCGGGCGGCTTCGGTTCGCGCGGCATCGAGGGGAAGATCGCCGCCGCGCGCTATTCGCGCGAGCACAAGGTTCCCTACCTCGGGCTGTGCCTGGGGATGCAGGTTATGGTCATCGAGTTCGCCCGGCACGTTCTCGGCTCGGAGGACGCCAATTCCACCGAGTTCGACCGCAGCACGCCGCACCCGGTGATCGACCTGCTGCCGGAGCAGCGCGGCATCGGCAACATGGGCGGCACGATGCGCCTGGGGCTCTACCCGTGCCACCTGGTGCCGGACACGCGAGCGGCAAGGGCCTACGAAGAACCCGAGGTGCGGGAGCGACACCGGCATCGATTCGAATTCAACAACACCTACCGGGAGATCCTGGCCAGTCATGGGATGATCTACTCGGGGCTCTCCCCGGACGGCCGCCTGGTGGAGATCGCCGAGCTGGCCGACCATCCCTACATGCTGGGCAGCCAGTTCCACCCCGAGTTCCTGTCGCGGCCGACCCGACCCCATCCGTTGTTCGTTGGCCTGCTTCAGGCGGCGGCCAACCGAGCGAAGGTCAAAGACGCGCCGCGCCAGGTGGCCGTGGGTGACCGAACGGCTCCGATGTGAGCACAGCGGACTTCTGAGAGAAAGCCTAGGGGCGAAGCACGCTTTGCCCCTAGGTTACGGACAGGTCGTATAATAAAAGCGGGCGGAGAGGTCTCCGCCCGCCGGCGTTTCGCATCCGCTAGTGCTACGAGGAGGGCTCTTCCGCTTTCTCCTCGGCAGGGCGAGAACCTCGCTGCCGCTCCAGGTTGAGCTTGGAAATGCCGTTGCGGGCCTGCGCCAGCAGCCGGCTCAACTCGCCTTCGAGAGCCGTCAGGGCCTCGA
>DATIFK010000028.1:0-2638 GCA_035455265.1 Anaerolineales bacterium
ATCCGGGCTAACAAGCCGTTGCAGCCGACGCGGGCCGCGCAACCGAATGGGAAACGCGCGGCGGCGCGGAGCGGCCCGCGCGGCTGAACGGCAGCGTTCGGCCCGCGAACAGTATCGTCGATGGAATACTCGACACGAACGGAGGTCCTCATGGCCGGAAGTCCCACCTGGCACATCGTCGGAGACTGGTTCGACAACTGCAGCTGTGCCGTCGCATGTCCCTGCACGTTCGCTCAGCCCCCGGACAACGGCTTCTGCGACTCGGTTCTCTTCTGGCACATCCAGCGTGGCCACTACGGCGACGTCAATCTCGACGGTCTCAGCTTTCTCCGGGTGGGCCGCTGGGAAGGCGATCTATGGGCGGGGAAGGTCAAGGGAACGGCCGGCCTCTTCATCGACGAACGCGCCGACGAGCGCCAGGCGGAAGCGCTTCCCGTCATTTTCGGGGGCCGCGCCGGAGGATTCCCGGCCCAGGTCGCCGCGCTCTTCACCGAAGGCCGGCAGGTTCGTGGAGTGGAGCGCGCACGGATCACCTTCGAGATCGCGCCCGACCGCGCCCACTGGGGAGCGGAGATCGCCGGGAAGGTGACGGCCTGGGCAAAAGCGTTGACGGGACCGACAAGCCTCCCAGGAAAGTATCCGCAGCTTATGAACGCGCCCGGCTCCGAGACAGGACCCGGCCCACAGCTAGTGACCTGGGGCAAGTCGACGATCTGCTCCGTGGATGCGTTCGGCTACAAATTCCAGTGGACGACGAACTCGAGCAAGCACATCCCGTTCGACTGGACGGGCCCGTGATCGGTGCCCCTGGCGCGACGATGGGAGCATAGGCGAGATGAACGGCGTCCTCGATCGTGCTCAGCATCGGGTGGCGCGCCCGCGGGAGGGCCGAACCACGGCATGCAGCCGACGGCCTTCGGCTGCGGCTGATACCGAACGTTCGCCCGACGAGGCGGAACATGGGCCCTAACCACGACGACGAGCCGTTCGTCGGGACCGCAAGCCAGGTGCGGTCGTGTGGCTGGACGACGGCGCCTTCGGCATTGGCCGCCCGCTGGCTCTGGAGGGTCGCTGTCTGGACCCGTTGAAGATGAGGTGATGCCATGAGCGACCGACGCAGGTTCATCGCAAAGGCCGGTGGGGTGGTGGCCGCTGCCGCGGCTGCCGCCGTCAGCGACGCACCCGGTGTCATCGCCCAGCCGAAGGTCCAGTGGCGGATGTCCACGGCCTACACCCCCGCGCTCGATCACCTGCAGGGCGTGGCCCAGCGGCTGGCGAAGATCGTCGACGAGATGAGCGGCGGCCGCTTTCGGATCGAGGTCTTCCCCGGCGGCCAGATCATGCAGCCCTTCGACTGCTTCGACGCCGCCTCGCAAGGCAAGATCGAAATGTTCATGGGTTCGGCAAGCTACTGGGTCGCCAAAGAGCCTGCGTTCGAATGGTTCACGACCATCCCGTTCGGAATGAACGCCCAGGGCATGGCCGCCTGGTACTACCAGGGCGACGGGCTCAGGCTCTGGGAGGAGACGTACGCCGCCTTCAATCTCGTGCCGCGCCCCGCTGCGGCTCAAGCCCCGCAGATGGCTGGATGGTTCCGGAAGAAGATCAACACGGGTAGCGACTACAAAGGCCTCAGGATGCGTATCGGCACGAACCTCGGCGCCAAGGTCTACGTCAAGGCGGGCGGCACGGCTGTTCTCACCCCGGGCGCCGACATCTACGCCGCCCTCGAGCGAGGCGTGATCGACGCCGCCGAATGGGCCGGGCCGTATGACGACATGAAGCTCGGTCTCCACAGGACTGCGCGCTACTACTACTACCCGGGCTGGCATGAGCCGGGTACCACGAACTGCTTCGGGGTCAACAAGAAGGCGTACGACGCGCTCCCCGTTGACCTGCGTCGGACGCTCGACCATGCCGCCGCAGCAGGTCAGGTCTACGGTCTCACGGACTTCAACGCCAAGAACGCGATCGCGCTGGAGCGGCTCAAGACGGAGTTCAAGGGGAAGGTCGAGATTCTGCCGCTCTCGGCGCCAGTGCTGCGCGACCTCAAGAAACTGGCGGTCGAGGTCGCCGGGGAGGAATCCGAGAAGAGTCCCATGGCCCGGAAGGTGCACGCGTCCTACACGAAGTTTCAGGCGCTGGTGGGCCCATGGGACCACGTCGCCGAAGGCGCCTACCACAAGTTCGTGGCCGTCTGAGGAGCATCGCATGACGTGCCGCACGGCGCTGTCTTCCACGGCGACGAGGCGCCTTGCGACGGGGGTCGCGTTAAGCATTGAACGGTCGAACTACGCAGTAGAGCAGACCGCTGGCTCGCATTCGCTCGCCGCGGCTGCTTACCGCGGGCGTTCGGCGAACAGAGGCGCGGCCTGCGTCCGCGTCATAATGCAGGGACCGAAGCGGCGTCAGCAGGCGGATGCTCTACGCGGTCGAGTTGCACAGTCGGTCAAAGACCATTTCCGAGCGTTGACGGTTCGGATCGGACGACCCTTCTCGTCGCAATCGACCGTCAGCTGCTGCGCGAATCGCTCAAGGAGACTCACGCCGGAAACCGCTACGGCCAAACTCGATCGCGCCGTTGGGAGCTACATGGCCCGGGTCCTCGCGGTGGGACGGAAGCGGCGTAACGTGCTAA
>DATIFK010000029.1:0-11240 GCA_035455265.1 Anaerolineales bacterium
GGGCATCGCGGGAACGCTGGTGTACGAAGCTGCCGATCGGGCGCTGGCCGAGACGGTCATGACGTCGTTGATCCTGGTGGCCGAGGCCGACTCGGCGCCCGAGCGGCTGTATCGTTCGATCGGGTTCGAGCCGTTGGAGGTGCAAGTCGGCCTCGAGCGGTGGGACCCCGACTAGCCGGGCTGCCGGCGACGTCTTCCGACGGTCTGTTTCCCGAGGGAGGTTCAGATGAAGTTGCGCGTCGGTGAGCCCTGGATGACGGCGAAGGCGTATGGGCGAACCCTTCATGGGTTGACTCTGAACTTGATGGTGCGCGACATAGATGCCGCCCTCCGATTCCAGCAAGAGGTGCTCGCCGCCGAGGTCGTCTATCATGATCCCGACTTCGCCGTGCTGAGGGCCGGTGGAGCGGAGTGGATGCTGCACGCCGACCACACCTACCTCGATCACCCGGTCTACACCGAGCTCCAGGCCGCTTCCCGGCGCGGCGCCGGCGCGGAGCTGCGCCTGCACGGCCGCGATCCCGATGCGGCCCAGGCGGCTGCTGAACGGCTGGGCTTCCGCGTGTTGGCGCCGGCGATCGACAAGGGCCACGGTCTGCGCGAGGTCTTCCTCGTCGATCCCGACGGCTATCTGTGGGTCGCCGACCGGCCGATCGAGGCCGGGACATCGGGAGCTTGAGGTGAACGTCGGCTCGACCCCGCACCACAAGTCCTATAGAATCAAGGGCGACCGAAGACCCGGAGGTTGCCGATGACCGCCGTTCGTATCGTCGCAGGAGCCCTACTCCTCCTCCTAGGACGCCGGCTCTTCTGGTTGTTCGTCGGGTTGATGGGGTTTGCGGCGGGCCTGATGCTGGCGAACCAGCTGCTGCCCGAAATGCCCGAGTGGGTCAGGCTTCTGGTGGCGATCGGGATTGGCCTGCTCGGCGCGCTCCTGGCCGTCTTCCTTCAGCGCCTGGCGATCGGCGTCGCCGGGTTTCTCGCCGGAGCCTTGGCCGGGAGCGCCTTGGCCAACGCTTTTGCGGCTCAATCGTCGGTGGCGCTGTGGGTGGGGATCATCGTTGGAGGCATCCTGGGTGCCATCCTGCTGTCGACGGTCTTCGACCTGGGGCTCATCGCCCTGTCTTCGTTCGTGGGCGCGACATTGGTCGTCCAGGCTCTCAACCTTCAGGCTGAGACCGCCGTCGTGGTGACGATCGTCCTGTTCATCCTGGGGCTGGCCTTCCAATCCTTCTCCGGTCGGAAGGCACCGGAGACCGGATAGGTGGCGATGGGCAACCTTCACCTGGCGGCTGACAGCCGGCCGCTCCCCTGTAGTCCTGCAAAGGGCCTTGTGGTATAGTCTTGCGCTTGTAAGCCGTTCCGAACGACAGGCCTGCAAGGCCAGGGGGCCTGCCCAGCCGGAGGCCCGCGAAGCCTCCACGAGGACAAGAGGATGCAGACCAAGCTCTACGTCGGGAATCTGCCTTACACGAGCACAGAGGAGGAGTTGAGGGCCATTTTCACCAAGGCTGGGCCGGTGAAGGCGATCACCGTCGTCCGGGACAGGGACACCGGCCGCTCGCGCGGTTTCGCCTTCGTCGAGATGGAGACCGACGCTGACGCCCAGAAGGCGGTCAGCATGCTGAACGGTACGCAGATGGGCGGACGGCCGCTGACGGTCAACATCGCCCGGCCGCGCGAGGAGCGCCCCGGCGGCGGAGATCGCGGGGGCGGTCGCGACCGACCCCCTCGCCGATAGGCCTCGGACTCGGATTGGCGCTCCGTCCCTGGAGCGCAAACCAGACAGAGATGACGATCCCCCGCCGTACCTCGGGGCGGCGGGGGATCTTGTTCTCCCCCACACCCTCCCGACGGTCTCGCGCCCTCCCGCTCATGCGCCGCACCCCGTTGCCCAGAGGACACTGGCATGGCTGAAAGCCCCCTTTCACGGAAGATGAAGGTCCGCCCAGGCTACCGTCTGGCCGTGCTGGGTGCCCCCTCCGGATACGAGCGCGAGTTGAAACCACTCCCGGCCGACTCCGAGCTGACGACCTCCCTGCGCGGCACGTTCGACTGGATCCAGATCTTCGTCAAGAGCAAGAAGGAGCTAGGCTCACAGGCGGCCAAGGTCGTGCCGGCGCTGAAACCAGCCGGGATGCTGTGGGTCACATTCCCGAAAGGGACGTCGGGCATCCAGACCGATCTCACCCGCGATCAGGGGTGGGACGGGCTCGACCGATTCAACTTGCAGCGGATCACGCTCATCTCCATCAACGACACGTGGTCCGCGTTCGCCTTTCGGCCCCGCCCGGCAGGAAAGGCTCGGACCTAGGACGCTCTGGGACGACGGTGGAGGCGATGGACCTGGACTACCTCAAGTCTCACTGGGCCTCCGTTCGTCAAGGCCTCAACGCCACCGTTACCAAACTGAACGACTCCGACCTGGACGAGAGGCCGTTCCCCTCCTCGCGGACGGTCCGCGAGCTTCTGCTCCATATCGCCCAGGAGGAGATCGGCGAGCGGGACCACGGGATTCACCGAACGCTGACCGCCTTCCCGGATGCGTTCGACCCCTCCCTCTATCCGGACCTCGCGTCGATACGGTCTCTGCTGGAGAGGTCCCATCAGGGCACCGTGGAGCTGCTGGAGAGCCTGACGCCGGCCGATCTGTCGAAGGTGATCGTCACGCCGTGGGGCCCCGAGTACACGCTGCTCGAAATCCTCGGTCACATCCTGGAGCACGAGATCCATCACCGCGGTGAGTTGTCCCTGATCTTGGGTCTGCTGGGCCGCGAAGGCCTGAACGCCTAATCGGGGGACCGCGCCCGCCTGGCGCGTCGTTCCCCGAAGCCCCACCGGACGATACGCACCCCTACCATCCTGCCGAATGCACTCGCCCCGTGCTGGGCCGGGCGCGATACTGCACGTACCGGGCGCCCGCCTTCAAAGCCTCCCACTTGGATGACTGAAGGAGGGATTGCCCGAAGCCCGACCCGGCATTGACGCATTCCACTCTTGCCACCGGAGGGCGGTCCGCATGGAGATCATCCAGGAAGGCCAGGGCGAGCTCGTCGGCTGGCACGACCCCGACGAGGAGCGCGCCTGGATCCGTGACCACAAGTCCCGGGAACTCAAAGACAAGCGAATGAGCGTAGGCGAAGCCGCCGCGCAGTTCGTGCACGACGGCGATTTCATTGCCTTCGGCGGTTTCGGGCATATCCGCACGCCGATGGCGCTGGTCTACGAAATCATCCGGCAGGAGCGGAGAGAGCTGATCCTGGCCGGCAAGACGGCCGTGCACGACGTCGACTTGCTGGTGTCGGCGGGATGCGTCAACCGCATCGAAGTGGCCTATGCCTTCGGACATGAGATTCGAGGGCTCTCCCCCGCCGGCCGCCGCGCCGTCGAAACCGGCCGCTGCCGGGTGGTGGCCGAGATCTCCAACGCCGGCTATCAGTGGCGGTTCCTGGCGGGCATGATGGGCCTGCCCTTCATCCCTTCGCGCAACCTGCTCGGCAGCGACACGCTGCGCAAGAGCTCCTGCAAGGTCGTGGCCGATCCGTGGAGCGGAAAGCCCATCTGCCTCATCCCGGCGGCCTTCCCGGATGTGGCCATGTTCCACGTGCCGCGCTGCGACCGCTACGGGAACGCCCAGGTCGATGGGATCATCATCGAGGATTTCGAGCTGGCGCGCGCCGCCCGGCGCGTCATCGTCACCGCCGAAGAGATCGTCGACGAGTCCATCATCCGCTCCGAGCCCTGCCGCACCGTCATCCCCTTCTACGTCGTCGATGCCGTGTGCGAGGTCCCCTTCGGTGCGCATCCGACGTTGATGCCGTACCTGTATTTCTTCGACGAGGAGCACATCGCCGAGTGGCTGGAGCGGTCACGGACGCCAGAGGGCGCCGAGGGGTACCTCGAGCAGTACGTTTTCGGCGTCGAGTCCTTCGAGGATTACCTGGAGCTGGTGGGCGGGGAGGAGAAGCTTCACTACTTGAAGCGGGTCGAACGTCTCGAGGCTCCGCTGCGCGCGCCCTGGATCAAGGTCCGCGGGGGATGACGATGGCCCTCAAAGAGCTCACCTACACCCGCACCGAACTGCTCGCCTGCGCCGCCGCTCGCGTCCTGCCGGATCGCGCCTCGGTGTTCGTCGGCACCGGCCTGCCGATGGTGGCCGGCCTGCTGGCCCAGCGCACCCATGCCCCGGGGCTGCTGGTCATCTTCGAAGCCGGAGGCGTCGGCCCGCGCGTTCCGACGCTCCCGATTTCCGTCGGCGACTCGCGCACCTTCTACCAGGCCGCCGCCGCCACCAGCATGCACGACGTCATGAGCGCCTGCCAGGCCGGCTACATCGACTATGGATTCCTCGGCGCGGCCATGATCGACATCTACGGCAATATCAACACGACCGTCATCGGCGACTGGGCCGCTCCCACGGCCAGGCTTCCAGGCAGCGGCGGCGCCAACGACATCGGCTCCCTGTGCCACCGCACCATTGTCATCATGCGCCAGGACCGGCGGCGGTTCGTCCCCCGTGTCAACTTCATCACCACACCCGGCTACCTGGACGGCCCAGGGGCGCGCGAGCGGGCCGGCCTGCCCACCGGGACGGGACCCTATCGTGTCATCACCCAATGGGGCGTCTTCGGCTTCGATGAGGAGACTTGCCGGATGAAGTTGCTCGCCCTGCACCCGGGCTTCACCTTCGAGCAGGCACAGGCGGAGGCATCTTTCGAGCTGGAGACGGAGGAGTTCATCGAAACGACTCCGGCGCCGACCGAGGAAGAGCTGACCTGCCTGCACGAGATCGATCCCCTGGGCATGGTGCTGGCCCGCTGACCCTGCTCCCCCGCTGTCCGCGCCGGCGCCGAGGCAAGCGAGGAGACCCGTGGCAAGGGGGATTCCCTTCTCCACGATCGTCCCGCTGCTGTGGGGCAACGTCATCGCACCTTGCAGGATCGGCGTGCGGGCTACCGCGAGAACGCGGAAAGGGTGCGTCACCGTCTGGTCCCCGGAGTCTGGTGAGGGCCACCATCCTCCGGCGTGGTATTCTGCTGACACGGCGCGGGACCGCTCGGCCGCGTGTTGTTTCGCTGCCGCATGGGAGTGAGACCTCATGACCTCGAGTGCGATCCAGGACGAGTACCCCGATGATGTCAGCCACTGCTATGGGTGCGGCCGTCTCAACACCCAGGGACTGCACATTCGCAGCTTCTGGGACGGCTCCGAAGCCACGGCAACGTTCACGCCCGCGCCCCATCACACCGCCATTCCGGGGTACGTCTATGGGGGCCTGCTGGCTTCTCTGGTCGACTGCCACGCCACCGGCACGGCGGCCGCGGCGGCGCGCCAGGCTCGAGGGGGATCCGCGCAAGCCGCACCCCCACCGCGCTTCGTGACCGCCTCGCTGCAGGTGGACTACTTGCTCCCCACCCCCCTCGGCCCCCCGCTGCAGCTGCGCGCCCGGCCGGCCGAGATCGCCGGCCGGAAGATCGTGGTCGAGGTCGAACTGTCGGCCGGCGAGCGGGTCTGCGTCCGCGGCCGGGTCGTCACCGTCGAGATGCCCGAACATCTCGTTCGACCGGCGTCCACCACTGATGGTGAGAGCGCCTTGCCGCCCGATGGCACTGTGCGACAATAGGTTGACCTGAGGCGCACCCGGACCTTTCCCTCATCAACGCCAACAGGGGAGTGACGCCGATGCCTACCGAAGAACAAGAGCGATTGCGTCGTTTGCGCGACCGGCAGCTCGGAGCCCGCGACCCGCTGGCCAAGCAACGCCGCCAGGACCGCGAGATTGCTCAGAAACAGCGCCGCATGCGCGAATCGTTTTCCTTTGTAAAGATGTGGACCGATCTACCTCGCCGCTACCGGGGCGCCTTCGTGGGGGGCTTGATCGGATTGGGCATCCTCCTGGTTGCCCCCGCCCTTGTCCAAGGCACCTGGGGCTTGCTTCTGGGAGTCGCAGCCTTTCCCTTCTCCGCCCTCATCGGATTTGGCATCGGTCGCTACGAAGATACGATGGAGGAGATCAAGAAGGATCTGCACTGAGGAAGTAGTTATCAGTTATCAGTTGTCATTGATCAGCAATCGCTCACGCAGTCAGAGGCCGGAGATTGGAGATTGGGGACTGGGGACTGGGGACTGGAAACTGGAGACTGGTAGCTGGTGGCTGGCAGTTGGAGGATAGCAGATGAGTGAGGCATCCCACCTGGCCGATGCCCTTTCGGGGCTGTATTCCGCCCCCGACCATGGATGGTTCGTCCCCATCACGGTGTCGACGGCCGGACTGTCGGCCGAGCAGGCCTCTCGCGTTCCGGGGCCGCGGTTCAACAGCGTCTGGGGCGTCCTCAATCATGTCCGCTTCTGGCAGGAGTACGCGCTGCTTCGCCTCCAGGGTCAGGAGGCCGACCGTACCGCTTTGGGGGCGGATGACGGATGGCCGCCACCGCCCTCCACTCCCGGCGACGACTCCTGGGAAGCCGATTGCCAGCGCGCTCTCGTCTCCAACCGTTCCCTGACCGACCTGGTGGGATCGTTTCGTGAGTCCGACCTCGGCGAGCCCTATGCCCCGGGGCGTCCGGCGCGGTACCAGCTGATCCATGGCATCATTGCCCACAACTGCTACCACGCCTGCGAAATCATCAGCATCCGGCACATGCTCGGCCTGTGGCTGGAACGGACGTGAGCCGGATCCGTGGTCGGTGGTGAGTGGTCAGCGATCAGGCACACTCGTGACGACCGGCCACTGACCGCCGGCCGCTGACCACGGATCCCAGGCCTATGGCCATCTCACGCCTGAAGCGATCGCAAATCCCCACCTGGCTCCGACTGCGGTCGAGCTTGTGGCCCACCCGGTCGCTCTCCCAGCACCAGCACGACATGGCGGACATCCTTGGCGATGAGGAATTCAACGCGGTGTTTGTCAGCGCCGATCGCAAGGGCGCCCTGACGGGCTTCGTCGAAGTGGCGTTGAGGCTGCGGGCCGAAGGGTGCCGGAGCAGCCCGGTCGGCTACATCGAGGGGTGGTTTGTCGTGCCGGAAGCGCGGCGAAAGGGAATTGGACGAGCCTTGCTCGACCGAGCCGAAGGCTGGGCGATCTCCCAGGGCTGTCGCGAGATGGCCTCCGGTGCCGAGATGGACAACGAGGTGGGGCGTGCCGCCCATCGAGGATCCGGGTACCAGGAGGTCGCACGCCAGGCCCACTTCCGCAAGGACATGTCCGACCGCGCCGCCCAGGCCAAGACGACCGCGACGACTCCTGCCCGCCGACGACCCCGTTCAAGCGGTGCGCGCCGGCGGCGAACCTGATTCGCCTGGCTCGCAAACCCTCATCCCTCGACTCGTCGACCCTGCGAGTTGTCTCGAATCCAGGCCAGATAGTCGGCGGAACCGCCGGCCGCCGAGAAGCACAGGATTTCCGGGACGGCGTAACTGTGGGCGCGGCGCAGGTACGCTTCCACTTCGTCGTGGCGCTCCCGGCTCGTCTTGATGCACAAAAGGAACTCGGGCTGCTGCTCGATCCGACCTTCCCAAACGTACTGGCTTTCGACGGTGATCCTCTGGACGCAAGCCGCCAACCCCTGACGGACGAGCTCCTCGGATAGCCGGCCCGCCTCAGCCGCGTCGTTCGTTGTCGTCGTCACCAGGCACGCCTCCATCATGACCTCCGCCCTCCATCTTGCCTGCTCTCGCGCAATCGACGACCCCCGGGCTCGCGGCGCGAGGCCGAAGGCATGGTCAGGTCGCGGACATCGCGGGCCTGCCGAACTCGTTCACCGGTCGTGTACAGGAAGGTGAAACGGCGCCAACGGCGCGCCGGGATCGGCTCTGCCAACGCCTGAAGTGGCCCGAGCTGGAGGCGGTAGTACGGCTCCCGGCTGCGCGGATGCGCCGCCTCCTCGCGCAGCAAATCCCCGCGCGTTGTCAATTCGTAGCCTCGGACCTCGGCCAGATAGCGCACGGACCAGCGCTCGTCCCCAAAGGCCGCTCCCTGGAAGAAGGCCAGCCAGTCGACCCGCATCGTTCCGGGCGCTCGGCTGAGAGGGATTCGGTACCACCCCAGAACGCGGGCGATCTCCAAATCTCGCGGCGTCTTGACGACGGCCACCAGGACGAGGTCATCATCACTCAAGTCGGCCATGCTCTCCCCCTGCCGACGGAATGGCGGATGCGTTACGCCTTCAGACCCACCTTGTGGTTGAAGGCTTCGATCAAGCCGTCGATCTCGGGAACCTGCCGCTGGACGCCGGTCCAATAGTCCGGATCCTCGCGCTGGGCCAGGATCTCGTCATAGGTCTTCCCCTGCTGCTCGACCCAGGTGAAGTACTTCAGATTGTGGATCCGCCGCCTGTCGCTCTGGGAAAGCTCCAGCATGTGGTCGGTCGAGGCCCCGAGCAGGTAGCGCGCGAAGTGTGTGGAGGCCTCCCCTTCGCCATACTCGCCGTGCTCCTCGTGCATTTCCTTGAGGCGGCTTCCGTACAGCTCCATCGAGTCGGTCAGAACGGTCAGCACCAGATCGTGCGGGCCCAGCTCATAGTGCCGGGCGAACTTGATCGCCGACAGCACGTTGGCGATGCCCGAGAAACCCAGAAGGTCCAGCTGCCCCACCAGCGCCTCCGGCACGCCTCGGGTCGCCAGATAGGTGCGGCCGGCGGGTTCGTTGAACAGGCGCGCCAGGTTGACCACGGCCTCGTCGTCGATGGCGACGACCAGGTCCGTGTTCATCACGTTGTGGATCCACGGTACGTGCTTGTCGCCGATCCCCTCGATGCGGTGCGCCCCGAATCCGTTCTCGAGCAGAGTCGGGCACTGCAGCGCCTCCGAGGCGCCGATCTTGCTGCCCGGGTAGGCTTGTTTGAGGTAGTCGCCGCAGGCAATCGTGCCCGCCGAGCCGGTGGTCAGGACTACCCCGCGGTAGGTCGCACCAGCCGACAGGCGCTCGATCACCTCCTGCACGGCGTGCCCGGTGACGTCGTAGTGCCACAGGTAGTTGCCGAACTCCTCGAACTGATTGAAGATCATCAGGTCCTGCCCGGAACGGCGCAGCTCCCAGCACTTGTCGAAGATCTCCTTGACGTTCGACTCGGATCCCGGCGTCTTGATCACCTCGCCGGCGACCTTCGACAGCCACTCGAAGCGCTCGCGGCTCATGCCTTCCGGCAGGATGGCGATGGACTGGCAACCCAGCAGGGCCGAGTCGTACGCGCCGCCGCGGCAGTAGTTGCCGGTCGACGGCCAGACGGCCTTCTGCGAGGAGGGGTCGAACTGGCCCGTGACCAGCCGCGGCACCAGGCAGCCGAAGGCTGCGCCGACCTTGTGGGCGCCCGTGGGGAACCATTTGCCCACCAGCGCCACGATCCGCGCCTCGACGCCGGTGAGGGCCGGCGGGAACTCGAGGTAGTTCACTTCGCCGAATCCTCCACCGCGCGCTTTGGGCTCGTTCTTCCAGGTGATGCGGAACAGGTTCAGCGGATTGACGTCCCAAAGCCCAACGCCGGTCAGCTTCTGGCGAACGGATGTCGGGACGAGGCTGGGGTCTTTCATCTGGGCGAAAGTGGGGATCACAATGCCGCGTTCCCGCACCCGCTCCGCCGCCCGATCGAGGCGGTCGGCCATCATCGTCAGGTCGATCATCGCTTGGTTTTGGCTCCTCTCCGAGGCTCGTTCCGAGGCGGGTCGGAACGCAACACGTACAGAGGCCTCCCCTTGACCTCGTCATAGATCCGGCCCAGATACTCGCCGATCAGTCCAAGGGAGATGAGTTGAATCCCTCCCAGAAAGAGGACCGCGCTCAGCGTGGTAGCCTGGCCGAAGAAGGCCTGGTTGCCGCTCAAGCGCAACGCAATGACAACCAGGATGGCGACGGCGCTGGCCGCGGCGCAGGCAAAGCCGAGGTAGGTGGCGATCTGGAGTGGAAAGTAGGAGAAGCTGGTGACCGCGTTCAACGCCAGACGGACCATCTTGCGGAACGGGTATTTCGTCACGCCGGCGTGGCGAGCGGCGCGCTTGTACGGGACGCCCGTTTGACGGAACCCAACCCAGGCCGCCATGCCCCTCAGGAAGCGATGCCGTTCGCGCATGTGGGACAGCGCGTCAACCACACGCCGGTCGAGCAGGCGGAAGTCGCCCGTGTCGAGAGGGATGCGGACATCGGTGATGCGGTAGACGACCCGGTAGAAGAGCGAGGCCGTCATGGTCTTGAACCAGGTCTCGCCCTGGCGTTCGGTGCGCACGCCGTAGACGACCTCGAATCCGTTGCGCCACTGAGCCACCAGGTCCGGGATGACCTCGGGCGGATCTTGCAGATCGGCGTCGATGATGACGACGGCCTGCCCGCGGGCCTGGTCGAGGCCGGCCGTGACGGCGATCTGGTGCCCGAAGTTGCGGGCGAAGTGGATGGCCCGCACTCGCCGGTCCCGCCGGGCCAGATCATCCATGGCCTGGTCGGACCCGTCGCTGCATCCGTCGTCCACCAGAATCAACTCCCACGGTTCGCCCAGGCCCTCCATCACGGCCCGGAGGCGGCGGTAGAGCTCCGGCAGCGACTCGCGTTCGTTGAACACCGGCGCGACGACCGTCAGGGTCGGCGGTCTGGCGTACCGTGGGCTTCGGGCGGCAGGCATCCGGCCTCCCTTATCTACAGTCCCAGCGCCTTCTGGAGCGCTTGGAGACGCGGCTCGATCACCGGGGCCTCGCCGGCGGCCTGCATGGCGGCGCGGACGTCCTTCAAACCGCTTCCCGTCAGCAGGACGACGATCGAGTCGTCCGGTCCGACCCGGCCGGCGGCGCAGGCTTTCACCAGCCCGGCGTAGGAGGTGGCCGCGGCCGGTTCGCAGAAGATCGCCTCGCGTCTCCCCAGGACGGCGATCGCCTCGAGGATTTCAGCGTCGGTCACCGTCAGGTAGGCCCCGCCGGTTCGCGTGGCGGCGCGCAGTGCCCGCAGCCCGTCGCGCGGCAGGTCGACGGAGATGCTGTCGGCCAGGGTGTCGGCGTGCACGGGTTCGATCGTCTCGTCTCCTCGCTGAAAGGCGTTGGCCACCGCTGCCGAGCCCGTCGACTGAATGCCGAAGAGTCGGGGGAGGCGATCAATCCATCCTAGCTCAAGCAGGTCGCGGAAGCCTTTGTGCAGCCCAGAGATGATGTTGCCGTCACCGACGGAGACGAAGACCGCATCGGGGGAGAACCAGGTCCCACCTCGGTGGAGGGGCGAAGCACGCCTGCCCTGGCGGGCGGCGCCAGGGTGCTTCGCCCCTACG
>DATIFK010000030.1:0-7039 GCA_035455265.1 Anaerolineales bacterium
TCTACGCCATGGTCACGCAAAGAGGGGCGGGGCTGCAACCCCGCCCCTCCTTTGTCGGGCGCCTACCTAGGCGTCATCGGGGGGCGTCTCAAGGAACGGCGAAGACAGCCACCACCGGGCGGTGATCGGAGGCGACTGTGACCAGTGTCTGGGCCGAAAGCGGTCGAAGATCGGGGCTGTGCCAGATCCAGTCGATGCGCTGGAAGGGGTCGTCGGAGGGCCAGGTCAGGCCTTCGTCGTGGCCCACCTCCGACCAGGTATCGACCATCCCGGCCTGGCGCGGCAGCGCCATCTCCGGCCAGCTCGGCTCCGAGTTGAGGTCGCCCATCAACAACGTGCGCGGCCGCTGATTCCAGAAGTCCATCAGCACCGGAATCTGCTCCAGGCGAGGGCCCGGTTCTTCGGCGATGTGGTGTAGATGTGTGCCGATGATCAACCACGGGTCGCCGGCGCCGACGTCGATGCGCGCCCAGACATACCCGCGCGGCAGCAGGGTGCCGGCCAGCGGGAGCGGCGCGGCACCGGTTTCAATGAAGCCGCTGCGGCTGAGCAACATGTTGCCCCAGATCGGGTCGGCGGTCCCCTGGAAGCGGGCCGTCATCCCCAGGCGGCGGCTGAGCCAGGCGACCAGGTCGGTGCTGGCGTCGATCAGCCAGCCGCGCGAAACCTCCTGCAGCGAGACGATATCCGCGCCGCTGTCTTCGATGACGCGGGCGATCGCCTCCGGGTCGAGCCGGCCGGCGCGGTCGAAGGCGGAATGGAGGTTGTAGGTCATCACGCGTACGGTGCCGCCTGCCAGGGGAGTCGCCTTCGGAGCCCGGTCCGTCACCAGCGCCAACGCAGTCGCCAGCAAGGCCAGCGCCAGGCCCGGGACAAGCAGAGTCTTGTCGTGGTGGCCCGTCAGCGGCGCTAGCCGCGAGGCCGCCATGTAGAAACCTATGGCCGTGACCACAGCGGCGATGGGCAGCACCGCCGGCCGCGGGATCGGCAGTGCTATGTCGAAGGAGACGTAGTAAGTGAAAGCCAGAAGCAGGTACAGCAGGAATCCCGCGGTCAGCATCGAACCCGTGCGCCCGACGCCCGGCCGGTCCGCCGCGGAAACCGCTTCGGACACGACGCCGAGGCCCCAACCGATCGCGAACTGCGTCACCAGCAGTAGGTACGGGAAGGCACCTCCGGCCGTGCTGACGAAGAAGGTCGACGCTACCACCAGCAGGCCGGCTACAAGCACCGTGATGGGGCGCACCCACCGCGGCCAGGTCGAGACGGCCAGCAGTCCTGCCTGTGCCGTCAGGTTGCCGAGCATCGTCATGATGAACGCCAGAGTCGCTGTCTCCCCCGATACCTGGGCGACCCATCCCTGATTCTGAAGGATCATCGCCTCGATCAGGAGAATCGGGCCGATGGCCAGGAGCGCCACGGCCTGTCCCCAGGTGCCCTCGGTGGGATAGCCGGCGGCCGGTGGCTCCCTCCAGAGGAGCCAGCCCACCATCAACGACATGGCGGCGACAAGCGCGATCGGCCCGATCCCGGCGATCCAACTCAAATCGATGCTCCCGGCGACGCCCTTGATGGCGGTGTCCAGGGCCAGCCCCAGGAGCAGGCCGGGAGCCCAGCGGCGGGTTGCCCCCTGGGATCGGGAGTGGGCGATGAAGAAGGGAAAGAACAGGACGAAGCAGGCTGTCCCGGCAAAGCTCAGCCACAGATCGACCTGTGGATTGACGACGATTTGCTCCACCAGGCGCAGCGCCGCCAAACCTCCGGCCGCCAGCCACAAGCTGTTGCGACTCCCGAGCCAGCGAAGCAAAGGCGGGGCCAGGAATCCTGGCAGGAAAGCGGCAAAGGCTATTCCACCCAGGGTGATGGACCCGACGCCGACGGTGTCGCGCAGGTACCAGGCCAGGCTGGGGAAGAAGACGCGCAGGATTTGGAGGCCAAGGGCGACGACGAGGGTCGGCAGGGCCAGACCCATCAGGGTCGACCGCTCCCACAACGTGCGGCGAGATGGGTTCATGGGACCTCCGGGGTGTGCCGGGATTATAGTGCGGGGGGCCGCGACGGCGAATGTGCGATAATCTCGCGGACCCGACCTGAGGTGCTTGTGGAGTTCCGTTCGTTGTGCGTGCTGGGGTTGGGCTACATCGGACTTCCCACCGCCAGCACGTTTGCCACGCACGGCCTCGAGGTCGTCGGCGTCGACGTCAACCGCCGCATCGTCGATGTGTTGCGCAACGGCGAAGTCCACATTCAAGAGCCTGGCCTGCGCACGCTGGTCCAGGCGGCGTTCCGCTCCGGCCGTTTGCGCGTGAGCGATCGGCCTGAGCCGGCCGACGCCTTCATCATTGCCGTTCCCACGCCGATCGCCCCTCCCGCCGTCCCTTCCGCTACGCCTTCGGCGCCTCAGGGACCGTCGGCGGGGGCCGCGCGGGCCGACTTGAGCTACGTGAGGGCGGCGGCCGAATCGATCGTGCCCCACCTGCGCCAGGGGAACCTGGTCGTGCTCGAGTCGACCTCGCCGCCGCGCACGACGGTCGACGTCGTGGCGCCGATCCTCGAGCGTTCCGGCCTGCGCATCGGCCCCGATGTGCATCTGGCCTATTCGCCCGAGCGTGTCCTGCCGGGACAGATCTTGCGCGAGCTCGTCGAGAACGCGCGGGTGATCGGCGGCATCGACGACGCCTCGGCCGGGGCCGGCCGCGATCTGTACGCTGCGTTCGTCAAGGGCGAGATCATCCTCACCGACGCCACCACCGCCGAATTCGTCAAGCTGATGGAGAACACCTTCCGCGACGTCAACATCGCGCTGGCCAACGAGTTCTCGCGCCTGGCGGAGCGCTTCGGGGTGGACGTGTGGGAGGCGATCGACCTCGCCAACCGCCACCCACGGGTCTCGGTCTTGCGGCCCGGCCCGGGCGTCGGGGGCCACTGCATCAGCGTCGACCCGTGGTTCTTGGTGGAGGCCGCGCCGGATCTCTCGCCGCTCATTCGTCAGGCGCGGCAAGTGAACGACGGTCAACCCGGTTGGCTTGTCGACGGGATCGAGAAAGCCCTCGGGGGCCTTCGAGGCCGGACCATTGCCGCCCTCGGGTTGGCCTACAAGCAGGATGTCGACGACTTGCGCGAAAGCCCGGCCATCGCCGTGGTGCGCGAGCTGGCGGCGCGCGGGGCGCGCGTGCGGACCTACGAGCCGAACGCGCCGGCAGCGTCGGTGGAGGGGGCCGAAGCGGCGCCTTCGCTCGAACGGGCGCTCGACGGCGCCGAGGCCTTCGTGTTGCTCGTCGATCATCGCCCCTTCCGCGCCCTCGACCCGGCGCTGGCGGCCCGCCACATGGCCGGCCGGATCGCCTTCGACGCGCGCGGGGTGCTGCCGAGGGCGGCCTGGCGCGAAGCCGGGTTCGCCGTCCATGTATTGGGGGCCGGCGGGGGGCATGCCTGACCGCACGCTGAAGGTCCTGAGCATCTTTGGGACGCGGCCCGAAGCCGTCAAGATGGCGCCTGTGGTGCTGCGTCTTCGGCGCACTGCGGGCGTGGCCTCGCGGGTCTGCGTCACAGCGCAGCACCGCGAAATGCTCGACCAGGTGCTGTCCCTGTTCGAGATCACGCCCGACCTCGATCTGGACCTGATGGAGCCGGACCAGTCGCTGGCGACCCTGACGGCGGCCGTTTTCCAGCGCCTGGACCGAGTGCTGAGCGACGAGCAGCCGCATTGGGTCGTGGTCCAGGGCGACACGACGACCGTCATGGCTGCCTCGCTCGTGGCCTACTACCATCGCTGCCGGGTGGCGCACGTCGAGGCTGGCTTACGCACCGGAGACAAGTGGCAGCCCTTCCCGGAGGAAATGAATCGGCGTGTGGCCGGGGCCGTCGCCGATCTGCACCTCGCCCCCACCTCGTGGGCCCGCGACAACCTGCTGCGTGAAGGCGTTCCCGTGGAACGCATTGTCGTCACCGGAAACCCGGTCATCGACGCGTTGCAGATGATCGCCGAGCGACCCTACGACTGGTCGTCGGGACCGTTGGCGAATCTGCCCCGCGGCCGGCGGCTCGTGCTCCTCACGGCCCATCGGCGCGAGAACTTTGGCGAGCCGCTCGAGGCGATCTTCGAGGCCGTGCGGCGGCTGGCGCGCGACTATGGCGACGGCGTTCACTGGGTCTACCCCGTCCACCTGAACCCGCACGTCCAGGAGCCGGCGAGGCGAGTCCTGGGTGGAATGGAGAACGTCAGTTTGCTCCCGCCGCTGGACTACCTGCCGATGGTGCACCTCCTGGGAGCCTGCACGCTGGTGCTGACCGACTCGGGCGGCCTTCAGGAAGAAGCTCCGGCCCTGGGAAAGCCGGTGCTCGTCCTGCGACGCGTGACCGAGCGGCCGGAGGCGGTCGAGGCCGGGACGGCGCGCCTGGTCGGGACCGATCGCCAGGCGATCATCGATGAAACCCATCGCCTGCTCGACGACCCACAGGCCTATGCGGCCATGGCGCACGCCGTGAACCCCTTCGGCGACGGCCACGCCGCCGAACGCATCGTCGAGGCACTGCTCGCGGCGAGTTGAATGTCGCAGTCGCCAAGCCGCGCACGGATCTGGGGTGAAAGGGCACGGGGGAAGGGGGCGAAGCCCCCGTCTCCCGAGGTTCCTCTTTTCCCCTCCCCCCGCTTTCGGGGCGAGGGGTAGGGGAGAGGCGTGGCTCGTCGCCTGTGCCTTGCCTCGCCGATCGAAGGCATCGCCGGCCCGGCGAACTTCCAACGCCGGCTGGTCTCCGGGCTGGAGGCACGCGGCTACGGCCTCGCCTTTGGTCTGGCAGACCGGCCGTATGACGCCGTCCTCGTCAGCGGCGGAACGCGAAGGTTGAGTGGGCTGCGCGCGGCGCGGTCGGCCGGAATCCCTGTCGTGCAACGCCTCGACGGGATCAACTGGATCCACCGCCGCCGGCGAACCGGCTGGCGTCACTTCCTGAGGGCTGAAGTCAACAACTGGCTCCTTCGAGCTACGCGGCAGCTGGCCGACAGCTTCGTGTACCAGAGCGAGTTCGTCCGCGGCTGGTGGGAGCGGGCCTTCGGCGTCCCCGCCGTGCCGGCGACGGTCATCCACAACGGTGTGCCGCTCGACATCTATAGGCCGGACGGCCCCTCCGCGCCGCGGCGCCAAGGTGTGCGTGTGTTGGTGCTGGAGGCGCGCCTCGCAGGTGGGTACGAGATCGGGCTCGAGTGGGCCGTGGCGCTTGTGAGTCGCGTGCGCCACGAACTGGCAACCGACGTGGAGCTGGCCGTCGCCGGCGAGGTGCCGCCGTCGGTACAACACCGGTGGCAGGGCGAGCCCATCACCTGGCTCGGCCGCGTCGCGCCGGACGAGGTGCCTGCTTTGCTGCGCTCGGCGGATCTCCTCTTCGCTTCCGACTTGAACCCGGCGTGCCCAAACAGCGTGATCGAAGCGATGGCCTGCGGGCGGCCGATCCTGGGGTTCGACACCGGCGCCTTGCTCGAGGTGGTCGGCCCGGAAGCCGGGCGCGTTGTCTCCTACGGGGGCGACCCCTGGAGGCTGGAGGCTCCGGACATCCCCGCGCTGGTGCCGGCCGGCCTCGAGATTCTCGAACGCCGGGCAACCTTCCGGCGGGCGGCTCGCCGCCGCGCCGAAGACGCCTTCGGCCTGGACCGGATGGTGGACGCCTACCTACGCGTCCTGGGCTGGCTGGCGTGACGGCAGGGCTGGCCTAGACGGCCGGGTAGAATCGATTCGTGACCTCGATCGTCCTGCGCGCGGCCGCTTTCGCCGCCCGCGCCCTCCCACCGGGCATGAGCCGCGCGTTCTATCGCCTTGGACCTCTGACGCGATGGATACGCCTGCTTCTGAATCGAGCCGCTCCACAAGGCATCGCCCCCGTCGTCATCGCTGGTGGTGATCTGGCCGGCGTGCAGCTCCTCCTCGACCTTCAGGTCGACAAGGACCTCTGGCTCGGAACCTACGAGCCTGAGGTGACTCGCGCCGTGCGACTCCTGGTTCATCCGGGCATGACCGCCTACGACTTGGGCGCGAACATTGGCTATGTCACGATGCTTCTCGCGAAGGCGGTGGGCGAGACGGGCCGGGTGGTGGCCGTGGAACCTTTGCCGGCCAACCTCGACCGCCTGCGCGCCGCGGTGGAACTAAACCGAATGGAGCACCGGATCCGTGTTGTGCCCAAAGCGGTCGGGGCGGCCGGGGGCCCGGCGAGATTCCTCGTGCATCGATCTCCGGGGATGGGTCGGTTGGAGGCCGGAAGCGGACGCGGCCCCGGCTTCGAGAGCGCGATCGACACCGAAGTTGTATCCCTCGACGACCTGGTGCATGAGCAAGACTTCCCGCGGCCGGATGTGATCAAGATCGACCTGGAGGGCGGCGAGGTCGACGCGCTCCAGGGGATGAGGAGAATCCTGCTCGAGGCTCGGCCGGTGCTGCTCATCGAGACCCACGGCCAGGCCGAGGCGCGCGGCGTGTGGGACCTGTTGACCGCAGCCGGCTACAGCCTGCGGGATCTTGACCACGACTCTCGAGTCGTTGCAGCCGCCGGAGACATGCCGCCCAAGGGTCACCTTCTGGCAGCGGCACAAGGCGGCCGAGAGTGAACGTCCGCGGTCGTGTCGGCCTGCAGCAGCGCGTCCTCCCGGCCTACCGGGCGGCCTTCTTCGACGCCCTGGCAGCTCGTTGCGCCGACGGCCTGTCGGTCGCGGCGGGCGATCCGCGGGCCAGTGAGGCCATACTGCCGGCCCCGGGGCTGACCGTCGCTCGATGGGAGCACCTTCGCAACGTCCACCTTCTCGGTGGAGTTGCCTACGCCTGCCTGCAGCTCGGATGGCGCGCCTGGCTCGAAGCGTGGGATCCGGCGATCTTGATCCTGGAGGCCAATCCGCGCGATCTGACAAACTGGCGAATGGCGGCGTGGATGCGGTCCAAGCGGCGACCGGTGTTGGGGTGGGGGCTGGGGGCGCGAGGCCGACGTGGAGTCGCGGGTTGGATTCGGCGCGCCTTTACGCGGCGACTCGACGGCGCCATCGCCTACAGCCGAC
>DATIFK010000031.1:0-37671 GCA_035455265.1 Anaerolineales bacterium
GGACGGCGAAGGTCTTCTCGACGAAGAGGGCCAGGTCGACCAGACTGAAGGAATCGATCAGGCCGCTCGAAATCAGAGGCTCGTCCGGGCTCAGCGGGCGGCCCGGATCCTTGAGGATCGAATCGACGATGAACGTTCGCAAGGTGTCGATCGGTGTCGGCATCAGGGTCAGGGGACGGAGCCCAGGCTCGAGGCCGCGCCGATCGCTTCGGCGAGACGCTGGGCGAGAGACTCGGCGCCGGCGGGATTGTAATGCACGGCACTGTCCGTGAAGGCGTCCGCGGGAAGGGCATCCCACAGATCGAGACACACCCAGCCGCCGGCACGGCAGCGGTCCTGCCACATGGCATGGTAGTCGTCGTAGGCCCAACGGGGGTAGAACGAGTTGTAGCGGATGTCGCTGTTGGCGCCGTGGCTGACGAACATCGGCTCGTTGACGATCCACACGGGGACGGAGCCGGCCGAACGCAGGCCTGCCTCGAGAACGTCCCACGCCAGATCCGAATCCGCCATTTCCCCGGCTTCGAAGCCGTGGAAGGTGCGATCGGGTTCGAGGTCCTCCGACCGCGGGGCGAACGTCGCCCCGGGATCGAAGTCGAGGCCGGAGGCGGACCACAGCACGCCGAAAAGCTGCAGGCGGAGCCACTCGGCCAGTTCGCGCCGGCTGCCGACGACCGTGTCCGTCCACCACGTCCCGGCGGGGGCCGGCGAAAGGTACCGCTCGGGATCGATGCCGGCGGCGCGCAGCATCCCCTCCGCCGTCGCCCGGTTGAAGGACACCAGGGGCGATGCCTGAACTCCGGCCGGGAAGGACTCCAGCGTGACGAGCCACAGGATGAGGTCGGGTTGGTACGCCAGGGATCGCTCGAGAAGCATGACGTCCTTGGTCAACGACATGGTCGGATAGCCGAGGTTATAGAAGGAAACAGGACGGCCTTCGACCTCGAGCCCAAGGGCGTCAAGGCGGGCGGCAAGGGTCTGTTGCGGGGCGAGTCGAAAACCCCACACGGACGAGTCACCGATGACGAAGACCCTCCACTCATTCGCCCGTCGAGGCGGACCGGAAACGTCGTGGGAGCGAAAGAGCATGTCCAGTTGAGTCACGCTCACGTTGTAGGACCGGGCCGGGTCATCGGCATAGGGGAAGCGGAGCCGGCCGGGGAAGACCGAGTTGTAGAGGCTGATCTGGGCCGCCGCGTCGACCGGATGCAGGGGTGCGACAACAACATTCAGCAGCAGCGCGAAGAGAAGCGTCTTGGCGACCAGACGAGCCAGCGAAACCCATCCGACGGGGGAGCGTTCGTAGGAGGACTGGCCCTTCGCCTCAGACACCGAACAACCTCAGGAACACCCGCGCAGCTTGGGCCGGATCCGGCAGGGAGAACCAAACCCATCCCAGGGCTACGAAATGGAAAGTGAGCAGGACGCCGGCCGCCGAAGCGAACCGAGAAACGAGCGGCCGTTCCCACAGCCGGCTTCCGGCGCGGCGCATCCAGGTGGACCACCGATTCTGGACGAACAGCCCCAGGCCATGCCAGGCGCCCCAGATCACGAATCCCCAACTGACGCCGTGCCAAAGTCCAATGAGGACCATGGTTGTCATCTGGCCGACGAAGATTACGACGGCCGTGGGCCATGGCCGTTGGGCCGAACGCATCGCTCGCGTCAGCGGATTGAAGACATAGCCCCGAAACCACTGCGTGAGGGTCATGTGCCAGCTGTTCCAGAAGGCCGTCAGGCTCGTCTTCAGGTATGGCTGCTGGAAGTTCTCCGGAAGGCGCACTCCGGTCAACCGGGCCACACCGACGGCGACATCCGTGTAGCCACTGAAATCGAAGTACAGCTGGAACGCGAACGCGTAGAGCAACAACCACAGCCATCCCGTTCCCGTCACGCGAGCAGCGCTGACGGGGCCCAGCGCGATCCAGGCCAGGCTGTCGGCGAGAACGAACTTCTTCGCCAAACCCAGGAGGATTCGGCCGAGACCGTCGCGCATGTCTTGCGGGGCGAGCGCCGGCGCGGCGCGCAGGTCCTGAACGAACCGTTCGACGCGGTCGATCGGTCCAGCGGCCAAGGCCGGGAAGAAGAACGCGTACGAAACGAGCTCATCCAGGCCGACGGCCGGCAGGCGCCCGGCGCGCGCGTCGATCAGCACGTGCAGGAGGCGGAAGGCGAGGTATGAAAGGCCGAGCCAGGTCAGGTCGAGCGGCGCCGCCAGCTCCGGTGACTGCCCGGAGAGGCGCCGCAGGGAGGCGCTGGCGGCCGTGGCCAGAGGCCCCGTCTTCAGGATCACGAACACCGCCACTAGGGCCACCACGATCCCGAGTCCCAGCACTCGCCGGGCACCCGGCCTCAGGGCAAGCGCGGCGACCATTGCCAAAACGATGCCCCCCACCCCAAGCGCGAGGGACATGGGTGGCGGCGTGCGCAGGGTGGAGAGGAAGCCGACCGGCGACAGGTAACCGACCGCAGCCACGGCCACGACGACGGCGAGGATGAGGAGGCCGGCCACGACCTTGCCGCGAGGAGGGGAATCATCGGACCGAACCACAGTCCAGACGAGAGCCGTCGCTGCCAGGCCGACCAGGGGAAGCCAGAAGCTGGCGTAGCGCAGCGGAGTCGCCGGCTGCAGGACGAAAGCGGCCGACACACTGGCCAGGAGGATTCCCGCCCGTCTCCAGGCCGGTCGGCGAAGGCACCCGAGGAGAAGCCCCAGGCCGGCCATCGCCAGCAGGAGAACGGCGGACATTAGAAGCCCTGATAGATCCAGCGAGGAGAAGCGTCGGACGTCAAGACGATCAGGATCAGGAGGAGGAGAGCGAGGATCAGCGCGCGAACGTTCTCGTTGGACCAGAGCCGGCGCACGCCAGGCCTCATTGGTAGCCGCACATGAGCCATCGGCCGCTCTGGCGGACTGCCTGATAGCCCCGGCCGGCCAGATCGATCTCCTGGTCTTCGGCGCCGTAGTTCGCCAGAATCTTCCCCTGGCAAGTCACCACGGCCGAGTCAGCGGAGCTCTCGCTCGCCTGGCAGGCGACGCCGTCCAGGCGGACCTCGACCGCGTCGAACGACAAGGCTTCGGCCCGGGCCTGCGCCTCCCAATCGCTGCACGCCAGGTTGGCCGCGGCGACCTCGTCCTTGGCGACGATGGCTTGCAGGTAGCCCTGAATGGCAGCGGCCGGAGAGTTCGACGATGAGCAGGCAAAGAGGACCCCGGCGGCGCCGGCCAGGGCAATCCAGAGCCACCATCTGCTCAGGCGCATTCGTATCTCCATGACCTGTTGGGAAGGCGGCGGGATTATACCAAACCGGTGCTCGGCGGCCCGCGATCGGCGTCCAACCATTCCCCGCGCGGGTGATTCTGAGTGGAAATGGACGGCGCGAATCGGCTAACGGTGGACTGGCTGGTATAATCCGCTTCCCCGTTTCGCCCGAGGGACGATGGAAAGCCAAGCCGCCGTCGAGGTCCGAAACCTGCGCCGCGTCTACCGGTCGACGATCGGCGTCCTGCGGCGCCGGGTCAAAGAGGTCGTCGCCGTCGACGACATCTCGTTCACCGTCGCACCGGGCGAACTGTTCGGGTTGCTCGGCCCGAATGGCGCCGGCAAGACCACGACGGTCAAGATGCTGACGACCTTGCTCATCCCCACGGCCGGAACGGCCACGGTGCTGGGAAAGGACATCGTCCGCCAGGCGGACGGGTTGCGAGGCCAGATCGGATTCATTTTCGGCGGCGAGCGCGGGCTGTACTGGCGTCTCTCCGGCCAGGACAACCTACGCTACTTCGCCAGCCTGTACTCCGTCGATCCCGAAATTGCCCGCACCCGAATCCCCTACCTGCTGGAACTGGTCGGCCTGAAAGACCGCGCCAAGGAGAAAGTGGAAGGCTATTCGCGCGGCATGATGCAGCGGCTGCATATCGCCCGCACGCTGATCCACGATCCGGCGATCCTGTTCCTCGACGAGCCGACGATCGGGCTCGACCCGGTCGGCGCCCGGGAGCTGCGACAGGTGATCAAGGACCTGCAGAGTCAGCGAAAGACCATCCTGCTGACCACCCATTACATGTTCGAAGCCGACGCTCTGTGTCAGCGGGTGGCGGTCATCAACCACGGGAAGATCGTGGCCATGGACACACCCGAGGCGCTCAAGTCCGACGTGCGCGACCTGGCAGTGGTCGAGATGGACGTTTTCGGGATGGATCCGAGCGTGGTCGAACGCCTGCGCGGCCTTCCCTTCGTCGACACGGTCTCGGTGGAGAACCTCGACCAGCGGCAATCGCTGCGGGTCCAGACGCGGCGCGGATCCGAGGCGGTACCCGATCTGATGGCCGAGTTGAGCGGCTTGCGCGTCGGCAAGGTCATCGTGCGCGAGCCGACGCTCGAGGACGCCTACGTGCGCCTGGTCGGGGGCGAAGAATGATCCTGCGCCACGCCCGCGCCGCCTACGCCGCCTTCGCCGTGACGCTGCGGATGAACGCCCCGGACGCCTTCGTCCTGTTCACCATCGTCGTTCAGCCTCTGATCATCGCCGTCATGGCGATGTGGATGTTGGTGGAGCGCGGCGCCGCCAACGCGCTGTATGTGGTCATCGGGAGCGGCATGACGGGCCTGTGGTCGACGCTGCTCTTCATGGGCGGCAACAGCATCAACTGGGAACGCTGGACCGGGACCCTCGAGTTGATGGTCGGCCAGCCGACGCCCGTCTCGGTGATCGTCTTCGGCAAGAACGCCGCCGTCGTGCTGCAGTCCCTGCTCTCGATGGTCGGCAGCTATGCCGTGGCCGCCATCCTGTTCCGGCAGTCGTTGGTGGTGGGGCAACCCCTGGCCTTCGCCGTTTCGTTGGTCTTGACTTCGGTCGCCTTCGTCTGCTTCGGGCTGGTGATCGCGCCGCTGTTCCTGTTGAGCCCGGCCGTGCAGCATTTCCAGAATGCGCTGGAGTTCCCTATCTACATGCTGTGCGGCTTCCTCTTCCCGATCGCCCTCCTGCCCGGCTGGACGACGCCCTTCAGCTACATCCTGGCACCCTACTGGGCCGCCCGAGCGCTTCACGGCTCGTCCACCGGCGGCGCCAGTCTCCCGGAGTTGGCGTTCGATTGGGGGATGATGATCCTTCTGGGGATCATCTACCTCGCCGTTTCCGGCGGCCTGACGGAACGTATGTTGACGAAAGCCCGCGCCGATGCGAGCCTGAGGCTCGAGTGAGGGGCCGGCCGTGAGACATTTCTGGATCCAGGTGCGGCTGTTCCTCGACGGCGCCCGACTGTCCTACATCGCCCTCTTTCGCTGGCTTCAACCGCACACCTACCTGGCGTCCAAGATCGTCATGCCTCTGGCCCAGATCCTGTTCTTCACACTCATGGGGATCTTCGCCGGCGGCCAGTCGCAGGCCTCCTTCTTCGCGGTCGGCAACGCCATTCAGCTGGCGTCGGTCAACGGGATCTACGGAGTGACCATGAGCATCGGCGGCGACCGCTGGTCCGGCGCCCTGCCCTACATCTTCGGGACGCCGGCCAACCGTCTGACGCTCTTCTCGGGCCGAGCCTTCTTCCATGTGATCGACGGCATGCTGGGTGTGGTCGTCGGGCTCGGCTGGGGTGTGCTCCTTTTCGGCCTGGACCTGAGCCATACCAACCTCGTCGCGCTGGCCCTGGCGATTCTCATCACGACCTTCAGCACCTCGGGGCTGGGCCTGCTGCTCGGATGTGTCAGCCTGGTCAGCATCGAGACGATGTTCGTCAACAACACCGCCTACTTCTTGCTGCTGGTCTTCTCCGGGGCCAACATCCCTCTGGCGCAGATGCCGGGCTGGATGCAGACGGTCGCCTGGTGTCTGCCTCTGACACGAGGCATCGCCGCTTCGCGCGCCTTGATCGCCGGCGCCAGCCTGGCCGATGTGATGCCCTTGCTGGTGGGGGAAGTGCTCCTGGGAGTGCTGTACATCCTGCTGGGCTTCAGCCTCTTCCGCTGGTTCGAGTTCCAGGCCAAGCGCCGGGGCACGCTGGAAGCGTTTTGACCAGCGGTCAGTGGTCAGTGGTCAGTTGAAAGGGTCCAACGCCTCATCGGGGCCAAATGTTTGCTCAACCGGTGGGCTCTTGACTGATGACTGAAAACTGACGACTAACAACTGGAGCGTTTCGCGGAGGCCACATGCCTGAGGACATCAAAGGCCGCAGCCGTCACGTCGAGTTGACGATCGACCAGCTCGTCGAGTTGCAGCCAGGCCTGGGCCGCCTGATGCCCGACGTGGGCCGGCGCTACTGGATCCTGTACTACGCCGCCCGCGGCGGGAATTGGCCATTGGCGGCGCACCAACTCCGCCAGATGCGGCACCTGTTCACGATCGGCGCCACCACCAGGCCCAAGATGGCCAAGCACTTGGAGGCTTTCGCGGGGGGCACGCTCGACCGCCTTCAGGCAGCCATCGAGGCGCAGGATCCGGGCGCCTTTGAAACCGTCTTTCGAGAGGGGATCGAAAGCGCCAACCGATTTCACGTCATAGTCAACCATCCCGAGATCCGATGGCGCCTGCCGCCCGCCCCACCCGAAGACCTCGATCTGGGCGAATCCGCTTCCTAGGCCGTCGAAGGAGCGACCCATGCCGAGACGCCGCCTCACCCCGAGCGAAGTCCGAGAAGCTCAGCTGGTCTTCGGCCAGGGGCTGCCCTATGGCCGGGTCTGGGTCCACGAAGCCGCGCGCTGGCCCAACTGGCTGGCGCGCCTGGGCAACCTGCTGAGCGGGTCGCCGCCTCCGGTCACCAACAACTCGGTGACGATCGGTACCAGCGTCTACTTCCCGGTGCCGCTGCACACCCGCGACACGGACTTCGAGGCGCACGTCTTCGGCGACATGGCGTGGTTGATCCACGAGTTGACGCATGTTTGGCAATACCAGCACTCGGGCCCGGCCTATTTGACGAAGGCCCTGGGGGTTCAGCTCACCAAGGGTTCAGGAGCGTACGACTACGGGGGATTGAAGGGCCTGACCAAAGCCTCGCTGGAGCATCGAAGCCTGAACGACTTCAACCCCGAGCAGCAGGGCGACATCGCCCGCGACTTCTACGTGCGGCTCAAGCTCGGCTTGGACAAGGCCGCCTGGGAGCCGTTCATCGCGGAGTTGAAGGGAGTCTAGCCGGGAGACCGATCTCCCGATTGGCGTGGGGGCGAAGCACCCTGGCACCGCCCCACAGACGGCACGGTGATGGATGCCTTGGTCATAGGTGGTGTGCGCGCCGTCGCGCGACGCTAGCCGTCGGCGTGGCGCGCCCCTACGGTTTCCAGGGCCGGGTCCCTTGTTCGTTCCTACTCGTTGAACAATTCCCCCACCGAGCGCCCTTCGTGGGCGCGCAGGATGACCTCCGCCAACAGCGAGGCGACGGACAACACCGTCATGTTCGCCAGACGCTTTTCGGGCGGCAGCGGCAGCGTATTGGTCGTCACGATGCGCTTGAAACCGGTCTCATGCAGTCGATGGGTGGCCGGCGGCACCAGGACGGCGTGGGTGAACGACAGGTAGACGTCGCGGGCGCCGTGCTCGCGCACGATATCGGCCGCCTCGCAGACGGAACCGGCCGTCAATACCTCGTCGTCGACGATGACGACGTCCTTCCCTTCCACTTCCCCGATGACCGTGGTGGCACGTGCTCGCGGATCGTCCCCCGTGCGCCGTTTCTCAACGAACGCCAGCGGCACGCCCAACTTGGCGGCGAAGTTGCGCCCCTTCTTGGCGAAGCCAAGGTCGGCCGAGGCGACGACGGCGTTGTCGAGCTCGAGGGTCAGGAAGTGGTCGCTCAACATATGGAAGGCGGTCAGGACATCGCCCGGGATCGAGAAGAAGCCCTGAATCTGCCCGGCGTGCAGGTCGATGGTGACATAGCGGTCGGCCCCGGCGACCTCGATCATGTCGGCCACGAGGCGGGCCGTGATCGGGACGCGCGGCTGGTCCTTCTTGTCGGAGCGGGCGTAGGCCATGTACGGGATGACGGCCGTCACGCGGCCGGCCGAATCTCGCTTCAGACAATCCAACATGATCAGGAGTTCCATCAAGTTGCGATGGACCGGCGGGCCCATCGACTGAATCAGGTAGACGTCCTGGCCGCGGGCGCTGCCGTGGAGACGGACGAAGAGGTTCTCGTTGGGGAACTCGACGAGATCGTAGCCGCTCAGGGGGATCGAAAGATACTGGCTGATCTCGAGGGCCAGCTCACGGCTCCCCGACCCGGCGTAAAGCCGGATGTCGCCATATCCAAACATCGTTCCTCTCCTCGCCTCGGACTTCGGCCGTGGCCGTTTCATCGTTCGGCCTCCCGCGCTCGATCCGGCTCGGCGGCCAGCCGCTCGGCTGCCTGCCGCGGCGTCTGTCGCCGAGCCAGGACCTCGTCGAGCGCCGCCTGCAACCGCCCTTCTGAGACACCCTCGCGCCATTGAGCCACGAGCTGGTCACGCAGCGCCGCTTCCAGTTCGGCTTCGGTGCGGCGCCGATCGCGGCGTTCCCCCTCCCCGCTCGCCCCCAGGTACGAGTCGTGGCGGCGGATCGCGGCAGCGAGCTCAGCCACGCCTTCGCCCCGCGTGGCGATCGTCGCCAGGAGAGGCGGCACCCAGCTTTCGGAAGCCTCTTCCCTGGACGAACCGTAGCCGAATTCCAACGAAGCGCGCAAGGCCCTCAGGGACGCCTCGGCTCCTGGCAGGTCGGCCTTGTTGACCACCAGAAGGTCGGCGATCTCCAGGATGCCAGCCTTGATGGCCTGCACGTCATCGCCCAAGCCAGGCGCCTCGACGACCACCGTCGTCTGGGCCGTTCGGGCAATGTCCACTTCCGCCTGGCCGGCGCCGACCGTCTCGATCAGAATCCACTGGAACCCGGCGGCATCGAGCGCCTCGACGACGTCGCCGGTCGCCCGGCTCAACCCGCCGAGGGCGCCCCGGCTGGCCATGCTCCGGATGAAGACGCCTGGGTCGCCCGCCAGGTCACGCATGCGGATGCGATCCCCCAGGATGGCGCCGCCGGAGAATGGGCTGCTGGGATCGACGGCGACGACGGCCACGGTATCCCCGCTCGCCCGCAAAGCCTTGGCCAGTTCGTTGACGAGGGTGGATTTTCCTGTTCCGGGTGGACCGGTGATGCCGACCCTGTGGGCGCGGCCACCATTGGCGTACAGGACGGCCAGCTCGCGCTGGCCATCGGAGTCGCCGTTCTCGATCCGGCTCAGAAGCCGGGCCAACGCCAGACGGTCACCGGCGAGGACGGCGTCCGCCAGCTCCATGCCGTCCCGCTATGTCCTCTCACCGGCCGCGGCCACGGCGGCGCGGAAGGCCTGAATGACGGCCTCCGTGTGGGCCCCCGGTCCGAAGACCGCCGCCACCCCCAGCTCCTGAAGGGCCGGGAGGTCGTCGTCCGGCACGATTCCGCCTACCAACAGGCGGACGTGCCCCTGGCCCTGCCGTCGCAACAACTCGAGGATGCGGGGGATCAGCGTCATGTGCGCGCCGGAGAGGATCGAAATGCCGACGGCGTCGACGTCTTCCTGCAGCGCCGCCTCGGCGATCATCTCCGGCGTCTGACGCAAGCCGGTGTAGATCACCTCCATGCCGGCGTCGCGCAGGGCGCGGGCAACCACTTTCGCGCCGCGGTCATGTCCGTCCAGACCCGGCTTGGCGATCAATACGCGCAACGGTTTCGACATGGAATCCCCGGAACGGGTGGACGAATTATACTCCGCCGCTTTCCAGGCCGGGCAGTTGGTAGAGGCCCATCGCTTCGCGCACGCGCGCCATCGTCGCCCCGGCTTCGCGGCGCGCCACGCGCGTCCCCTCGACCAGGATCTGCACGACACGGTCGGGATGAGCCTCGTACTCGGCCCGCCGCTGCCGGAACGGGTCGAGGAAGGCATTCAGGGCGCGGGTCAGGCGTTTCTTGACCTCGACGTCCCCAACCTTGCCCTGGCGGTAGCGCTCCTCCAGCTCGGCCACCTCGGCCGTGTCGGCGTTGAAGGCGCGGTGGTAGATGAACACCGGGTTGCCCTCGACCTTTCCAGGGATGTCGGCACGGATGCGCTGCGGGTCGGTGTACATGCGCATGACCTTGGCCTCGACCTCGGCGGCCGAGTCGGAAAGGAAGATGGAGTTGTTGAGGGACTTGCTCATCTTCGCCTGACCGTCGATCCCGACGAGCGACGGCACTTCGCCGATCATCACGTCGGGGATCGGGAAGACCTCGCCGTAGGTGGCGTTGAAACGACGGGCGATCTCCCGGCTGATCTCGACGTGGGCTTCATTGTCCTTGCCGACGGGCACCAGGTGGGCGCGCGGCAGAAGGATGTCGGCCGCTTGAAGCACCGGATAGCCGAGCAGGCCGAAGGGCATCACGTCCAGATCGGCCGCTTGGGCCATTTCCTTCAGGCTCGGAATGCGCTCCAGGCGCGGCACCGTCACAAGCATCTCGAAGATGAGATTGAGCTCGTAGGTCTCGGGAACGCCCGACTGAAGGAAGATAGTGCTGCGAGCCGGGTCGATGCCGACGCTCAAGTAGTCCATCACCGTTTCCACGGCGTTCTCGCCAATCTGGGCGATGGCGGCGCGTTCCGGCCGCGTCGTCAACGTATGCAGGTCGGCCACGATGAAGAAGCAGTCGTATTCATCCTGCAGGCGGACGCGGTTCTTCAGCGAGCCGACGTAATGGCCCAAATGCAGACGGCCGGTGGGTCGGTCTCCGGTCAGGATTCGTTTTCGTGGAGCGGCCATGTCGGTTTCCAGTTTCCGGTCGCCAGTTCCCAGGTCGTCAGTTCTCAGTCTTCAGTCTTCAGTTATCCGTTGTCAGTCGTCAGCCAAGAGCGTAGCAATGGTATCGCAGATGCCCATCAACCGGATAGGAACTGACAACTGATGACTGATGACTGAAAACTCATCCTAGATGGTTCGTCAGTCGCTCGACGATCTTGCGCTTGGGCTGGAAGCCGTTCCACTGCTCGACGACCTGGCCCCCCGAGAACAGCATCAGGGCCGGTACGCCCATGACCCCGAAGCGCATCGTCGTGTCGACATGAGCGTCGATGTCGAGCGTGACGATGCGAAGGCGCCCTGTCCATTCACCGGCGATGTCGACAAGGATCGGTTCCAACTGGCGGCACGGCTGACACCACTCGGCCCCGAATTCGACCAGAACAGGGACGTCCGACTTCAGGACTTCCGTCTCAAACGTTGCGTCGGTCACCTGGCTGAGTGTGGCCATCCTTCCTCCGGAAGCGCATCGTAGCCCGGGCCGCCACAGGTGTCAAACCCGGATTGCGCCGAGGTGCGCGCGGTCCCGCTTGACGCGCCCCTCCCTGGATGGTACGATGGTAGACGGTCCGTTAGCACTCTCCATGTGAGAGTGCTAATAGGTTGTGCAATTCCATGGACACACTCACAGAGCGTCAAGAGACGATCCTGGCCTTGATCATCCACGATTATGTGGAGACGGGCGAGGCCATCGGATCGAAGACTCTGGCCGAGCGCTACGGCCTGGGTGTCAGCACGGCGACCGTACGGAACGACATGGCCGCCCTGACCCAGGCGGGCTTGGTGCGCCAGCTGCACACGTCGGGTGGACGGACTCCGACGGAAGACGGCTACCGCTACTTCGTCCGCCGCCTGTTGACCGAGACCGAGCTGCCCTCCGACGAGAAACGCCTCATCAGTCACCAGTTCTATCAAGCTCGTGCCGACGTCGACGAGTGGGTGCGGCTGGCGGCCTCGGTTCTGGCCCAGCACTCCCGCGCCGCTTCGCTCGTCACGCCGCCGCACTCGCCGCGGGCCGGCTTCAAACATCTCGAGCTGATCTCCACTCAGGGCCGCCAGGTGCTGATGGTCATCGTGCTGCTGGGCGGGGACGTCCGCCAGCAGATGTTGACGCTGGCGGAGACCTTCGACCAGGCGCAGCTGTCGCACACGGCGGAACGCATCACCGCCTCGTGCGTCGGCAAGGACGCCGAAGGCGTCGCGGCGCAAGGAGCGGCCTTCGACGAGCTGGGGCGCGAACTGATTCGCCTCATCGCCGATGTCATGAGCCGGGCGGATGCCGTCTCCGGCGGCGAGATCTACCACGACGGCCTGGCCAACGTGCTGGCCCAGCGCGACTTCGCCCAATCCGAATCCGCCCGCCACGCCCTTCGGTTGCTGGAGGAACGCAGCTTCCTGGAAGAGATCCTGGCCAAGGCGCTCAGCCCGGGCATCGGCAGCGTCCAGGTTCTGATCGGGGGCGAAGGCGGGTGGGAGGAGTTGCGAGACTGCTCGATGGTGCTGGCCCGCTACGGCGCCGCCGGCTATGCCACCGGCGCGGTGGGCGTGCTCGGCCCGACGCGCATGGCTTACGGCCGGACGATCTCCGCCGTGCGCTATGTGGCTGGATTGATGAGCGACCTGATGGTGGAAGCCTTCGCCGGCTGACGAATCCCCGGCCGAAAACGGTCGGCACAGAGAGGCATCGGTGACGAGGAAGAAGCATAAGGACAGAAGCGAGGCGCCGGGCGAGTTCGCCCCCGAGGCGGGGAGCGCCGAGACGGCGCCCGTCCCGACGGACGACGAGCTCGCCTCGGCGGAGCTGTTCACGGCGGAAGCCGCCGCCCCACCGGCGGAGGCGGCTGCGGCGGCCCCGGAAGTCGGCGCGGCTTCGGCGGAGCAGGCCGAGGCCCTGACCCGGCTGCGGGCCGAGGCCGACGAGTACCTCGACGGCTGGCAGCGGGCGCGGGCCGAGTTTGCCAACTACAAGAAGCGCGTCGAGCGGGAACAGCAGGAGGGCCGCGCTCGCGCCGCGGCGGACATCCTGGTGCGCTTCCTCTCCGTGCTCGACGACATGGAGCGGGCGATGCGCGACCGGCCCACGGAAGGCGACGCCGCCGCCTGGGCCGACGGCATCGATCTGATCTACCGCAAGCTCCTGATGTTGTTGGAGGCCGAGGGAGTCGAAATCATCGATGCCCAAGGCGCCACCTTCGACCCGACGCTGCACGAGGCCGTGACCCACGAATCCAGCGATGACCATCACGAAGGCCAGGTCATCGAAGTCATCCAGCAAGGCTACCGACTCGGCGAACGCGTTCTCCGCCCGGCCCTCGTCCGGGTGGCGAAGTAGGAGACCGTCATGGGCAGAATCATCGGCATCGACCTGGGTACGACCAACTCCGTGGTGGCCGTCATGGAAGGCGGCGAACCGACGGTGATCCCGTCCTCGGAGGGAGGACGGCTGATCCCCTCCGTCGTGGCCGTCAACCCCAAGTCGGGGGAACGGATGGTCGGGCAGGTCGCCCGACGCCAGGCCATCGTCAATCCGGAGAACACGATCTTCTCCATCAAGAGATTCATGGGGCGCAAGTTCTCCGACGCCGAAGTCCAGCGCGCCACCAGCCTGGTGCCGTACAAGGTCAGCGCCGCTGCCAACGGCGACGTGCGCGTCCACCTGGGCAACCGCGACTACTCCCCGCCCGAGATCTCGGCGATGATCCTGGCCAAGATCAAGCAGGACGCCGAGGCCTACCTGGGCGAAGCCGTGACGCAGGCGGTCATCACCGTTCCCGCCTACTTCAACGACTCGCAGCGCAATGCCACCAAGGACTCCGGGAAGATCGCCGGCCTCGAGGTCCTGCGAATCATCAACGAGCCCACCGCCTCCGCCCTCGCCTACGGTATGGACAAGAAGGCGGATGAGACCATCGCCGTCTACGACCTGGGCGGAGGGACGTTCGATATCTCCATCCTGGACGTCGGCGACGGCGTCTTCGAGGTCAAGGCGACCAACGGCGACACGTACCTCGGAGGCGACGACTTCGACCAGCGCGTCATCGACTGGATCGCCGACGAGTTCGCCCGCGAACAGGGCATCAACCTGCGCAACGACCGCCAGGCCCTGCAGAGGCTCAAGGAGGCGGCCGAGAAGGCGAAGATCGAACTCTCGAGTACCTTGCAGTCGGAGATCAACTTGCCCTTCATCACCGCCGACGCCAGCGGGCCCAAGCACCTCAACATGAGCATGACGCGGGCGAAGCTCGAACAGCTCACCGAAGACCTGATCGAGCGGTCGATCGCTCCGTGCCGCCAGGCTTTGCAGGATGCCAACCTCCAGCCGAGCGACATCAACGAGGTCGTTCTGGTGGGCGGCATGACCCGCATGCCCGCCGTCCAGGAGGCGGTGCGGCGCATCTTCTCGCGCGAACCGCACAAGGGCGTCAACCCCGACGAGGTCGTGGCCGTGGGCGCCGCCATCCAGGCCGGCGTGCTCGGCGGCGAGGTCAAGGACATCCTGTTGCTCGACGTCACGCCGCTGACCCTGTCGATCGAGACCCTGGGCGGGGTCGCCACGGCGCTGATCGAGCGCAACACCACCGTCCCGACGCGCAAGAGCCAGGTGTTCTCGACCGCCTCCGACAACCAGCGCGAGGTCGAGGTCCACGTCGTTCAGGGCGAACGCCCCTTCGCCGCCGACAACAAGTCGCTCGGCAAATTCACCCTCGACGGGATCCCGCCGGCGCCGCGCGGCCTGCCGCAGATCGAAGTCACCTTCGACATCGACGCCGACGGCATCCTCAACGTCAGCGCCACCGACAAGGCCAGCGGGCGCAGCCAACACATCACCATCACCGCCTCTTCCGGCCTGACGGAGACCGAGGTCGACAAGATGCGCAAGGAAGCCGAGACTCACGCCGATGAGGATCGCAAGCGGCGCGAGCTGGTCGAGGCCCGCAACACCGCCGACAACGCCGTCTACACCGCCGAGAAGTCCCTGCGCGACCTCGGCGACAAGGTGCAGGCCGAGGTCAAGGGCCGAGTCGAAGCCAAGATCCAGGCGCTGCGCAGCCTGCTCACCACGGACAATGTCTCGGCTTTGCGCCAGGCGACCAACGATCTGCTGCAGGCGATGCAGGAGATCGGCACGACGATGTACAGCCAGGAAGGCGGCGCGGTGGGCGGCGGCGGACCGGGTGGCGGAACCGGACCCCAGGGCGGCGGCACGGGTCCGAAGCCCGGCGGCCCGGACGTCGTCGAAGGCGAGTTCAAAGAGGCCTGAGCCCGGGTAGCCGCGAGTCCGAATGCCTGAGAAGAGGGATTACTACCAGGTTCTCGGAGTCGGCCGGGACGCCTCCTCCGACGACCTGCGACGCGCTTATCGGCGCCTGGCCAAGGAATTCCACCCCGACGTCAACAAGGACGACGGCGCCGAAGAGCACTTCAAGGAGATCAACGAGGCCTACGCCGTCCTTTCGGACGACGAGCGCCGGGCGGCCTACGACCGCTTCGGCCATGCCGGTGTCCAGGGCCTGCCGACGGACTTCGGCTTCCCCTTCGGTGAGATCTTCGAGGAGTTCTTCGGCTTTGGCGTGGGCGCTCGCCGCGGTCGACGCACGCCGCGACGCGGCGCCGACTTGCGCTACGACCTGACCCTGGAGTTCGAACAGGCCGTCTTCGGCCTCGAAGTCCCCATCGAGTTCACGCGTCAGGAGGAGTGCTCGCGGTGCGGAGGCTCGGGCGCTGAACCAGGTACGACCCCCGTTCGCTGCTCCACCTGTCAGGGCAGCGGCGAAGTGCGTCAGGTGCGGCAGACCTTCCTCGGATCTCTGGTCAACGTCGGCACTTGCCCGACCTGCGGCGGCGCCGGCGAAACCATCGCCTCCCCATGCCGGACGTGCGATGGGCAGGGTCTGGAAACCCGCAAGGTCTCACGAACGATCCCGGTACCCGCCGGCGTCGACGACGGCACGCAGCTGCGGCTGGCCGGTGAGGGCGAGCCCGGGCTCCACGGCGGACCGCGCGGCAAACTCATCGTCGTCGTTCATGTGCGGCCCCACAAGTACTTCCGCCGCAGGGGTGACGACATCTTGCTCGACGTCGGGATCAACCTGGCGCAGGCCGCCCTGGGGGCGCGCATCCAGGTGCCCTCCGTCGACGGCGAGGAATCGATCCAGGTCCCAGCGGGCACTCAGCCGGGGAAGGTCATCCGTCTCAAAGGCAAGGGCGTGCCGCATCTGCGCCAATCCGGTCGGGGCGATCAGCTGGTGGTGTTGTCCGTGGAGATTCCTCGGCGCCTGACGGACGAGCAACGTCAGCTCTTCGAGCAATTGGCGGGGACCCTCGGCACCGAGGTCACCCCGCACGAGAAAGGATTCCTGGACCGCCTGCGCGAGTTGATCGAGGGTCTGGCGGAATGACAACCAGCCGTCAGCCCCTAGCCGTCAGCCTTCGAGAATGACGGCTTGGCTCGAAGTCACGCTCTCGGTCGATGCTGAGACGGCCGAGGCGGTGGCGGATCTCCTCGCCCAGCACGCTCCCTATGGCGTCGTCCTCGAAACGGAGCGGCTCGACCCCGAAAGCCTGGATTCTCAAGTATCGCCGACCACCCAGGTCCGGGCGTTTCTACCTAAGGACGACTCCCTGGCCGGCCGGCTATATCTGGTTGCGCTCGGCCTCTGGCACCTGGGCCAGATACGACCCATCCCCGCCCCCGAATTCCGCGACGTCTCCGAAGAGAATTGGGCCGAGACGTGGAAGGCCAACTATCGGCCGATCACCGTCGGGCGACGGCTGCAAATCGTCCCGGCCTGGCTCGACACCCCGCCCGGCGACCGCTTGACGCTGTCGCTGGATCCCGGCATGGCGTTCGGAACGGGATCGCATCCGACGACCCGCCTCTGTCTTGAGGCGCTCGAAGACGCTCTGCAACCCGGCGATGTCGTCGCAGACGTGGGGTGCGGCTCGGGGATCCTGAGCATCGCCGCGGCGCGCCTGGGTGCGCGGCGGGTCTATGCCTGCGACATCGACCCGGTGGCCGTTGCAGCGGCGCAGCAAGGCGCCGCGCACAATGCGGTCGCCGAGGGCATCATCGTCTTCCAGGGATCGCTGGAAGAGCTCCGCGGCATGTTGACCGCTGATGGGCTGGAGGTCGACATCCTGCTGGGCAACTTGCTCGAATCGATCCTGGTCGACCTGCTGCCGCGCGGGCTGGCGGATACCGTTCGCCCCGGCGGAACGCTGGTCCTTTCCGGCATCCTGGCCGAGCAGGAAGAGCGTGTCCTGCAAGCGAGCGAACGGCAGGGCTTGCGCCACCTCGAGACTCTCTCCGAGGCTGATTGGAGGGCGCTGGTTCTGCAACGTCCATGACGCCCCCGGCATGGCGTCGCAGCCCGACGGGTTCCCCCAAACCACAGCCGCCCCCTGGTCAGGGGGCGGCTGGATTTCCCTCAAAGGTCGGCGCAGCTGGCTAGATCGAAGCGCCGCCTGGGCCGCGTCGACGCTGGCGGTAGGTGATCCGTCCGCGGGTCAAGTCGTAGGGCGACAGCTCGACGCGCACCCGATCCCCGAGCAGGATGCGGATGTAGTACTTGCGCATCTTGCCCGACAGGTAAGCCAGGACGGTGTGCTCGTTGTCGAGCTTGACCCGGAACTGAGTCGAAGGCAATGCTTCGATGACCGTGCCCTCGACCTCGATCTTCTCCTCTTGCTTAGCCATCCAACCTACCCTTCGCCTCGGTAAGACGCCATCTTGCGCTGCCTGCGCTTGAGTCTGCGGATGGCCTTCTTTCGCTGGATACGGCGCAATTCACTCTTGGAAACAAACCAACGCTTGCGACGGACCGTGCTCAGGATTCCGCTCTTGGCTACCTTCTTCCGGAACCGCTTGAGCAACATGTCCTGACTCTCATTGGGTCTCAGGACGACTGTCGTCAAAGCGCCTCACCTCCCTTCGCTCCCCGTCTCACGCGGAGGCCGCCTCCGGGGCCGGGGCGCCTTCGACCATCGCCAGCTGGAGGCGCTCCCTCCCGGGGTCGAACTCGACCACGCGCACCTGCAGACGGCTGCCGGGAGGTGGCAGCTCGCCGTCCAGGGACGCCACGCGTCCCTCCAAACCGCATTCCAGTTCGGCATGCAGGCCGTCGTTGGACAGGCGTGTGACCGTGCCCTCCAAGATCGATCCGGGCTGCAAGCCTTCTCCGGCGGACATCCAGGGATTCGGCAGGAGCCGCTTGAGGCTCAAGCCGATTCGGTTGGCTTGTCGATCCAGGCGCAGGACGAGGGCTTCCACCTCCTGGCCGATGTGGAGCACCTGGCCGGGATCCTCGACGTGCTTCCACGAGATCTCCGAGATGTGGATCAGGCCGTCCGCGCCGCCGATGTCGACGAAGGCGCCGAATTCGCGCAGGCTCGTCACGACGCCGCGACGCGTTTCGCCTTCTTTCAGGTCGTCGATCACGCGCGCCTTCTGTTCCTGGCGCCACTGGCGGACCGCCTTGCGTTCCGAAAGGACCAGGCGTTGGCGCTGAGGGTCGACCTCGATCACGCGCAACGGCATCTTGCGGCCGACCAGCCGCTGCAAGTAGGCCGCCCGGCTGGCCTCGTCGGCGCCGCGCGGCAGATCGCTCAGGTGCGACGCCGGGACGAAACCTCGCAGCCGGCCGAAGGGAACGATCAGCCCGCCGCGATTGTGTCCCGAGGGCGTCCCTTCGAAGACCGTTCCCTGCTCCAAGTGTTTCTGGGCTTCCAGCCAGTCGCCGCTCTCGCGCGCCTGGGACACCGAAACCAGCAGGTTACCGTCGTCGTCGAGAGGGTCGACGACCATTACGGCGACCTGATCGCCGACCTTGGGCCGTGGTTCGCTGGTAGGGAGTTGAGCCAGGTCCTCAGCGGCGACGAATCCGTCGCGCTTTAGGCCCAAATCCACAATCAGGCCTCTCGGGTTGACCGAGAGCACCTGACCGCGGAAGAGATCACCCCGCCTTGGCGAGGCAATCGCGTCCGAACCCGAGAGCAAGGCTTCCAAATCGTCCTGCGTGGTCCCCATCCCCATTCCCGGTGGCGGAAAATGAAACGCCCGGAGGCACACTCCACGGGCCTTCCAGGCGCATTCCTACGGGCCGACGCACTCTCGAAGACGTCCGAGCTTCTACCGGTGTCTTAACCTCCGAGTTGTCCGTGCGGTCCGACCGCCTTGCCCGCAAACGCAGGTTTCATTATACAGGTGCCCCAGGAAGCTGTCAAAGGGCAGAATGCGCGCCGGAGGTTGGGCGTGGCCCTGCGGCGCGCTGCATCTTCGACCGTCCGCACCGACACCCTTGTCGGCAATTGCCCCCGCAGCCCACCGTGCCTGGCTCGGACAGTTGTCTGACAACCCTCAGCGGGGACTCGCTGGCTCCACTTGCTCTGATGGTGGGTCAACTCTGCGGCTGGTCGAGCAGCACCTTGTCGGGGCCTTTCGGCCCTTCCCAAGGATAGATGATGTAGGCATCCGTGATGGCGGCGTAGTAGTCGGGGCGGGCTTGTCCGAACAGGTTCCGATAGGGGTTGAAGTGCAATACGCAGGTATGAGGGATGCCTCCGGCGGCCCGGACACGATTCTTGACCGCCGTGATCGTCCTTCCGGACCCCCAAACGTCGTCCACCACGAGCACTTGTCGGCCCGCCAGCTGCGCATCTTCGGGGAATTGGATGAACTGCGGCCAGGCGAGCAGCTTGGAGGCTTCCCGCCGGGCCTCAAACGGGAAGTCGACCGAGGCGGTCATAACGTCTTGAAGCTGCAGGGCCTCAGCCAGCAGGCCTCCGGGAACGATCCCGCCCCGCGTGATCATCACCATCGCATCCAGGCCGACTTCAAACTGTGGGATGAGGTGGGCGATCAATCGGTCGACCTCGTCCCAGGTGAGCCGTTCCTGTCGTACCGCCATGCTTCGAGGCCCTCCCCGATGCCATGATCATAGCATCGGCTGGTAAGTGACCGGGCATTCCATGGCCCCCGGTTGGGCTGGGGCTCGTTTCGCTCTACGAAGGAACCTTTGACACCTTCTTCAGCAGCAGCGCCACGTGTTTTCCACGGACGCGTGTAAGCAGGACGACCGCCTCCCCGCCCTCCCCCAACCTCAACCGCTTCCCGAGCTCGTCCGTGTCGACCGACGAACCTCGCTTCATGAGCGTGACCTGCCCGAAGCCGCGAGACTTGAGCCCCTGCTTCAGCGCCCGCGGCCCGGCCGGCAGGACCTCCAGGACCTCGAACGTACGCGCGAAGGGCGTCTTGACCGAAGCGGCAGATGTCAGCAGGCCGATGTCCGGATCGATCAGGTGGGCACCCAGAGAGACTGCCAACGTGCGCACCAGGTACGCCCTCAGCACGGCCGGGTCGGGCACGAGCAGATACGTCTCGAGGGGTCCGACGTCCAGATCGGGTTCGGCGCCCCCGGTGATCTCCGCGCCCTCGGGCAGGATGGTCGCCCGGCGGACAGCGGCGCGCAGGCGCCCGCCCCACAGCGTTGCTTCCTTCAGATCCCCGTCGAGCGACACGAACTCGAGCTCGGTCCCAAGACGAAGGACCTCCTCGCGGTCGACGGCGGGGCTGAGCTTGACCGCCCAACCTTCGAACTCCTCCAGCATCGTCAAGAGGCGGGGCAGAGGAGGATCCGAGCGCGCACCGGACCGCGTCCGGCGGCCTGCGCTCCGGCGGGTTGGATCGGCGAACGCCAGGCACTCGCGCAACGGGCGCCATGGTCGCTCAAAGACGTCGGCGAGAATCGGGTGGACGGCCGACAGCCCCAGCACGCGTGCGTTGGCTTGAAGCACCGCCAGCCGAAGGGGGTCGCGATCGACGGCCAGGACGGGCGCGGCCGAAGCCAGAGCTAGCGCGTCACCGCCGATGCCACAGCCCAGATCTGCGATCCAGCCAGCTCCGGCGAAACGCCGGGCGCGGTGCCGAGCCACGGTCTCGGCCGTGGCCTGCTCCAAGGCCTCGCGAACGAAGAACAGGCGATCGGCCTGGGCGAACTTTCCCCGAGCGCGACGGCGCAGGATCGCCTGCTCGACTGCCGCCCGAGCGAGACGTTCCGGAACGCGGCGAGCCAGGTGTTGGCTCTCGGCAAGGAATGAGGCCTCGCTGGGTGCCGCCTGGAGAGCGGTCTCGAGCGCCGCCCGTCCCTCGTCGGTCTGCAACTGGCGTAGCAAATCCCGATCCAGCACGGGCGAAGCCGGTCAACGGTTGGCGGGCGGCTCCAACTCTTTCAGCAGCCCGAGCAGCTCGACCCACTCCTCATGGAAGAAGTGGACCGTGACGGCCCCCAGCTCCAGGTGGTAGGTCGTTTCTCCGTCCGGCTCGACCGAAGACCAAGCCACGAAGTTCTCGCTCTCGCCCAGAGTCTCAGTAGGAATGTCCTTGTCATTCATCGGCGGGTCCTCCGCTCGAGACGGATTCCATCGCTTGCAGCACGCGTTCCAGTGCGATCAGGCTGGCGCCGGCATGGGCCGACGAGTTGACGCCGTCCAGGTGATACAGGCGCTCGTGGACGGTGGCGCGGAAGTCTGGGCGTTCCCGGATCGCCCGGACCGCCAGCAGCGCCGAGCGCCGTCGATCCGGTTGCCAGGCGCGGGCGGTCTTCGTCCAGTAGACGGCGTAGGCGTAGTCTGTTCCTTCTTCCGACGAAGGCTCGCGCGGGCGCTGGAGGAGGCCGCGCAGAAATCTCATGCGGTCTTCGGCTCCACCGCGGGCTCAGGCTGGGGCTTGCGCTTACGCCAGGGCCACGACCAGCGCCGACCGCCCGGCGTATGCGCCGGCATGTCGATCGGTGGATCCCACGGAGGCAGGTCGAACATCTTGCGGAAGGCGTAGCGGCTCAAGAGCCACAGCGTGGCTGTTGTCGGCGCCGACAATAGCAGTCCGAGGATTCCCGCCAGGCTGGCGCCGACGATGGCAGCCACGAGGATGATGACCGGACGCATGTTGAGCGAGTCCCCCAGAATGCGTGGGACAAGCAGGTTGTTCTCTAGCTGCTGGATGAGGGTGAAGACGGCGATCACCAGGAGGGTGAAGCCCATGGGCGTGAGCCCCCAGGCATTGCCGCCTTGGAGAAGGGACACGACCGCCGCAACCGCGCCGGCGGCAATAGGGCCGAGGATCGGCATGAACTCCAGGATTCCGGCGAGCAGGCCAAGCGCGCCGGAGTAGCGCACTCCCAGGATGGTCAGGGCGATCCAGACGATGGCCCCGACGATCAGAGCCAGAATGACCTGGCCGCGCAGGAACGCGCTCCAGATCGACTCGAGTGCGCGGCGCAGCCTGGCCATGTCCTCTTCATAGCCAGGCACCGCCAGGCGATTCCAGGCTGCGTTCAAGCGAGGCTGGTCCAGGGAGAGAAAGTACGATGCCGCCAGGACGAACACACCGCGGCTGATGTAGCCAAACGCTCCGGCAGCGACGGACGTCAAGAGACTGCTGGCCCTTCCCAGAAGGGGCTGCAGGCTCGTCAGACCCTCGGTCGCCAGGCGGGCGAGATCGAACTGCCGCAGGTCGATCACCCACGGCCCCACCACATACACCTGCTGACTCGCGGCGCGCAGGGCGTCGGGCAGGCCGACCAGGAACGCCTGCACGGTCATGAATAGCGCCTGGGCTTGCTGGATCAGCGCCAGACTTGTGGCCGTCGAGGCGGTCAGGATGAGCAGGAGCAGGAGGAAGTACACCAGGTGCGTCGACATCCGCCAGGACATCCGGGCATAGCGGTGGAGCAGCCGGATGACGGGGACCATCAGAAACGACAGGATGCCGGCGACGATCAGGAGTTGCAGGACGCTCTGGAACCGAACGACGAGGGCGACAATGAACACCGTCGCCGTCAGGGCGACCAGCAGTTTGGCGGAGGCGCTCCAGCGCGGAGAGGGGCGAGACGACATCAGTTGGATTCTACACGCGCCAGCTTGAAACGCACGACGAGGGGCCGGCCGGGCCGGCCCCTCGTCGACCAAGATCTACCACGGGGGCAAGGGGAATCCCGGCGTCTCAGCGTTGCCGGTCGTGCCCGCCGCCTTCACGCCCTCGCCCGCCGCCTTCGGGGCGCCCGCGGCCGCCGCCCCTCCCGCTCGGCCTGCCCCCTCCGCCTGCCGGCCGGCGAGCCGCTCCGCGGTCGTGCTCCATCGCCTCCTCCGGCGTCCAGCCTTCCAGCACGGCCTGGCGCGAGAGCCGGATGCGGCCGTCGGAGTCGATGTTCGTCACCATGACGGTGATCTCGTCACCCACCCGGGCGACGTCCTCGACCTTCTCAACGCGGTGGGAGTCCAGTTGCGAGATGTGCACCAGTCCATCGGTGTTGGGGAGGATCTGGATGAAGGCGCCGAAGTCGGTCACCCGAACGACTTTGCCGGTGTAGATCCGGCCGACGACGGCCTCTTCAATCAGCCCCTCGATCAGCTCGCGCGCCTTCTGGGCGCTCGGCCCGTCGGCGGCGGCGATGAAGACGGAGCCGTCGTCCTCGATATCGATCCGGGCCCCGGTCTGATCCTGGATGCTGCGGATCATCTTGCCGCCCGGTCCGATGATCGTGCCGATCTTCTCGGGGTCGATCTTGAGCACGGTCATGCGCGGCGCATGCGGCTTGAGCTCGGCCCGAGGCGCGGGCATGACCGCCTGAATGACGTCCAGCACCTGGAGTCGCGCCTTACGCGCCTGGTCTAGCGCCTGGGACATGATCGCCGACGTCAGGCCGCTGATCTTGATGTCCATCTGCAGCGCGGTGATGCCTTTGCGGGTTCCGGCGACCTTGAAGTCCATGTCGCCCAGATGGTCCTCCACTCCCTGGATGTCGGTCAGGATGACGTGCCGGTTGTCGTCCTTGATCAGGCCCATGGCAATGCCGCCCACGGGGGCGCGGATCGGCACGCCGGTGTCGAGCAGCGCCAGCGTCGAGCCGCACACGGAAGCCATCGAGGTCGATCCGTTGGAGGACAAAACCTCGGACACCAAGCGCAGGGTGTAGGGGAACTCGGTCTCGGGGGGCAGGACCGGCAGCAGGGCGCGCTCAGCCAAGGCCCCGTGCCCGATCTCGCGCCGGGAGGAGCCACGCAACGGGCGGACCTCGCCGGTGGAGAAGGGCGGGAAGTTGTAGTGGTGCATGTAGCGCTTCTCGTCGGCGGGGGACAAGCCGTCGAGCTCCTGGCGTTCGCGCGGCGTGCCGAGCGTCGCCATGGTCAGCACCTGCGTCTCGCCGCGGGTGAACAGCCCCGAACCGTGGGCCCGCGGGCTCAGATCGACCTCGGCGCTCAGCGGCCGGAGGCCGTCGGGCTTGCGCCCATCCGGTCGGGCGCCATGCTCGAGGATCCGTCGACGCACGCTCTCCTTGTACATCTCGTCGAGAACGGCGCGGATGATGGGCTCGGGATAGCCCGCCTCACCTCCAAGGTGGGCGATGGCCTCCTTGGCCAGCTCCTCCTGGAGTGTGGCGTGCTCTTCCTTGCTGTGAGCGTTCTCCAGCCCGGCGTCGATGCGACGACCGGCCCAACGCCGCACAGCTTCCTGGGCGTCCTCCGGCAAGCGATGCGGCAGGTACACCGTCTTCGGCTTACCGATGGCGGTGCGCATCTCGTCCTGCAGATCGATCAGCGGCTGGATGGCGCGGTGCCCGGCCTCCAGAGCCTGCACCATCACGGCTTCCTCGATTTCGTTGGCTCCGCACTCGACCATCAGGATGGCGTCGCGCGTCCCCGCCATGCGCAGGTCCAGGTCGGAGGCTTCCGTCTGTTGGTACGTCGGGAAGAAGACGAACTGCCCGTCGATGCGCCCGACGCGCACAGCCCCGACCGGGCCGGCGAAGGGGATGTCGGAGATCGTCAGGGCGGCCGAGGCGCCGATGGTGCACAGCATGTCGATCGGCGTTTCCCCGTCGGACGACAAGGCGTACAGCAAGACCTGCACGTCGTTGCGCATGTCCTTCGGGAACAGCGGGCGCAGCGGACGATCGGTGAGACGCGAGGTGAGGATGGCGGCCTCGGACGGGCGTCCCTCGCGACGGAAGAAAGAGCCGGGGATGCGCCCGCCGGCATACAGACGTTCTTCGTAGTCGACCGACAGGGGGAAGAAGTCGATGCCTTCGCGCGGGGTCCGGCTCATGGTGGCGGTCGCCAGCACCAGCGTGTCCGCCATGCGGATGGTGGCCGCCCCGCCGGCCTGCCCGGCGAGTTTCCCGGTCTCGATCGTCACGGCTTGGCCCGCAACGGTCGTCCGGAACGTTCGGTTTTCCAACACTGCTCAACCCTCCGCGCCGGCCGCGGCAGGGTCAGGGACTGGAGGCCGGCCTCCGGGACCAGCCCGGAGGACGCTCTCCAATTCCCAACCCTCCGCCCGCGGCGGCGTCACTATCGCTCGCGGGAAGTCCCGCGGCGCTTCCACAAAAGAAAACGAGCAGATGGTCTCGCTTGCTCCCATCCACTCGTCCGGTCGACCCGGCTATTTGCGCCGGATCCCCAGGCGGTCCGTCAGCGTCAGGTAGGCGCTGGCGTCGCTCCGCTTGATGTAGGCCAGGTGCCGGCGTCGCTGGCCCACCAACTTGAGCAGGCCGCGCCGGGACGACTGGTCCTGGTCATGCGTCTTGAGGTGCTCGGTCAACTGCTCGATGCGCTTGGTCAGGATGGCGATCTGGACTTCCGGCGAGCCGGTGTCCGAGTCGTGGCGGTGGAACTCGCCGATGACCTTGGTCTTCTCTTCTTTGCTCAACGGCATGACATCTGCTCCTTTGGCAGGTCACCGTCCGGGCAGCCGGGCCGCCCGGCGGTCTAGTCTTTCGTTCGAGGCATTATACCAGCCGCACGGGAGGCGGACAAGGAACGCTGAAGGGAGGCGCGCGTCGCCTCCGGGAGCTCGGGCAGCGCGGCGGCGGCCAGCCGGTAGGCCCACGGCTTGCGCGCCTCCAGAGCCTCGCGCAGCACGCGCGCCGTCTCACCCGGGGTCCGGCGCGCCAGCGCGGCGACCAGGAGCAGCAAGGCGCGCGCTTCGTCTCCTACGGGAGCCTCTCCGCCGCGCGCCATCACCTCCAGCGCGTCGGGCAAACCCTGGAACTGCCGGTCCGCGGCGGCATCCGCCAGGGCCCGCAGGGCAAAGGCGCGCCGGCCGGGATGGCCCGAGGCGACGCCGCTCTTCATCGCCTCCAGGAACTCCGATGGCGCGCGTCGTCGAAGATCGCCGAGGGTGGGCCCGGCCAGTTCCTTCAACACTTCCGGATCGCGCGTGTCACCGGCCCAGGCCAGAATGCGGTCGAGCAAATCGGAGGGCGGCTGGCCCCGGATGAGCATGGCGGCGGCGAGGCGAGCCTCGCGAAGGCGTATCGACCAAAGGAGATCGGCCCACAGGGCGGCGCGTTCCGGCGTCTCGGCCTTCTCGATCAGGGCCGAGGCGACAGCTCGGACGACCGTGGGCGGCGCCCCGTAGCCTTCGGTATCGGGCGTGGGCCGCCGAGTTCGATCGGCATAGAACTCCACGACCTCGCGGAAACGGCGCTGCAAGACCTGCGGGTCGTCGGCGGCATCCGCAACGTGAGCCGCCTGACGGGCCAGGCGCGTGCGGTCAACGGCAGGCACGCCAGATGCCTCGTGCCTTGATCACTTTGGGCCCCTCGGCTCTTGGTCCGCACACAGAAGTCCCGCGAAAGAGGGGATCAGGACCACCACCAACACCACCCCCACCCCTGCCCACTCCCCGGCAGTCCACAGGGTACTGGTCGCAGGTGGCCAGCCGGGGAGGGGAGAAGGGGCTGAGACGGTAGATTCCAGTTCCGGAACCTGCCAGGGACGCCCCCGACGCAAGGAGGGGTTGCACCTCGCCATCCGAGCAGTGAAACATCAGTACGCCCGCGCCCAAAGGGCGCGTTCGCGCGCCGGCCTCCCACAATGAACACACACGCCGGCACCCCCAGGCTGATCGAGGGGGATGTTGCGCGTCGTGGCCTTGGTCTCATCCTTGACGGTGGCCTCGCAGTCGGACTCGCCGCACCACCAGGCGAGTGCCCAGCCGTTCTGGACGACTTCCTTGAACTCGTCGTAGGTTCGGGGCTCGTGGGTGTGAGCCTTCTGGAAAGCCAGCGCCCGGTCGAACAACGATCGCTGGATGTCCTCCAGGGTCTGCGCCACCTTGGCTTCGAGCCCTTCCAGGGGAACCGTCGACTTCCCTTCTCGTCCGGGCCGATCGCGGCGGGCGAGGGTGGCCGTCCCCTGGGCGACGTCCTTGGGGCCGATCTCGATCCGCAAGGGAACGCCGCGCAACTCCGCATCGTTGAATTTGAAGCCCGGGGTGAGGCCGTCGCGATCATCGAGGCGAACGCGGAAGTCCGAGAGCTGGCGACCGATGCGGGCCACCGCCTCCGTGACGGCCGACCGCTCGCTGTCGGTGCGGTGGATCGGGACGAGAACGATCTGATGAGGAGCGAGGCGCGGAGGCAGGATCAGGCCCTGGTCATCCCCGTGAACCATGATGATGGCGCCGATGACGCGCGTCGAGAAGCCCCAGGAGGTCGTCCAGCAGTACTGCTGTTGGTTGTCCCGATCGAGGTAGCGGATCTCGAAGGCACGGGCGAAATTCTGGCCGAGATTGTGGGACGTCGCCGCCTGCAGGGCCCGCGTGTCGCCCATCATCCCTTCCACGCTATAGGAATCCTTGGCGCCGGCGAACTTCTCGCTCTCGCTCTTGCGCCCTCGCACGACGGGAACGGCGGCTTCGTTCTCGAGGACATCGCTGTAGATGTTCAGCATCTGCAGCGTCTCGTGAACCGCTTCCTCCTCGGTGGCGTGCGCGGTGTGGCCTTCCTGCCAGAAGAACTCCGAGGTGCGCAGAAAGAGCTTCGTCCGGATCTCCCAGCGCAGGACGCTGTTCCACAGGTTGATCAACACCGGCAGGTCCCGGTAGGATTTGATCCACTTGGCGTACATGTGCCCGATGATCGTCTCGGAGGTGGGCCGCACCACCAGCGGCTCCTCCAGGACTTCACCGCCGCCGATGGTCACGACCGCCAGTTGAGGCGAGAAGCCCTCGACGTGCTCCTTCTCGCGCTCGAGGAAGCTCTTGGGGATGAGCATGGGGAAGGCGGCGTTGACGTGGCCCGTCGCCTTGAAGCGCTTGTCGAGGGCGGCCTGCAGGTTCTCCCACAACGCCCAGCCATACGGGCGCACGATCATGCAGCCGCGCACCGGGGCGTAGTCGGCCAGTTCGGCCCTCAGGACAAGCTGGTTGTACCACTCGGAGAAGTTCTCGGCACGGGAGGGAAGTCGCTCTTCAGCCATTCGGTGTCCTCATAGGTCGGGCTGCGGGCCCGCCAGATGTCGCAGGATGGTCTCGGCGGCGGCCTCACCATCGGGTGCGAAGATGAGCAAGCGCTCGTCGTCGGAGTGCAAGAACCCCTGGGCGGTGTCCAGAAATGTGCGCAGGACGGCACGCCAGCTTTCGCCAACCAGAACGAAGGGGCGCGGCGCCAACGCTCCGGTCTGCAGCATCGACCAGGACAGGGCGACTTCGGAGAGCGTCCCGACGCCACCCGGGAAGGCCGCCAACGCATTCCCCATCTCCATCAAACGCACGACGCGGTCGCGCAGCCTGGGGACGCGCACTTCCTCGCCGACGTAGGCGTTGGGCCGGACGCCGCGCCAAGCTTCGATGTCGTCGCAGGTCACGCCCAGCACGCGTCCGCCCTGGGCCGCAGCGCCTCGGCTGGCCGCTTCCATGACGCCGCCGTAGCCGCCGGTCGCGATCGTCACGCCGGCGCGCGCCAGTCGTGCCGCGAACGCTTCGGCCTCCCGCCAGGTGTCGTCGCCCGGGCGGGCCGCCGAGCCGCCGTAGATCGAGACCACGGAGCCAGTCATCCGGATCTCCCGAGACGGCGCCGCGCCGCCGCCTCCACCGGGTCGAGCCAAACGCGATCGAGCTGTTCGGCCGACGTCAGCAGCAGCGCCTCAGGGATAGCGGCGATGAGATCCAACCACTCCTGCAGGAAGCGCCACAGCACGGCGTGATCCCACAGCCGCGACCAGGCCTCGTCATCCCAGACCGTGCCGGAACGAGCTGCCAAGGCCTTGCGGTACAACCCCTGGAGGTCTGCCGCCTGAATGGGAAGCGCGCCAAACCACCATTCGCTCTTCTTGACGAACGACACCACGTCCATCACCGCCGGCCCGACGGCGGTGAGCTGCCAATCGTAGACGATCTGATTCCCGTTGGATTGGACGGCGATATTGCCCGGCCAGTAGTCTCCGTGCAGCAACGTGGGCGGCTCGTCGCGCAGCGGAGCGGCGATCGCCTCGGCCTGGGCAGTCAGCCGCCCAAGGAGGTCGAGCCGCTCGGGAGCAGCGGCAATCGAGGCCGGGCTGCCGTGCTCGATGATGTGCTCAATCGCATGCGCCGCCGCCGCCAGGTGAACATCGAAATCAGCGTCCAGAGGCCGGCTGAGCCAGGGGAAGGCCGCCAGGTCTTCCGCCAGGCCCCAAAACCGGTCGTGCAGCTCCGCCAGAGAGTTGAGCGAGGTGCGATAGTCCGTCCGTGTCCACACCGCCGGATTCTTTCCGTTGGCAATGGCTTCGAGGATCAACCAGTGTCCGGCCGGAGAGGCCGCCACCAGGCGTGGCGTTCGCAGGGGAACCTGGGGCGCCAGGAAACGGTAGACGCCGGCCTCGCGGCGGCCCACACCAGCCAGCCCGATGCGCGTGGTTCCGACGGCTTCCTTCACCGCCAGCAGGGTCGAGGTCCCGCCGCGTCGTCCCCGGACCTCGACCCGCAAGCCGCGCACCCGGCCGATGGCTGGCTTGTGGAACGGGAGCGTGGCGGGCAGAGCCTGCGTGACCTGCAAGCTGGGATCCTCATACAGGCGACGAAGGCCGGCCGTCAGGTCGGCTCGCGTGAACGGCCAGCTCCAGGGAGAGGCCACGGGAGCGGTGGAGAGATCCATGCTAGCCAATCATCTCGATGAAATGGCGCGCCGCCTCGCGGGCCTGGGTATCCCGGTGTCCCGGCATGCTGCGCAGGTAGTGAAGATGGTCCATGATCCACAGGTACAGGTCGGTGGCGGTGCGGCCGGGAAGATCATCCAGTATCCCGGAGTTCTCGACGACCCGAACGACGGGCAGGTAGAGGCTGTCGTGCCAGTGTTCGACCGCTTCCGCCTCGCCGATCTCGCGGCCGAGATCCAGTCCCATGAAGTAGCGATGAACGGCGATGTGCTCCAGCAGGCGGTCGTAGCCCCCCAGGATGCTGGTTTCGACGCGGGAGCCTGGTCGGAGGCTGTCGATCTGAGTGCGCTCGAGGAATTCGACGCGCGAACCGAGCCGCTCGAGGTCCTCCGGCTGCACATCCGCAGTGAGCGGCACGCGGCTGATGCACTCGCGGACTTCGGCGTCGATGAAGAGGAGTCCCTGGGCGCGGGCGACAGACACGCGGTGATTGCCGTCGACGACGAAGTACACCTCCCCGACTTTGTACAGCAGCACCGGTGGGAGATGCAGGTCGCGGTACCAGGCGCGGTTGACGCGACTCCAGCGGCCGTAGGTGTGGGACTGCGTCGGCAGAAAGCGATGATCGAAATCGCGGTAGCGGTTCAGGCTTCCGACAATGCGATCCAGCGGCACAGTCTCGACGCCGAGGTAGACCGGGCCGGTGAGCCGCAGTCGTTCACGGACTTCTTCGAACGACAGCAGCCGGCGCGGATGGCCCCTCAGGGCATCCAGCGCCCGCCCGAACAGGCTGCGCAGGCGGGCGGTCTCGAAGTCCGACTCGGCCAGCCGCTCGATGTCCATCAGGCTTCGATCCCGAGCTCGACGACGCGGAAAGGATTGACGTTGATGATGCGCGTCTCGAACAGCGCGCTCTCGGGCGGATGGAGGTTGCTGAGGTAGGGCGTATGGCCGTGGAGCAGCAGCCGGGGCCGGGCCGCCCGAAGCAGAAAGTGAAAGGCCTCGAATCCGATGTGCGGGATATCCGAGCCGTCGTGCACGCCGCGCGGCGGCGCATGAGTCACAGCGATATCGGCGCCGCGGCCGAAACGCAGCCGGCGCAGGACCAGGATGGGCAGCAGAGCCGCCACCCGAACGCGCATCTCCGTCCCGGTGTACTGATGGCGGCCGTCGGATTTGTAGCGCCGGCTGCCGCCAAACCCGACGACAGACACCGATCCCGCCTGGCGCAAAGCCCCGTCGATATCCACCCACCCCGCCACCTCGAAGCGGTCGGGGTCGTGGTTGCCGGGAACGCACACCGCCGGAACGTTGAGGCGGGTCACCAGCGCTTCGAGGTAGGCGGGGGGAAGATCGCCGCAGCCGACCAACAAGTCGATCGGTCCCAGCCGCTCGCGCAGCCTGGAGGACTCCAGGGCACTTTCGATCGCATCGCTGACGGCCAGGATTCGCACGCTCATCACCAGGTTCGACCGTAGTTCTCCTCGAGCTTCTCGGCCACGGCGCGCTCCAGGTCGACCCCGCTGAGGCTCGCCAGTTGCAGAAGGTAGAGCAGGACATCGGCCAGTTCGCGACTCCAGGCGCCGGTGTCGCTCGGGGCCTCGTCCCACTGGACGTGCTCGAGCACCTCGGCGGCCTCGATCGACAGCGAGACGGCCAGATTGCGCAGCGTCTGCGGTCGGAGGCTGTCGGCGAGGTGCCAACCCTTCGCCTCAACGAAGCGCTGCATGTCGGCCGTCAGTTCGGCCAACGACTTGGGCATTCGCATCGCCTCCGAAAACAAAGGCGGCTTCCCGTCGATCTGGGAAGCCGCCCCGATATCTACGGGCGCGCCGTCAGCCAGACCAGCGGGTGTGGCAGTCAACCGGCGGGCACGGCAGTGGGCGCAATCGCATGCGGGGATTATACAACGAACTGTGATGGCCACTCACCCCCACCCTGCCCTCTCCCTCCGGGAGAGGGCCATCGTTGTTTCCCCCTCCCGGAGGGAGAGGGCAGGGGTGAGGGGAGCTCCTCTAGCCGGCCGCCTTCACTCCTGCGGCGGCGCGCAGCGCCTCCAGGCGGCTCAGGCGTTCCCACGGCAGATCGAGATCGCCGCGGCCGAAATGGCCGTAGGCCGCCGTCTGACGGTAGATCGGCCGGCGCAGATCGAGGTCACGGATGATGGCCCCTGGTCGAAGGTCGAAGGTGTCCTGGATCAGGCGGGCGATCTCTTCGTCGGGCAGCTTGCCGGTCCCAAAGGTCTCGACATTGACCGAAAGCGGGCGCGACATCCCGATGGCGTAGGCGAGCTGGATCTCACAGCGGTCCGCCAGGCCGGCGGCGACGATATGCTTGGCGACCCAGCGAGCGGCGTAGGCGCCGGAGCGATCGACCTTGGTCGGATCCTTCCCGCTGAAGCAGCCGCCGCCGTGGCGCCCCATGCCGCCATACGAGTCGACGATGATCTTGCGCCCGGTCAATCCGGCGTCTCCCTGCGGCCCCCCCATGACGAAGCGACCCGTGGGATTGACGTACACCTTCAGGCGTTGATCGCGCAGATCGTTGGGGATGACCGCCTCGATGATCTGCTCGAGCACACCCTGGTGGATGGTCTCCGCATCAACGTCCGGGCTGTGCTGCGTGCTCACCAGCACGGTGTCGACGCGGTGCGGCCGTCCGTGAGCGTACTCGACGGTGACTTGCGACTTGCCGTCGGGGCGAAGCCAGGGCAGGACGCCGGTCTTGCGCGCTTGCGCCAGTCGCCGGGTCAGCCGATGCGCCAGCTCGATGGGGAGCGGCATGTAGGTGTCGGTCTCGTTGCAGGCGAATCCGAACATCATCCCCTGGTCGCCGGCCCCGAGCTTCTCGATGGCGTCCTCGTCCGAGCCGCTGTGCCGCACCTCGAGGGCCGTGTCCACGCCCTGGGCAATGTCGGGACTTTGCTTCGCCAGGGATAGCAGAACGGCGCAGGTCTTCCCGTCAAACCCCTTGGCCCCGTCGTCGTATCCGATGTCGGCGACGACGCCGCGGACCAGGTCATCGAAGTTCACCTGGGCGCGGCTGGTGATCTCGCCGAAAAGCAGGACGAAGCCGGTCTTGGCGGCCGTCTCGCAGGCGACCCGCGACATTGGATCCTGCGCCAGGCAGGCATCCACGACGGCGTCGGAAATCTGATCGCAGAGCTTGTCGGGGTGACCTTCGGTGACCGACTCGGAGGTGAAGACGAGTCGCGGCGAACTCATGAAGCTGCTGGCCATCTACGTCCTCCGCAGAAAGAAACCGCCCCTACGCCGCGAGAAGGGGCAGTCCAGTGGACGTCGGCCACCCTCTCATCTTCCAGAAACCGCGTTCTGCCGGAGTTGGCACCACATCCCCCGAGGCTCACGCCGCGCGGGACAGGTTGTCGAGGCTTCGCAGGGCCGGTCCCTCAGCCTCTCTGGATAAGAGTAGTTCAGGGGTTCGGTTGTCGGGTTATGTTACCATGCCGGCCCAGGCGTGTCAATTTCGGGCCCAGGGAGACCTCGATAGCCACCCAGGACCTCAAGGCCCTTGACAGAACATAGGGCCATCCCAGACAGTTGTGGAGCGAAGGTCCGCACGGGGAGACAAGACCGCGGGCCAAGCCCCATGAGGGATCTCCTCCTTTCGTCTCGCCGGCGCACGTCGCCGCCGCTGCGGATTTGGCTATGGGCGGCGGCGTTGGCGATCGTCTGCGGCCTCCTGCCTGTGGGGCCCGCGCCCACGCACGCCCAATCGGGCTCGACAGCGGCCGTTCGAGGGACAGTGGTGGATGCCGCCACCGGTTCTCCCGTCGCCGGCGCCGAAGTGTCCATCACCGACCCGAGCCGCTCCACCGAGAGCGATGGCTCGGGCCGTTTCGCGTTGACCTCCATCGCTCTGTCCGGCGTGAGCCAGACCGCCACGGTTCAGGTTCAGGCGGCGGGCTACGGCGAGTGGGTCCTGCGAGACGTCCCGCTCATCGAAGGCGACACCCTGCAGCTGGAGGTCAAGCTGGAATCGGATCCGGTGGAGATCGTCGTGCCTCCACCGCGGTCGAGCCAGCCCAGCGGGCCGGAGGCGCTAGCGCAACGGTCGCTGCTGCCGATGGGTGCCGCCGCCGACCAGCTGACCGCCCCGCTGCCCAGCACCATCCGCGTCCGGGTCACGGGCTACGCCTACTGCGACACGAGCCGACCCTACACCGTCAAGGTCGTCGATTTCAGGGAATACGTCAAACACGTTCTCCCCAACGAGTGGGTCCCCACCTGGCCGTGGGAGTCGCTGCGCGCCGGGGCCATGGCGGCCAAGATGTACGCCTGGCGCATCATCTCCATCGGCGGGAAGTGGTCCGACGCCGACGTCTACGACAGCACGTGTGACCAGGTCTACATCCCCAGCGTTTCCTACGCCTCCACCAATCGCGTCGTCGACGAGACCTGGAACTGGCGTCTGACGAAGGACGGCCAGTTGGTGCTGGCCGCCTATCGCGCCTACTACAGCCAATGCGTCAGCGCCGGGCTGTCCGGCCGCTGTATGGGCCAATGGGATACCTACTACCACGCCATCGGGAACAACGGCTACGCCAAGCTGACCTGGGACGAAATGCTCTACCGCTACTACACCGGAAGCCTGCTGACCCCGGTGTGGAACCCGCCCGGCGGATTCTCGCTCCGTTACTACGGCAACGGCTACGGCGACCTCGATCGAGTCAAGATCGCCCTCGACGCCCCGGCGCGTCCGGTCGATGCGGGGGACACCGACTTCACCCTCGAATGGTGGATGAAGGCCCTCGCCGCCGACAATGATTCGACGGCCGCCCAGTGCGGAGTCAGCGATGGCTGGAGGTTCGGAAACACCCTGCTCGACCGTGACGTCTTCGGAGCGGGCGACTTGGGCGACTATGGCGTCTCGCTGTCCAGCGGCCGGCTGGCCTTCGGCGCCAGCATCGGCTCGAACGGCACGACGGCTTGCGGCTCGACGATCGTGGCCGACGGACGGTGGCATCATGTCGCCGTGACCCGGCGGTTCGCCGACGGACGACTGCAGATCTACGTGGACGGCGCTCTGGATGGCGAGGCTGACGGTCCGGACGGCGACCTGCGCTACACCGACGGCCGGACGACAAGCTACACGGACGATCCTTTCCTCGTGCTCGGCGCGGAGAAGCATGACCAGGGCGCCGCGTATCCGTCGTACAACGGCCTGATCGACGAGCTGCGCATCTCGAACATCCTGCGCTACGACGGCGGCTTCACCCGGCCGTCGTCGCGCTTCTCCACCGACGCCAACACCGTCGGCCTGTACCATTTCGAAGAGGGCTTCGGCAACACGATCCACGACACCAGCGGGGCCGCCGGGGGCCCCAGCCATGGACTGCGCCGGTATGGCGGCGTGACCAACGGGCCGGAGTGGACCGACGATTCACCGTGGTTCGTCCCGCAGCCGACCCCTACGCCGTACTTTACGCCCACCCGAACGGCGACCCCGACACGAACCACGACCGCCACGCGTACGGCGACGGCCACCCGCACCCAGACCTTCACGCCGACGCCGTCAAACACGCCGACCTCATCGCCGACCCGCACCTCCACCCGCACTCCGACTCCTACACGCACAGCGACCTCCACCCGCACCCAGACCTTCACGCCGACGCCGTCGAACACGCCGACCCCGTCGCGCACGCCGACTTCATCGCCGACCCGCACCTCCACCCGCACTCCGACTCCTACACGCACGGCGACGCCCACCCGCACCGCCACTCTCTCCCCGACGGCCTCCAACACGCCGACGGCCACCCGCACGCGGACCGCCTCGCGAACCCCGACTGCATCGGCAACCCGCAAGCCGACGCGTACCCCGACACCGACGAACACCCGCAAGCCCACGCGCACGCCGACACCCACGCCGACCGTCACCAACACGCGTAAGCCCACCCGCACACCAACGCCGACCAACACCCGCAAACCGACGCGGACGCCTACACCCACGGCGACTCGCAAGCCCACCCGGACCGCCACCGCGACGCCGACGATTACCAACACGCGCAAGCCTACGCGCACGCCCACACCGACCAACACGCGCAAGCCCACGCGCACCCCTACCCCGTCGAACACACCCAGGCCGACGCGCACCCCAACCGCCTCGCGCACCCCGACCATGACGCGGACTGCCACTCCCACACTGACCGTGCCCGCCACGTCTTCGCTGGCGTCCGCTCCAAGCGTTTCGGCCTCGGCCACACCGGGGCTAACCGCCACGCCAACGGCCTCGCCAACAAGCCTGACCGTCTTCGCCGTGATCGGGGACTATGGAGATACAGCCGGTGCCGAAGGGGCCGTGGCGACGCTCGTGGCGTCGTGGAACCCGGAATTCATCCTCACGACCGGGGACAACAACTACCCTGACGGAGACGCTTCCACCATCGACGCCAACATCGGCCAGTACTACTCGGGCTTCATCGGTTCCTACACAGGGTCATACGGAAGCGGCGCGGACAGCAATCGATTCTTCCCGTCGCTGGGCAATCACGACTGGGCCGCCGCCGGCGCGACCCCTTACCTGGACTACTTCACGCTGCCGGGCAACGAGCGCTACTACAGCTTCACCTGGGGCCCGGTGGAGTTCTTTGCAGTCGACAGCGACCCCAATGAGCCCGACGGCATCGACTCATCCTCGGCTCAGGCAGCCTGGCTTCACTCAGCCCTGGCCGCCTCCACCGCGCCCTGGCAGATCGTGTACTTCCACCACCCGCCTTTGTCTTCGGGATCCCACGGTTCAACCCCCGCGCTGCAGTGGCCCTTCGCCGCCTGGGGCGCCGATGCGGTCCTGAGCGGCCACGATCACACCTACGAGAGGCTGCAGGTCGACGGGATCCCGTATGTCGTCAACGGATTGGGCGGCCGGAGCATCCACGACTTCGCCGCCTCACTGCCCGAGTCCCAGGTGCGATACAACGCCGACTACGGCGCCGTGCGCGTCGAGGCGACCGAGGGATGGTTGCGCTTTGAATTCATCGGCACGTCGGGGGCGGTCACCGACTCCTTCACGCTGACGGCCCCCGTCGCTGCGTTGCCGACGCCGGCGCCGACCGCGGGGGACCTCAATGTGGACGGAGCCGTCGACATCGTCGATGTCCAGCTGTCGGTGAACGTGATCCTGGGTCAGGAGTCCGATTCGTCGCTCTCCCGCCGGGGCGATGTCAACGGCGACGGAACCCCGGACGTGCTTGACCTCCAGACGATCGTCGCCATCATCCTTCAATCGTGACGCCCCGCCGGTCCCCGCGAGGCTCTGCCGGGAGGCGGGCCGTTCGTCGATGGACGGCGGGCAGCCGAGCGGCACGGATCTTGCTCCGTTCCAGGACTTCGCATGAGAGACGAGTCGCTCAGTCCCCCGAATGTGCAGGACCCACCCATCGCCAACAGGCCCTGACCTGCTGATGCGAAAGGTCCTTCTTCTCTTCGCGCTGGCCTGGATGGTGGGTGTGGTGCGGCACGCGCCTGCCGCCGCGCCGGATCAGGAGGGCCCCTCCGGCGCCCGAGGGTCGGGCGGAAGCCCCGCGGCATGGCTGTCGACCGAGGGGAATGCTCGAGCCTGGAACGCCTCCGATTGGCTAACCCAACTGGATCCGCTCCTTGGCGGGACGGGCCCCCTCGACCTGGTGGGCCCTCGCCCCTCGCGGTGGCTCCAGGTGGAAGTGCGCAATCCTCCGGTGTCGGACGGCGAGTTCGTCTGGGGACCGAACGTGGGCCCATTCGATGTGGTCGCCTTCCTCGAGACGAAGGGTTCCCCGCTGGCTCCCTACGGCCAGGATGTCGCCTTGTGGGCCAGCTACAGCAGCGTCAATCCCAAACTGTTGCTGGCGGCCCTGGAATTCCGATACGGTCTTGTGACGGCCCTCCCTTCCAGCGCCACGGCGGATGAGGTGCGCGCAACCATTGGAGACACGGCCGTCACCATGGCAAGGGCCTTCTACGAGCACCTGTACCGCTGGGGAGAG
>DATIFK010000032.1:0-5523 GCA_035455265.1 Anaerolineales bacterium
GGAAGGGGTCAGGGACGGCCCGGCGGTGGAGGTAATCGCCGACGTGCCCGTGGGCGTTGGTGTGGCGGACAATCCCCCCGTTGGCGAGGCCGTTGGTGTCGCCGACGGCGTCCGAGTCGGACAGACCTGGCCCAGCAGGAGGCAATCCTCGGACTCGACGAACGGCAATCCGCCCAGCCCGAGGTCCCCCAGGGCTTCCTCGACGATGGCCGGCAGGAGCCTCGCCACTGGTTGGAAGGTCCACGGGCCGTACTCGGCCCGCAACCGCGAGCCGGACTCGACGGGTTGGGCCGGCTCCGGGAAGGGCGCTTCCATGGCGACCTGGCCGCACAGCAGGAGCGCCAAGAAGATGACCAACGCCAGCAGGAGCAGGGACAGCAATCCCCGCCGTCGGTCTCGGGCTTGTTCCGGGCTCGGGCGCGCGTCCTCGGTCACCCGACTCTCATCCCTGGGCTCCCGCCCGCTCGGCCGCGTCCGTCATCGGCTCCTCGCTCTCCTCGTCCGGGCGCTGGTTGGGGAGGCTAATGGTGAAGGTGGTTCCCACGCCGACCTGGCTGTCGACCTCGATCTTCCCCTCGTGGCGGGCGATGATGCCATAACTAACCGCCAGGCCCATCCCGGTGCCCTGGCCCTCCGGCTTGGTGGTGAAAAACGGCTCGAAGATGCGGGGCAGATGCTCCGCCTGGATACCGCGTCCGGTGTCCTGGATCGTCAGGATCGATTGATCGCCTTCAGTGCCCAGCCGCACGCGCAGCTTTCCGCCGTCGGGCATGGCCTGGACGGCGTTCTGAATCAGATTGATGAGCACCTGCTGGATCTGCTGCGGATCGATCAGGCCCATGGCGGGGTCGACCGGCCAATCCGTCTCGACCGCCACGTTGCCCTTGCGCAGCAGGAACCCCGTCAGGCGCAGCGCGCCCTCGACGCTCTGCCGCAGGTCGCGCCATTCCATCGTCGGGGTCGATTGGCGAGCGAAGACCAGCAGGTCGGCCACGATCGAATTGGCGCGCGAGGCATTGTCGCGAATGGTCTGGAGGGCGTCGGCCTGCGAGCTCGCCGCCGGGGCGTCTTCGAGCATCTCCTCGGCCATGCCCTTGATGACGCCCAGCGGGTTCTTCACGTCGTGGACGATCCCGGCTGCCAGCTGGCCGACGGCCGCCAGTTTCTCGGACTGGACGAGCTGCTGCTGCGCCGCCCGCAGTCGGTCGTACATTTCCGCCAGCTGGCGGTTGTTCTCGATCGCTTCGGCGTACAGGCGTTGGGCTTCGGCGGTCCGGGCCTGCAGGCGCTCGGTCATGGCGTCGAAGGCTTGCGCCAGCTCGCCGATTTCGTCGTCGCGCGTCAGACCGCTGCTCTGCTCGAGGTCCCCCTGCGCCACGGTCTGGGCCATCGAGCGCAGGCGCAGGATCGGGCGGGCGATGCTCTGGGCCAGGCCGTAGCCCAGGATGATCATGGCGACCGTGCCCAGGGCGAAGACCAGGCTGAAGACGTCGCGGCTGGTGGCCTCGGTCGCGACCAGGAAGTTGCTCGGCAGGGCCACACCCAGCGCCCCCATCCACTGCCCGCGCGCCAGCCAGGGCGAATAGGCGGCCTGATAGTCGCGGGACCAGAGAGAGAACTCGCGGAAGCGGACGGAGTCGATGGCCTGGGCCTGGTCGGCGGGCAACGCCCAGGTGGGCGAATCGCTGTCGGGCGTCTCGAAGGTCGTGGCGAGCGTGACGCCGTCTGGTCCTTGCAGGATGATGTCGGCCAGGGCCTCGGCCTTGAGACCATCCACCAACGAGGTCAGGCGCGTGCCGACGAGCAGCACGCCCGTCAGACCGCCAGCCTCATTCCGTACCGGGGCGCTGGTGAACAGGAAGGTCCCCGAGCGGGTGGCGATCACGCCGACGAACTTGTCCCCACTGGCGTCGGTCTCGCCCCGCAAGACGCGGTCGACGATCGCCTCGCCGGCGAAGGACGACCCATGCGTCACGACGTAGGAATTCGAGGCGGGATCGAGGACCATGCCCAGGACTTCTGCGCCGTTGCGGTCGAGGGCGATGACGGCCTGAGAAAGGCCGTTGACGGCGATGGGTTGGAGCAGGGTCAGGAGTTGGCGTTCGTCGCCGGCCTCCAGCGCCTCGGGGACGCCGGCGCTGAAAGCCATCAGGCGCAGCGTCTCCAGGTGGACGCGCTCGCGGCGCACGATCCCGTCGGCGGCGACGCGGCCGGCTTCGTACAGCTGGTTGACAAAGCGTTCGCGCACCGACGACGTCACCAGACGAGTGACGACGAAGGTCCCGACCATCGCCGTGACGAGGGTCAGGACGACGTAAGGGACGATGAGTTGGGCGCGCAGCCCCGCCAGTCGGACGCGCCAGCTCGAAGGCTGCAGCACCTTGCCGGCCTCCTTCAACGGTCCTGGTTTGTGGCCGTTGGGTCGAATGACCTCATCGGCCACGCGGTGGATCCCAGTCGAGTCCATTATCCCTGTAGACGGCCCCTCGGGCCACCAGCCACGAGGTGGGCCGGGTCGCACTTATGTCGAGTTAGCGGCACTTTCGCCGCCAGGCCCAGCTCCGCCTGGCCATCCTTTGCCAAGCAGGCTCTACGTTAAAGATAGGGACGAAGACGGCCTGTAGACCTTCCAACTTCCCTACACCCTGGGTGCACGGAAAGTACCGAAGGGGGTTGCCATCGGGCATTTCGGGGTTAGACTCCTTCACCTCGCACGGCCCATCCGAGACGATCCCCAGAGCAGACCAAGGGCCAGCCGCCGACGGGGGACCTCCGTCTGCTTTCCTGGCTAGGTGAAGCGTGACCAGCGAAGCCCAGGCCTTGGCCTTGGACGGCTTCCGTCCTTTCATCGCCCGACAGTCCGAGGCCGGCGCCTTGCGCGCCGCCCTGGACTTCCTGGGCGTGCGCGGCCTGGACGGCCATCCGCTGAGCGAAGCCATGCTGTTCGGCGTCGGCGGCGGGGTGGGCATGAGCTACTTCGTCTTCGAGTACAAAGCCGTCAAACTCAAGACCCTGACCTTGGGGACTCGCATCACGACCATCGAGGAATCGTCGCGGCCCCAATTCCTCCAGACCGTGTGCGAGCGACTGGGGGTGCCGAACCAGGCCCACCATTCGTCCAGCCCTTCGGCCGCCGACCAGGCGTTGTCGGAGGCGCTGGGCCGCGGCTTGCCGGCGATCGCCTGGCTCGACCTTTCCGGCCCACCGTATGCCTTCCCGGCGACGGCGGACTACGCTACCCACGTCATCACGCGGATGACCGATGACGACGTGGTCGTCGCCGGGCGCTCGCGACGCGGCCTGACGCTCAGCCGGGAGGCGTTCGCCGCCGCCCGCCTCTCGATGGGGGTTCCCAAGTCGCGCGTGATGGTCGTCGAGAAGCCGGATCATCTCCAACCTCTGGTCCCGGCGATCCGGTTGGGGATTCGCGACGGCGTCCGACAGATGCTCGGTGGAGTGGACATCGGCCGCTACCGCGGCAACTTCGGGCTGCGGGCCCTTCAGAAGTGGGCCGACCTGCTGACGAACGAGCGCGAGCCGAAGGGTTGGCCGCGCTTCTTCCCCCGAGGCCGGGACCTGCTGGCGGCGCTGACGGCGATCTACTGCCAGATCGAGCTGCGCGGGCGCGGCGGCGGCGCCTTCCGCGGCCTGTACGCGGAGTTCCTGCATGAGGCGGCCAGCCTCTTGAAGAAGCCGGCCCTCGACGAAGCGGCCGAGGTCTACCGTCGTTCGGGGCGCGCCTGGTCCTCCTTGGCCCAGGCGGCCCTGCCCTCCAACCAGGCCGGCCTGGCAGCGCTGCGCCAGTTGATTCGGGAGCGCGAGGATGCCCTGGAGAAGGACGGACCCGAAGGCCTCGAGCTGGCCCGCTCGCTCATCCCCAAGGAGCGCAACCTGCGCCGGAAGCTGGAGACAAGCTTCCCGCTCGACCCTCCGTCCACCACCGATCTCCTGGCGGATCTCAGCCGTCGCGTGCGCGCCATCCACGACCTGGAGGAGAGCGCGATTGGGATCTTGAAGAGGGTTGTGCGGTGAAGACGAGTCGTCAGTCATCAGTCATCAGTCTTCAGTCAATCGCTTGACTGATAACTGACAACTGATGACTGATGACTCCTTGTGAGGAAGCCAATGACCACGGACACTCCCCAGCGCGGCGACGTCATCCTCATGGTGGGCACCAGGAAGGGCGGCTTCTTGTTCTGGAGTGACGAGCGCCGCCGCGACTGGCGCCGCAAGGCGGTCCACGCAGGCTGGATGGTGCATCACATGAGCTTCGAGGCGGGGCATGCCTCGATCTACGCCGCCACGAACGGCGAGGTTTTCGGCGCGCTGGTGCAGCGCTCGGACGACTTCGGCGAGACGTGGACGGCGCGCAGCGAGAAGCTGGACTACCCTGCCGATTCGCCCCACCGCGTGCGCAAGGTCTGGCACGTCCTGCCCGGCGGCCCGGCCACACCGCAGCGCGTCTACGCCGGGGTGGAGCGCGCCGGGTTGTTCCAGAGCGACGACCGCGGCGATACCTGGCATGTCGTCGACGGCCTGACATCGCACCCGAGCGGTGACCAGTGGCAGCCGGGCAACGGCGGTCTGTGCCTGCACTCGCTGGTCGTCGATCCGAGCGACACCCAACGCCTGTACGTCGGCATCTCCGCCGTCGGCGTCTTCCGCAGCGACGACGGCGGAGGCACCTGGCAGACCAAGAACAAGGGCGTGCGCGCCGACTTCCTGCCGGACCCCTTCCCCGAGTTCGGCCAGTGCGTGCACAAGCTGCGCCTGCACCCGGCGCGGCCCGACGTTCTGTACCAGCAAAACCACTGCGGCGTCTACCGCAGCGACGACCGCGGCGACAGCTGGGTGGACATCAGCGAGGGCCTGCCGAGCCGCTTCGGCTTCCCTCTGGCGATCCACGCTTACGATCCGGACACGATCTACGTCGTGCCACATGACGACAACCGCCTCGTGCCCGAAGGGCGCATGACCGTCTGGCGCTCGCGCGACCGCGGCTCGAGCTGGAAACCCCTGACCGAGGGGCTGCCCGAAGGTGCCTACCTCACCCTGCTGCGCGAAGCGATGGACACGGATTCGTGCGACCGCTGCGGGGTCTACGCCGGCACCGAGACCGGGCAGGTGTTCTTCAGCCGCGATGAGGGCGACACCTGGGAACTCCTGGCGGACCTCCTGCCGCCGGTGTATTCGGTGTCCACCGGCCGCGTCGGTTGAGGCATGCCGGTCCGGGTTCACATTCCCTCGATGCTGCGCCACGCCTACGGAACGCAGTCCATCGAGACGGTCGAGGCGGACTCCATCGGCGGCCTGGCGGAAGCCCTCGACGCCCGTTTCCCCGGCCTGCGCCAGCGCCTGTTGGAGCCGAGCGGACGGCTGCGTCGCTACGTTCACGTTTTCGTCAACGGTGAAGATGCCCGCCGCGAAGCGTCCCCGGACACGGGGCTCGCTGCGGACGCCGAGGTCTGGATCGTGGGAAATGTGGCGGGAGGGTAGAGGAGTGGTCAGTGGTCAGTGGTCAGT
>DATIFK010000033.1:0-5097 GCA_035455265.1 Anaerolineales bacterium
ACTCACCAGCGCCATGGCGCTCGCCGCCAGTGCCACCCACGGCAGGGGATCCGGCGCCGCCGGCGGGATCGCGGGCGCGACCGTCACACCACTGTACCCCTGCAAGCCCCACAAACGCAGGAACTCCGAAGATGGCACCACCATCTCGCCGAGCGTCGGGTCGCTGTAGGAGATCCATCCGCCGTCGGGCGAGATGCCCGTGACCGTCACGAAATGACCTGGCTCGCCATCACCATTGACACCCAGGGACACGACCACCGGTCTGCCCGCGGCCAGCTCGCTTTGCAGCAGGGAAACATCGCCTCCGTAGAACGGGGAGGCGCCGCGGTAGCCGAAGGACTGGGCCGCAAAGGCCAGCTCTTCCACACCCGTCCCGAAGTCGTACATCATCCCGTTGCTTTGCAGGAATCCGAGCAAGGCGGACGACGTCGGGGTCGAACCGCCACCCGCTGAGAGCGCCATGCCCAACGCCTGCACGCCGCAAGAGACGTCCCCGGAATCCTGATAGCGCACGGGCACGCTCAGCTTGGGGAACGACGGGGCGCCCGTCGATGGGTTTCCACCCAATGGGACCACCTGGGCCGGCGGAGCCGGCATCGACACGATCGGCTCCAGCGGCATGAGCACGCCGGGGGCGGCGACATCCTGAGTGTGCGCCTGACCGATCGCTGGATCCACGTCGACCTGGACCGACGATGGCGGCAGCGGCAGACAATCCTCTCCACAGTCTTGCGCTGTAACGGGAAGGACAAACATGGCGGCGAGAATCGCCGCCAGAGCCGTCGAACGCAGGACTACCATGCTGCACCCCCTTGCGGTCGTCCTAGGCCCGGATGGCCACTTGGCCGTCCGGTCGATGGTTTGTGCTCGACACAATAGCACGGCGCCCCAGGCGGAGTCAACAGCTCGCACTGAACGCGCAATGAACGCGGCTCAGCCCCCTGCGGTCCCCCCGACGGCCCCTCCGCTCCGCTTCGCCCTCTACAGGGCGCCAAGGGCGGGGATGCTGCGCGAGGGGACGGTGGGGGCAATGTCCCTCCGCTTCCCTTCGGGACGCTGCGCGGTCACTCCGGGATGCATCGCGATGACCCCCGCACCCCTACAATGGCAGGGCTACGCGGCCGAGGGTGGCGCGCACCTACACTCCCTGGAGTCTTGCGTTCGACTCGGTTGAAGAACGCGCGCCACCGTTCGTGTGCGAGGCCGTCAAATGGCCGATTCCCTCGAATGCAAACCTCGCGCCCTCCGCGGCCGCGGGGTCGAGCCATATCAGGGGGTGCGGGGGGCAGATATGCCCCCCGCAGTCCCACCTAAGGGGGGACTAGAGGGGGGTGATCACCGGGCCGAAGGCCCAATCCTACCCCTAGGACGCTTGTCCGCCGTTCGTCGGCGTCTCGTCACGTTCGTTCCGCCGACGCGCTTCTATAATGATCTGCAAGACCCGCTGTTCTCCCCCGAGGCCCCATGCCGAACGGACCGTCCCTCATCGAATTGCGCAACCTGGTCAAGAAGTACGGCGACAAGACGGCCGTCGACGATGTCAGCCTGGACGTGTACGGCGGCGAGATCTTCGGCTTCGTCGGGCCGAACGGCGCCGGCAAAACGACGACCATCAAGGCCGTCGTCGGGCTGCTCCGTCCGACGTCGGGCATCGTCCGGGTGGCTGGCTATGACGTGCAAGCTCAGCCGCTGCCGGCCAAGGCCGCCAGCGGCTACGTCCCTGATCAGCCCAATCTCTACCCCAAGTTGACCGGCCGCGAGCTGCTCCGATTCGTCGCTGATCTCTACGGCGTCGCCGCCGACCACCTCGACCGACGCGTCGATGAGCTGCTGCGCCTGTTCGACCTGACCTCGGCGGCCGACGACACGATCGACTCCTACAGCCACGGGATGCGCCAGAAGACCTCCCTGGCGGCGGCGCTGGTGCACGACCCGAAGGTGCTGGTACTCGATGAGCCGACCGTCGGGCTGGATCCGAAATCGGCGCGGCTGATCAAAGACATCCTGCGCCAGATGGCCGACCGCGGCGCGGCCCTCTTCCTCTCGACGCATATCCTCGAGATCGCCGAACGCATGTGCGACCGCATCGGCATCATCCACCAGGGGCGGCTGATCGCCGCAGGCACGATGGCCGAGCTGCGCGCTGCCGGCTCGGGCGAAAGCCGCCTGGAGGACATCTTCCTGAGCCTCACCGGCGGAGCGGAGGACGCGGCTATCGCCGAGGTCCTGCGATGAGGCCGGTGACGCGATGAACGTCTCGAGCGGCGGCGCGATCGCTGCGCCCGCCCTACCACAACCGCCTGGGCTGTGGTCGGCGACCGGGAAGTTGCTTCGGCTGCGTGTGCGCATCTGGGCCAACGGCTTTCGCCGGGCGGGCACGAGGGGGCGCGTTCTACGGATCGTCGGGGTGCTGGGACTGGCGGTGCTGATGGGCCTGGCCTTCTACGTCTCGCGCGGCGTTCTGGCTTTTCTGGCCTCGCCGGACTTCACCGCCATCGGGATCGACGCCGCCAGTATCCTCGACGGGCTGCCTGTCCTGGTGATGGGCGGCGCCTTCCTCGGCATCCTGCTCACCAGCTTCGGCGTTCTGCTGCAGTCGCTGTATCTCGCCGGCGATATGGATTTCCTTCTCAGCGCGCCGATCCCCATCCGGGCGGTGTTCCTGACCAAGCTCTTGCAGGCGATCCTGCCCAATTTCGCGCTGATGGGCTTGCTCGGCATGCCCCTGCTCTTCGGCCTCGGATCGATCGGCGCATACAACGCTGCTTACTACCCTCTGGTCGTCCTGGCGATGGCAGTGCTGTCGTTGGCCGGCGCCGGCCTGGCCAGCCTGCTGGTCATGGGCATCGTGCGATTGTTCCCGGCGCGGCGCGTGGCGGAGGTCCTCGGCTTCGTCGGGGCCTTGGTGTCGATTCTGTGCTCCCAGTCCGGCCAGCTAGCCAATCTGGGCGATGTCTCCGCCAATCAGATGGCGCGGGCCGCCCAATGGTTGGCACGCTTCGACACGCCGTGGTCGCCGCTTGCCTGGGCGGGGCGCGGCGTGGTCGAAATCGGGCAGGGGCATTGGCTGCCGGGTCTGGCGATGCTCGGCCTCACCTTCGCTCTATCGGTCGGCGTATTCGTCGTCGCCCTGACAGCGGCCGAGAGGCTGTACTACTCCGGCTGGGCCAGCCTCTCGGTCGTGCGCACGCGCCGCCGCCGGATGGCGCGGGCTACCGCTCCGCGCGTGCGCGGCGGGTGGCGCTCTTCGCCGGTGTGGGCCATCGTCGTCAAGGATTTCACCGTCCTGCGACGCGACCTGCGCAATCTGTCGCAGATGGTTACACCGATCATCCTGGGAATCGTCTACGCCGTATTCCTGGTCCGCGGCGGGGGCGAACCGCCTCCCGGCCGGGGCGAGGCCCCCGGCTGGTTCATGGAAGGGTTTCGCCAGACGCTCAGCTATGGCGACGTGGCGATCGCCATGTTCGTCGGCTGGATTCTGTTGAGCCGGCTGGCGGCGGTCGCGTTTTCGCAGGAGGGGCGCTCCTACTGGATCATCAAGACCGCTCCCGTCAACCCCAACCGGCTCATTGCTGCCAAATTCCTTTCGGCCTTCCTCCCGGCGACGGCGCTCGGCTGGGTGTTCGTCCTGGCCCTGTCGATCCTGCGACCGGCCTCGCTGGCCCACATCGCCTTCAGCCTGGTCGTCATCGGGTCGTGCTACGCCGCGGCGACAGGCCTCCATCTCGCCTTTGGGATCGTCGGCGCCGTGTTCGACTGGGAAGATCCGCGCCAGATGCAGCGCAGCGCTGCGGGCTGCTTGAGCATGCTTGCCAGCACGGTGGGGGTCGGCGTCTGCCTGGTATTCTTCTTCGGGCCGGTTGTCGGCGGCGCCTTTCTTGGGCTCTCCCCCGTCCTGGCTCAAGGGATCGGCCTCGTGCTCGGCGTCGCCGTCAGCGCGGTGTGCGCCGTAGGGCCGCTGATGCTGGTGCGCCGGCGCGTGCCTCGGCTCGGGGAAGCGTAGCCGAGGTTCTTCCTAAACGTCGAACAAGGCGAAAGCCGGCTCCAGCCTTCGGGAGTTCGGCACTATTCCTGTTTGCCGCCGGGCGGTCATAATGAAGGTGACATGCGATCTCAGCCCGCGTCGCCCGGCAGACCGCCGCGCCCTCGTCGGCGCGGCTTCCCGTGGAGGGGATGCTTCCTGGCTGTCGCCTCGATGGCGGCGGTGGCGACGATTCTCCTCACGACCCTGGTGGCCTGGGCTGCTGCTCGCGGCGCATTGCCTGCCGCCGATCTGGCTCCGCTGTATGAGATCGCCGCCTCCTATGGCCTGGAGGGCCTGCTCCCGTCGATTACGCCTTCGCCGACTGCGACGGCCACACCGCTTCCCACCGCGACGGCGACCGTCACCGCGTTCCAACCTCTGCCGCCCGACACGGCCACTCCCAGTCCCACGGCGACGTCCACAGAGACCCCGACGCCGACTTCGACTTCCAGCCTGACATCGACGGCCACGGAGACTTCTACGGAGACGGCCTCTCCGTCTCCGTCATCCACCTCGACCGCCACACGCACCCCTTCCGCTTCGCTCCAGGGGCCTTCGGCGGCGACTCGGACGCGCACGCCGAGCCGCACGCCTTCTCGCACCGCTTCCGCCACGCTCCAGGGGTCTTCAGCCGCCACCCGGACGCCCACGCTCTCTCCGTCACCCGTCACTCCATCGGAGACGTTCGGGCCCGGGACGGTCGCGCCGACGCCGACGGCCGTCCCGCCGACGTCGACCTCGGTCGTTTGTGGCGCCACGGGGAACACCGTTTTCGAAACGACGCTCTTGGGGTTGATCAATCAGGAGAGGCAGAACCAGGGTCTTCGGCCGTACGCAATGCAGAGCCAGCTGCGGGCAGCCGCCCGCGCCCACAGCACCGACGAGGCCTGCAGTGGCTTCCTGTCCCACACGGGCTCAGACGGCTCGTCGGTGCGTGATCGCGTCGAGCGGGAGGGCTACAGCTGGTCGTGGATCGGGGAGAACATCTTCGCCACGGGGGACACCTCATCGGGAGCGCCGCAGCGGGCTTTCGACTGGTGGATGAACAGCGCTCCCCACCGCGCCAATCT
>DATIFK010000034.1:0-15662 GCA_035455265.1 Anaerolineales bacterium
GCGCGCTGGAAGTCTCTCACGCGCTAGCTGTCAGCCCCAATGGTATGGTAGCCGCAGGCTGAAGCCTGCGGCTTTCGCTCGAGCCCGTCCTGCCTCGCGAGTTGTCAGCACAGCGACCTGGGCTGACCTCAGACCCTCAACCAGCCGGTAGAATCCGGCCGCCGGATCGAGGTGCCCCATGCGCGGAAGACTTGGTGCCCTGACCCTCTCTGCTTTGAGCCTTGCCGTCGCGGTCGGATGCGCTGCGGGCGGCGCGGCTTCGCCAGCGACTCCCACGCGGTCCTCACCCCCCACCGTTCCGCCCACGCCCGCAGCCACGACTGACGCCAGCGCGCGGCCCACACCCGATCTCAGCCTGCGCCATCTCGTTTGGTTCGCACCCCTGCCGCCGATGCCCACGGGGCCCGGGCGGCCGTTCACCGGATCCGACGACTTCATCGATCTCTTCCGTGCGGGGGCGCCCTGGGAGGACGCCGCCTCGCACGTGCAGGTGTTCAAGCTGTACGGCGAGTGGGTCGCCTATCATGCCAGCGATGCGGAGTTGCGCGTGGCGGTCGACGGAATCCGCGCGCGTGGGATGGCGCTGGCGGTCGAAGCCGGCCCACTCGATCCGCCGGCGAACTGTGGACAAGGGGTCGAAGGCTTCGCCGGGACGGATGAAGGCCGCCTGATTGCCCGCCGCATCCTCCAGGCCGGCGGGCGTATCGATCTGATCGCGCTGGATGAACCGCTCTTCTTCGCCTCGATCTACAACGGGCCCAACGCCTGTCACTGGGACGCCGATCGCGTCGCGGCCGCGGTCGGCGACTACATCGGTGTGATGCGCGGCACCTTCCATGACCTGGTCGTGGGTGACACCGAGCCACTCGCCGGCGCCTCCACTCCGGCCTCCTACACGCGATGGCTCGAGACGTTCCGCCGGGTCAATGGCTATGACCTGGCCTTCCTGCATATGGACATCGACTGGGGACGGCCCACCTGGCCGGACGAGGTCAAGACCATCGAGGACTTCGGCCGCTCGTTCGGCGTCCCGGTGGGGATCATCTACACCGGCAACTACCAGGACGCCACGGATGAGGCCTGGATTTCGATCGCCGGCGAGCGCGTCCTGCGCTACGAGGACCAGACGGGTGGGCGACCGGAGCATGTACTCTTCCAGTCGTGGCTCGACAAGCCGGACCATGCCCTTCCGGACAGTGAGCCCTATACCTTCACAGGATTCATCCGCGCCTACTTCGAGGACCGCGCGGCGCTGGGTTTGCGCCGCACGGGCCCGGGCGCCAATCTGGCCTACCAGAAGACTACTCGGGTATCGGGCATCTTCGAGGGCCAGAACGGGTCCTTCGGCGTCGACGGAGATCCGGGGACGAGCTGGAACTCCGGTGACTTTCCGCCGCAGTGGATCGAGATCGACCTGGGCGAATCTTCCACCATCGCCGAGATCCGCCTCACCGTAGCGCAGTCGCCGGCCGGGCCAACCACGCATCTGGTGTACGGCAGCGGAGACGGAACCGGCGGTAAGCCCGTCCTGCTTCACACCTTCACGGGCTCAACGGCCGACTCGGATGTCTTGGTGTTCACGCCGGAGGCGCCGGTCGTCGGCATCCGTGTGATTCGCGTCGAGACGCAAGCGAGTCCGTCGTGGGTCGGGTGGCGCGAGATCGAAGTGATCGCCGGCGGATGACTCAGGCCGAGGCGCCGGAGTAGCGACGCAGGCCGGCGCGCCAGAACAGGCGCGAGCCGAGCAGCAGCAGGGCCGCCAGGGCCAGCGCCCCCAAGAGGGTGGTCGTGTCCAGCCGGCCGGTGAGCGCCTCGGCCGGCACCGTCACGGCGAAGGCCACCGGAACGAGGAAGGTCAGCCCGAAGCGCAGCCAGCCCGGATACAGGCTGATCGGCCAGCGGCCGGCCTCGTACATGCTCTGGAAGATGACCAGGATATTCTCCACCCGCACGAACCAGAACGACAGCGTCGCCAGCATCAACCAGAACGAGTAGACGATCGCCGCTCCCGCCAGCAGCATGACGGCGAAGACCGCCGCCTGCCCGGCGCCCACCTGCTCCCCCAAGCGCACCAGCGCCACCGTCAACACACCGAACCCCAGGATCACGTCGATCAACTCCCAGATCTCGACATCGCGCAGGCTGACCAGCAGCTGGGCGTCCTCCGGTTTGGTGAGGGTGAAGTCGAGCGTGCCCTCGCGGACGGACTCGATGAACGCCTCCATGCTCGGCTGAATCACCAGGCCGATCAGGCCGCCGACAAGAAAGTAGACGCCGACCAGAGCGACGATCTCGTCCGGACGCCAGCCGCCCAGGTTGTCGGTGTAGGCGAACACCACCGCCAGTCCCGCCAGCGCCGTGCCCAGCTCCAGCAACGACTGGAACAAGCGGACGATGAAGTTCACGCGGTAGGCCAGCTCGCCCATCACGCCGACGCGGAAGAAGATCCACAGCAGACGAAGCAGGCTCATGCCCCCACCGCCGAATACACGCGCACGCCGGCCCGCCAGACCAGGCGGATCAGGCCCAGGCCCAGCGCAATCCAGATCGCCTGAGCAGCGAACCCGACGAGAGCCTCCCTCGGAGTCAGCCGCCCGAGAAGCAACTCGACCGGAAAGCTGATCATCCAACGGAAGGGGAAGATCGAAGCGATCGTCTGAATCCAGGCCGGCATCAGCGACAGCGGCGCGATTTGTCCCGAGAGGAAGAGCAGGGCGACGAAGTAGAGCTGGTTGAACGCGCTCACCCGCGTTGTCCAGAAGGCCGCCAGGGCCAGCGTCCATTCCAGCAAGAAGCGCAGCAAGAAGGCCAGCGCCAGAGCCGGCAATGCGGCGACCAGCGCCCACGGCAACACGGTCACGGAGGGCCGGAAGATCAGCGCCAGCAGCGCCGCCACGAGCAGCATCCCCGGCAGCGTGATGACCTTGGACGAGACGTTGTCGGCGACGTCGGAGTGGATCGGATGAACCGGCCGGAGCAGCGCGAACGAGAGACTCCCCTCACGGACGCGATACTCGTACTCCCACATGATCCACGTATAGGTGATGTGGTTGACCAGCATCAGCGCCAGGAAGTACGCCGCGAATTCGGCCGTGGTGAAACCGCCGACCTGCCCGCCCTGCGATCCCGAAACGACCGACCACACCACCAGGTAAACCAGCGGCTCGAGCACCTGGCCGATGATCCAGATGGCCAGCGACGCCCGATACTGGAGCATCGCGGCGAAGGTCGTCTTGAATTGCTGTGTGTAGAGCTCGAGGAAGGCCCTCACCTGGCGATCTCCGGCTGCCTCACGCCGCTCCCGCAGCGGCCGGCGGCGTCGCCTCCTGCTCGAAAACGCGCTCGATGACCTCCTCGATCGGCGGATCCTCGACCGTCAGGTCGATCACCGGCAGGTCGGCCAACAGGCGCTCGGTGACTCGGGCCGTCTCCGCCTTGGGGACTCTCAACGTGGCGCGCCCGTCCTCGCACGACACAACTTCCCCGTAGGCCCGCAGGTCGTCCGAACAGTCGCCGAGTTGCACGACGATGGTCTTGTGGGCCGTAAAACGCTGCACCAGTGCGGAGAGATCGCCGTCGAACAGGATTCGCCCGTGATGGATGACGATGACACGCCGACACAGGGCCTGGACGTCGGCCATGTAGTGGCTGGTGAGCAGGACCGTCGCCCCGTAGCGGCGGTTGTACTCGGCGATGAAGGCGCGCAGGCGTCGCTGCATCGTGACGTCCAGGCCGATGGTGGGCTCGTCCAGGAAGACGACTTGCGGGCGGTGCAGCAGGGCGGCCGCCACCTCGCACTTCATACGCTCTCCCAACGACAGGTTGCGCACCGGCTTGCGCAGCAGCGGTTCGAGGTCGAGCAAGGCGCTGAGCTCATCGAGCGTGCGGCGATAGTCGGCCGAAGACAAGCGGTAGATGGCGCGGTTCAGCTCGAAGGAATCGAACGCCGGGATGTCCCAGACCAGCTGGTTGCGCTGGCCCATCACCAGGGTGATCTGGCGCAGGAAGGACCGCTCGCGCTTCCACGGGGTGTATCCCAGCACCGCCAGCTCGCCGGACGTGGGGTGGAGCAGGCCCGAAAGCATCTTGAGAGTCGTCGTCTTGCCGGCGCCGTTGGGGCCGAGGAACCCGACGATCTCGCCCGGGGCCAGCTCAAAGGAGATCCCGTCGACGGCGCGGACCTGCTCGGTCTTGCGGCGGACCAGACTCGTCAGCGCCGCCCGAATCCCCGGTTCCCGCTCGCTGACGACATAGGTCTTGTGGAGGTCGCGAACCTGGATGACCGGCGGCGCCATGCGGCGATTGTACCGCCTGGAGAACCGCAGGCTAAAGCCTGCGGCTACTGGCGACTGGCCACTCGATGCTGGTGACCGGTCAGACCGCCCGCCTCGAGGGGAGGCGCGCGATAAGCGCGGTCGTCACGCGGTGGACCGTCAGGAAAACGATGACCAGGATGCTGATGAGGTAGATCGATTGGGTGGCGCCCAGCGCGGTGTCTGTCCCGGCAAACCAGGAGTGGGCCGCCGCGGCGGCGAAGCCCAGGTAGCTCATCAGATGAATCCAACGGAAGGCCGCCGCGCCGATCCACCGCCGCATATAGAACGTGACGCTGACCAGCAGGCTGAGGTAGAACGCGATCACCCCGATACCGACCCAAACCGGCCGGTAGGGGGAGGCGAACGGGACAAGGACCTGGGCCAGCGTGAACGGAAGATAGCGGTCGAGAAGCAACACGCCGCCATGGAGCGCCGTGAAGCCGAGCGCCAGCAGCGAGAGGTACTCGTGGGCGTCGAACGTGAATCCCCGCGGCATCGCCGGGTCGAGCGTCTTGCCCGAGATGGTCAGGCCCCACGCGGTCGAAAGCCACAACAGCAAGTAGGCGATCAGGCCCGCGGCGCGGGTCACATACCACATCGCCTGCGTGGAGCTCCAGGCGAAGACGCCGTCAAACAAACGGGCGAGCGGTGCGCCGAGCGGCGTCGCCAGGACCAGCGCGCCGACTCCCGCCGCCACCAGCGCCAGGGCTGCCAGCAGGATGCGGACGGCAATGCGCAGGTCGGCCTCAGATACGGTCCATTCCGACATGCAGGAACTCCCGGGCGCGCGACGAACCGGACAGGCGGCCGTCGGCATCCACCGCGTAGAAAGTGAGATCGTCCTCAACGGAGGTGAGCGACGCCGCGCCTTCGGGCCCGGCGATGAGCAGGGCTTTGGCCATCGCTTCGGCTGTGGCGGCGTTGGGTGCCAGCACCGTGACCGACAGCCACACCGTCTGCGCCGGCCGCCCGGTGCGTGGATCGATCAAGTGATGGCGCGGCATGCCGGACTGCAGCCAGCGGCGTTTCCAGGTGGACGAGGTGGCCACCGCACCGGGAGGCGCCTTCAAGACGGCCAGCACCCGTTGCTCGTCTCGAGGGTCCTCCAATCCAATGGGCCAGGCGCCGTCCCCCGAGGGAACTCCGACGGCGAACAGGTCGCCGCCGGCGTTGACGGCGCAGGCTTCGGCGTACTCCGACAGTTGCCTCGCCGACTGTTCGGCCAGCCAGCCTTTAGCGATGCCTCCGAGATCGAGGCGCAACCCCGGCGGCAACCGCACGCCGCGAGTCTCGGGCCGTAGCTCGACTTCGTCGAAGCGGGCGGGGAGCGGCGGCAGATCGCCTTCCCAAGGTGAGGCGCCCTCCAGGCGCACGAGGTCCAGGCTCTTGTCGTAGCCGAAGCCTTCGAGCGCTTCGAGGATCGCCGGGTCGAACAACCCGCCGGTTCGTTGGTAGAGCCGTAGAGCCTCCTGGAGCGCGCCGAACAGGATCTCGGAGGCGAAGAACCATTCACCGGCGGAGCGGTTGAGGCGCGACAGTTCGCTCTCTTCGGAGAAGCGGGTCAAACGGGCCTCACCGTCGGTCAGGCAGGCACGCGCCGCCCGGAAGCCGCGCCCCACATCCCGCCGCCGGCCCTCAGCCGCAAGCACGATGCGCGAATTCATGGCGCGGAATTCATCGTAGATCATGGCTGTCGACCGTCAGGAAGCGTGGGTGCGCAGCCGGGGCAGCGCGAAGTTCGGAAGGGCGGGCAGGACCGGCAGCGGTTGAAGCGAGGGCGGAGAAGCCAGATCCGGCATGGGCCGATCGATCTCGACCTGTGGAGCCTGGGCGACCGCCGGGACGGGCTTGGGCGCGTGCGCCAGAAGGGCCCAGCTGCCGAAGAAGCCCACCAGGCTTCCGGCGGCGACAAGAACGCGGAGGGGAGTCTTCCAGGAAGCCATGATCAACCCCCGCCGTCGCCCCGGCCGACCGGGCCGCGCACGAGGATGCGACCGTCGCTGGTGATTCGGAGCACCCCCACTTGCTGCAGCTCGGTCAGGATCTGCTGGTAGTTGTCGATGGTCGCCTGGGCTTGCGATAGCTGATCCCGATACTGTGTCTCTCGGTCCTGATACTGCCGGACGAGGGCTTGCAGTTGCGCGATCTGATCGACGGCCTGGCCGGGCGCATTGTTGGCCTGCGGGGCCATCGCCGACGGCGAATCGGCCGCGGGTACACCGTTGGGGTTGACGGCTGCCGCCACGCCGACGACCATGGCTCCACAGGCGAGAGTCCCGGTCACGAGGAACGCAGCGATGAAGGGAAGGAGGCGTTTCATGGGCGGTCTCCCGGTAGCAGGCAAGGATGCCCCGCAGGTTTGAGCGCGCACTTAACCTCGGATGAGAGTCCCGTGAATGAGGGGCCTGTGCTCTGGAAAGGCATGGACAGGCAGACCCGACGCACAAGTTTTGAGAGCTACAACGCGTCTCGGGCAGTGGACAACCTCCAACTCGCCGCTGGACACTGGAAGTTGCGAACTGGAAACTGGAAACTGGAAACTGGAAACTGGAAACTGATCTACGCGTCGGCTGCCTTGGCGGTCTGCTGCCAGATCGGCTGCAGCGCTGCCAGGCAGCGCTCCATGTCGATCCCTGGCCCGAGCACACCTGTCCACAGGTCGCTGACCGCATCCAGGCGATGGCGTAGGGTCTTGATGGTGAAATCGGCCGGCGACAGGCCAGGCTGGAGTTCGTCCCAACGCAAGGGTGTGGAGACCGGTGCGCCGTCGCGCGGGCGGATCGAGTAGGGGGCCGCCAGCGTCTGACCGCGGCGGTTCTGGTAGACGTCCACGTACATCTTGCCTTTGCGCGCCCCGGGCACACGCTCGAGCGTGGTGATGCGCGGGTGCCGCGCCTGGACGACATGGCCGATCAGGCGGCCAAACGTGCGCGCCTGCTCGTAGTCGTACCTGGCGCCCAGCGGGACGTAGACGTGCAGCCCGGTGGCGCCGGAGGTCTTGACCAGACTCTCGGCACCGATCGCCTCCAGCACTGCGTGCGTCGTCCGGGCCACGTCCATGACCTCGTCAAACGTTTGGTCCGCCGGGTCCAGATCGATGACCAGGAAGTCCGGGTTCTCGATGTGCCCGGTGCGCGAGTTCCACGGATGGATCTCGATCGACCCCAGGTTGGCGACGTAGACCAGCGAGGCCTCATCCTGGCACACCAGGAAGCGGATGACCTCGCCGCGCGATTCCGACTCGATCGGCACGACCGTCGCCCACGAGGGCGCCTGCTCGACGTCCTTCTGATAGAAGCTCGGCTCGGCGATGCCGCCCGGGAAGCGGTGCAGCGACAACGGCCGATCCTTCAGGTACGGCAGCATGACCGGGGCGACGTCGCGGTAATAGGCGATCATGTCGCCCTTGGTGTAGCCGTCCTTGGGCCAATAGACCTTGTCGAGATGAGTGACGGTCAGCTTCTTCCCGTCGATGACCATCGTCGTGCCGGCGTCCTCGGAGCGGCGGAAGCGCCGTGGCGGAGGCGGCGCCTCGAGCAGGCTCTCGCGCCGCGTCACCAATCGCGGATTCCGATCGGGCAGAATCGCCTCGTACACCGGCTCGCGCAGGACGTTGTCCTCGGTCCACTCGATGAAGTTCACCGAGCAGACGACCTGGGGTGACACCCAGGTCGGCGGCGTGTCGATCGGCGGTTGATCGCGGAAGGGCGAGCTTGGTTGGATCAGCGGCTCCAGGGCAGCCCTGATGCGGGCGCGCTCGGCATCATCGAAGCCGGTCCCGACGCGGCCGCAAAACACCAGGTCCGGACCTTCATAGACTCCGACCAGCAGCGCCCCGAACGGAAGCGGCTGGCCGCGCGGCGCGGTGAAACCGCCGATGACGAACTCCTGCCGAGTGCGGGCTTTGACTTTCAGCCAGTTGCGCGTGCGGCCGCCCATCACGTATGGGCTGGCGCCATCCTTCCCGATCACACCCTCGAGCCCGGCCTCGACCGCCCTGGCATACAGCGCCTCCCCATTTTCGAGGATGCCTTCGCTCAAACGGATGTGGGGCAGCTTCGGCATCACCTGGCGCAGGATCTCCTTGCGCCGCACCAGGGGCAATCCCGTCAGGTCGTGACCATTCAGGTAGAGGAGGTCGAACACGTAGTAGACCAGCGCGCCCCTGCCGGTGGTGCGGAAGTTGCGCAGCAAATGAATCTGCGCCTTGCCGTCCGCATCGACCGCCACGATCTCGCCGTCGAAGGCGGCCTCGAAGCCGATCTTCTTCAGGTCCTCGACGACGGGCGGGAAGGTTTCGAGGAAGTCCGTCTGGTTGCGCGAATACAGTCGCACTTCGTCGCCATGGACTTCGGCGATGGCGCGGAAGCCGTCCCACTTGATCTCGAACAGCCAGCCGGGTCGGTCGAACGGGCGCTCGGTCAGCTCGGCCAACATGGGTTGAATGGATTTCGGCCACGGGGCGAGCGGCGCGCCGTTCAGGTCGACGTGGCTCAGGTCGACGGCGATGCGGTCGGCGCGCGGGCGGCCGATCTCCTGCTGGCGAATCTCCGCCAGGCTGCGGCCGCTGCGCGCCGAACGATCCAGCTCGAGGATGTCGCGTGGCGTAGAAAAGGCGTCGCGGTCCTTGATCAGAAGCCAGTTCTTGCCGTCCCCGTCCTTCAAGCGCACCAGGGCGAACTGGCCCTCCAGCTTCGTGCCGTGCAGGATCAGCTTGGCGGTGCCCTTGTCGAGGCCGGCGCGAAACGCGCCGGCAGCGGCCTCGGCATCGACCGCGCCCGGCGTGGTGTACGTGCCTTCATCCCAGATCATCGTCGTGCCGGCGCCGTAGTTGCCTTCCGGGATGACGCCCTCGAAGTCACCGTACTCGAGCGGATGGTCCTCGACGTGGACGGCCAGACGCTTCTCGGCTGGGTCGAGCGACGGTCCCTTCGGTACGGCCCAGCTCTTGTAGGCGCCGTCCAGCTCGAGGCGCAAATCCCAATGCAGCCGGGTGGCGTCGTGCATGTGGACCATGAAGCGCAGCCGCCCGGGCCCTTCGGCCGGCGCGGCGGGAGGCTCAGGCGTACGTTCAAAGTCGCGCTTGCGTTGGTAGTCGTTGAGGGTCATCGAGACAGTGGCCGGTCGTGAGTGGCCTGCGATCCGGAGGGCCCTGAGCGAAGACCGTCCCTCATTTCGGGGTGCGAGAAATCGCTCCGGCGGCCGACGTCGAAGGGCCCTTGCGGAATGGCCCTTCGACTACGCTCGGGGCGAACCAAGTGAGCCCCTCGCTCCGCTCACACCGTCCCGGTGTCCTTCCGGGAGAGACCTGGTGATCCTGGCCGCCGAGCCTCCAGTGGAAGCGACGGGTTCTCCATGGATGAGTCGAGCGTTCATGCCGGGGAGTGGACGCGTGCAAGCTGGCGGCCGGCGGCTGGAAGCACGCAGCTGACCGCCGACAGCTACTCTCCCTTCTGCTGCTTGGCCTGTTCCAGGCTCTGGCTGAGCTTGGCAAACAAGTCGGTGACCTCGATCGGCCTGGGCGCTTCCACTTCGGCCTCGGGCTCGCGGCCTTCGACCTTGGCCTGGATGATCCGCTTCAGGTCGTCGGTATAGGTGTCGTGGTACTCCTCGGGATGCCACTCGCCGGTCAGGGTCTCGATCAGGCTGACGGCCATGTCGAGTTCCTTCTCGGGGACTTCGCCGACGCCCGGCAGGGTCAATTCGCCGGGATCGCGGATCTCGTCGGCGAAGCGCATCTGGTTGAGGACAATCACGCGGTCCTCGGGCTTGACGATGACCATCGCCTCCCGGTTGCGCAGCACGAAGCGCCCGACGCCCACCTTGCCGCTGCGCGCCAGCGCGTCGCGCAAGAGGGCATAGGCTTTGGCGGCTCCCTTGATGGGCTCCAGGTAGTAGGGCTTCTCGTAGAGCTTGGGATCCACCTGCGAGGCGTCAACGAAGGTGGAGATGTCGATGGTCTCCGTCTTGCGGACGTTGGCCTTCTTGAAGTCGTCCTCTTCGAGGACGACGTATTCGCCCTTGGCGAACTCGTAGCCCTTGACGATCTCCTCGTTGGGGACTTCCTCGCCGGTATCGGCGGCGACGCGAACATACTTGATGCGGCTCTTGTCGCGCCGCCGCAGCATGTTGAAGCTGAGCTCCTGAGGCTCAGCGGCGTTGTAGAGTTTGACCGGAATATAGATCAGGCCGAAGCTGATGGCGCCGGTCCAGAACGAGCGCATGGCGGTTTCTCCTTCCCGAGCCACCCAAACGCGGAGAGGATCGGTCATGATAACACACCCTCACCCCGAACGGTCTTCCGCGTTCGGGGTGAGGGTGACGCCGGAAAAGGGCAGGCGTAGCGGGATCGAGGTGTTTCGTCCGCCCCTAGACCCGTCGACGGATGGCGGCGACGAGAAGCAACAGGACGACCGCCCCCACGATGGCCACGATGATGGCTCCACCCACGCCCGCGCCGACGCTGATTCCCAGCACGCCGAACAACCACCCACCGATGAAGGCTCCCAGGATGCCGACCACGATCGATTCGATCAGGCCGAGGCGGATGGTGGGAATCAGCCAATCGGCGACGATCCCAGCGACACCACCAATCACAATCCAAAGCACAAGTGTGTCCAGGTCCACGACGATCTCCTCCCGACACCCCGCGCAGGGATGTCCGTCTGTGCCGAAAGGTCGGCGCCTCGGCGAGGCGTCCCGGCCCTTTCGCCGGGGGCCGTCCTCGCCCGATTCCAGGATAGGAGGCGGGCGCAGAGGGTCAACGTATCCGGTCATGGCCCGGGTCTAGGTTGGATAGAGACGCAACCGCCCGGCGTGCGGCTGACGCTCGTGAGACAGGCGAAAGTACTCCTTGCGTTCGGAAGGCGTCGAGTTGAGAATCGGCCGCATGCGCAGGAGCTGGTTGGTCTTTGTGCCGCTTGGTGTCCTTCTGGCCGCCGTCGGCTTCGGCGGAGGTTGGGCGTGGGCCCGGCGCCCGGTCCCGACGCCCACTCCCACTCGGACCCCCACGCCGTCCACGACGCCCACCCAGACTCCGTCGACGACGCCCAGAGCCAGCGCCACCGCGACGGCGACTGGTACCTTCACGCCGGCGTACACGGCCACCGTCACGTTGTCCCCAACGATCACCTTCACCCCCAGCCGCACCCCGTCGCCCACGGCGACGCCGGAGATTCGCGGGCGGGTGATGGAACAGGCCAATTGTCGCTACGGCCCGGGGGCAGCCTACCTGTACGAATGGGGCATGTACCCGGGCAATCGCGTGACGGTGCTGGGGCGAAACCAGGACGGCTCGTGGGTCTATGTCGATCCGTGGAACTACGTCGGTGAGTGTTGGGTCAAGACCTCGCTGCTGAAGATCCTCAGCGGCGACGTCATGGACGTCGGCGAGTTCTATGGCCGGCTGCCCTTCGCCGAACTCTACAAACCGCCGCGCGCCGTCAGCGCCAAACGCGTGGGTGACGACGTCACCGTCATCTGGACGCCGGTCTGGATGACCGAGGATGACTACCGCGGCTACCTGATCGAGGCCTGGCTGTGCGTCGACCGGCAGCTGATCTTCAGCCCTGTGGCGATCGACGGGCCCGAAATCATTCACACACCGCATATCACAAACCCCGTCATCATCCTGCATGATGAGGCCGGCTGCCAGCAACCATCCAGCGCCCGCATCTACACCGTCGACAAGCACGGCTACACCGAATGGCGCCTGATTCACTGGCCCCCCAACACCGGGCCCACGCCCACCCCCGAACCGACGGAGACGTAGGGCGGCGCACCGCCAGGCCGCGCGCGGGATGGCTGCTCGCCTGCGCCGTCTGGTGGTTAGCCGGCTCCAACGAGATCGCCGTCGGCCCGACGACGATCGAGAACCTCTACCCCGAGAAGATCACGTTCCACGTTTCCGCGACGAGCCCGGAAGCGCCGATCGACACCGTCGATCTGTACCTGAACGTCCGCGGGGACTTGTCCACGTCCGTCCTGCGGGCCGAGTTTGCGCCCGGAACCACGGTTGAGGCCACGGTCAACTGGATGACGCGCGAGAACGGCATCCCGCCGGGAGCGCCGGCCACGTACGCCTGGCGCTTCCAGGACCGCGACGGCCGGGTGTTGATGACCGAGCCGGTCGAGTACACCGTCGTGGATCCGCGTTTCGAGTGGTCGACGCTGGAAGACGATCGCCTGGCCGTATGGTGGTATGCCGGCGGGGACGCGCTGGGGAGGCGGGTATTCGACACGGCCGGGACGGCCCTGGACAACATGTCGCAAGCCACCCGTATCCAGATTCCCCACCAGCTGCAGGTGGTTCTTTACGCCAACGACGAAGACTTCGAGTCGTGGCACGAGCGCGTCGAGTCATGGGTGGCCGGGCAGGCTTACACGGAGATGAGCCTGACGGTCCAGGTGGTCGGACCCGGGGGGCGCGATAGCTGGATTCGCGATGTCATTCCTCACGAAGTGGCCCACTTGTTCTTCTACCAGGCCACCCACACCGCCCTGGCCGCCGACCCGCCGAGTTGGCTGAACGAGGGATTCGCCACCTACCAGGAGTTTCGATCGCACGACGACGAGATGGATCAGGTTCGCTGGGATGTCCGCCAGGGCGAACTGATTCCCCTTCGCCTGATCAGCGGCAGTTTCACCGGCGACGACGACCGCATCGATCGCCTCTACAACGAAAGCCTGTCGGCCGTCACGTTCCTGTATGAGCGATGGGGTGCCGCCGGCGTCGGCCGCCTGATGGAATCGTACCGGCAGGGCCACGATACGGACGAGTCCCTGCTGGAGGTCACCGGCCTCACGTTCGAGGAGTTCCAGGAGGCCTGGTGGGTGTGGCTCGACGGTCCACCTGGGGCGTACCCAACGGCGCTCGCCTACTCGGCGCCGACGCCACGCCCCACGGAGATCCGCCCCACGCTGCCCCCCGGTGCGACCGTCACCGCGATTGTCCCCCGGACGAGGGACGTGCTGGCGCCCGCTGGAGCGTCCGCCCTCATCCTCGCTCTGTGCTGTGCGGTCTGGCTGGCCGCCTTGGGCGCGTTGTCGGTTTCGATCCGCTGGCTAACTCGTCGGAATCCCAGGCGCCCCAGCTCGCCGGCCGGCTCCCCTCCGTCGGACGTCAGGGATTCTTCGACACCCGATCGAACAGGATCGGCGGCAGGCCCGATTGCGGCGCGTAGTTGATCAGCAGCTCGCCCGCTTCATCGTCGCAGGAGTAGACGGCGCCGTCGGTGCCGGTGCTGCCGCCGAAGCCGCCCTGGTCAATCGGGCCGCTGGCCATCTTCTGGCCGTTCATGTAGAGGTCCTGTGCGATGCTGACGGCGTCCTTCACCAACCCGAAGGTCAGGTTGCTGACTCCGTCGGAGATGTAGGTGCCCTCCCCTGTGCCCTTGATCGTCATGTTGCCGGTGACGTTGATGTCGTTCCCGAGCGGGGCGTTCTGCTGGGTAAGCTCATAGTTGTAGAAGAAATCGAACTCGCCCGTCATCGTCCCGTCGGGGCGGAAGTGATAGCGCCACAGTCCACCGGCCGAGTCGAAGTGATATAGCCCGGGCGTCTCAGCGAAAGGCGCCTCGACGTACTCGGTGAAGCTGTCGATGTTGATGTCCCACGTCCCGACCAGGCATTGGTCGCAGCCCAGCTCCTTGTCCGGGGTGATGGTGACCTCAGTGGCGAACGTTCCCTGCGCCGAAGCGTTCGTCAGCACCACGTAGTAGATCACCGGGGCACAGCCGGCCGCCACCTTCTCCGGAAGGTCTCCCCAGTTGCCCACGGCCATATCCGTGCGGGCCGCCAGGTAGCCTTCGGCGCCTCCAGTGAGTTGTTGCGAGACCAGCCACTGGCGGCCTTGCGCAAATCGGAAGGCGTAACGGCCGAGGACGAACGGCTGCACATCGAGCGTGCGGATCTGGGCCGTCGTGACATCGATCTTGTGACCGGCTCCGAAGTAGGGCGGGGCGGTCGGCAGCTTCTTGCCGGAGGTGTCGACGATGGTGCCGTCCATGTAGGCCCGGCCAAAGTCGTGGTAGAGCTGCTGGATGTTGGGGAAGGCCGCCAGGGCGGCCGCCTGACTTTGTTCGTCGCCGCCGAACGGCATGCTGGAGATCAACTTGAGGACCCCGTTGTCCCCGATGGAGTCCGCCAGGAACTGGAAGAAGACGAAGTTGTCGTAGTCCATGTACACCATGGAGGTGTCGGCGGACTGGTAGGCGAAGGCGGGCAGCCATTCCCATTCGGCGTTGGTTTCCGGCCAGACGACATTGCTGAAGTAGGTCGCCGTGGCCTCGCCCCACCAATCCTGCACCTTCCACGAGTCGTCGGCCTGCTCGGGGAAGTTCCACACCTGGTAGCAGTGAAACATTTCGTGGGCGATCGTCTGCAGGAAGTGGCTGAAGTCGTCCGGACTTCCTTTGGATTGCTCGTTCTCCTGGATGGCCGGAAGGTAGACGGCGATGAGACAGCGCTGGTCGGTGCTCTTACTGGGCACCATCGCCAAGATGCTGGGCCCTTCCTGGGCGTTCAGAAGAGAGAACACCACGTCCACGCCCTTCAGGATGGAGATGCCCGCCGGAGGGGTCAGTGCGCTGTACTTCTGCCATGCGAGCAGCACGCCGTTGTAGGCGGCGTCGGCGTAGGCGGTGTCCACGGCAATCATGGGCCAGAAGACCCGCACCGTCTGTCCGCTGATGCCGCCCTCCTTCAGCAGGAGGCACTTGATGCCGGACCCGGTCGGGAAACCATCTGCATACAACTTCTCGCAATTCTCGGCGGCCCGCGCCGGTGAGGCCAGGCCCGGCAACCCGGAGGAGCTGGTCGGCGCCGGGGAGGCGTATTCGAGCAACCGCTCCGGCGGGGGTGCGATGATGCCGAGCAGGCGCTCCATCTCGGCCTTGACAGCCGCGTCCGACCCGACCCGCAGGTAGCGCTGCGCCTCGCGAACGAGGCCGAAACCCTCCAGGTTGGCCGGCACTTCTCCGTACACGTCCGACACCTGTGCCTCGCCGGCGAACAGCTTCAGACTCTGGACGAGTCCCTCCTCGTAGGTCCATTCACCCGCGTCGACCTTGGCCTGGAGCGCGTCCGTCAGCCCGGCTGGCGGCGGAGGCTCGGTGGGCACGGAGGCTGTCGGCGCGGCAGTTTCTGTGTCTCCGGGCGGCGGAGTGCCGCCGGGCGCGGAGGTGGTAACGCCGGGCGAGGGCGAGGCCGGGGTGCCGGAAAGACTGCACGCCACCGAGGCGGCGACCAGAACGGCCAGCGCCCGCAACATCCGTCGTCGTCCCATCATCGTCGCCTCCCTAGAGGTCTCCCGTACTCCGGGCGACCCTGCCTTCGCAGACCCTGGCG
>DATIFK010000035.1:0-2710 GCA_035455265.1 Anaerolineales bacterium
GACGACACGATTCCCCGACGCGAGGCTGCATGACGAATTCGGCCTCATCCGCTTGAGCGATCGACCTCGGAGCTTTCCGTGGGCGAAGGCGTGAGTTCTTGTCCGAGAGCCGGATGCGGGAAAACCGCCTGTCCGGTTCGATGAGCGGGGAGTAGAAACGGGGCACGGCGAGGCTATTGAGGCACCGGCAGACGAAAGGGCCGGCCACAGATAGGCCAAGCCTAAACTACCGCGCTACTCCTCGACTCTACAAATATTTAATCCGAAGTTCCAGACCATTTTTCGTCGTAAGTCAGCCGCCTCTCAGCGGTTAACCGCGATTTCGACGCGGAAATGTAGCCACTAAAAAAGCGAGGATCCTCTTGACAGGGCCGTCGTCCCTTCGAAAATGGCCGCATGGCAACACGAGGCGGCGCCGTTCATGTGGCTACGACCAAGCGGGTCTACAAGGGGAAGACCTACGTCACCCATCTGCTCCGACGCTCCATCCGCAAAGGAAAGACCGTCACCCATGAGACCCTTGGCAACCTCTCCCATCTGCCCGATCACCTCATCGATCTCATCAAGCGCTCCCTCAAGGGCGAGATCTTCGTCCCCGCGGCCGACGCCTTCCGCATCACGCGCTCGCTCCCGCATGGCCATGTCGAGGCCGTCCTGACGATGATCCGCACGCTGGAACTGGAGGAGCTCATCGCCTCGGAGCCCTCGCGGCGGCGCGACCTGGTCATGGCCATGATCGCCGAACGCCTCCTGTTCCCCAGCTCCAAGCTGGCCAACACCCGCCACTGGCACGACACCACCTTGGCCGAGGAACTGGGCGTCGCCGACGCCGACGAGGATCAGCTCTACGACGCTATGGACTGGCTGCTGAAGCGGCAGGAGGCGATCGAGAAGAAGCTGGCGAAACGGCACCTCGACGACGGGGCCTTGGTCTTCTACGACGTCACCAGCAGCTATTACGAGGGGAAGACCTGTCCGCTGGCCCGCTTCGGCCACGACCGCGACGGCACGACCGGTTGCCCCATCATCGTCTACGGTATCCTGACCGACGCCGACGGCCGGCCGGTCGCCGTGCAGGTGTATCCCGGCAACACCGGCGACCCCACGACCGTCCCCGATCAGGTCGAGGCGCTGACGAAGCGGTTCGGCCTGTCGCGGGTGGTGCTGGTCGGTGATCGCGGCATGCTCACGCAAACTCAGATTGAGGTGCTCAAGAAACACCCGGGCCTGGGCTGGATCGCGGCCATGCGCAGCGGGGCGATCCGCCGCCTGTTGGCCGACGGCCACCTGATCCGCAAGGATCTGGAGGCCGAACGCCTGGCGGAGATCACCTCCCCGGAATTCCCCGGCGAACGACTGGTGGCGTGCTACAATCCCCAACTGGCCGAGCAGCGCCGCCAGAAGCGCCAGGACCTGCTCGCGGCCACGCAGGCCGAACTGGAGGCGCTGGCCGCGAGTGTGGCCCGGCCGGCGGGCCCGCCCGAGACAGCGGCCGAGATCGGCGTGCGGGCGGGCAAGATCATCAATCATTACAAGATGGCCAAACATTTCACCCTGACGATCCGCGACGGGTATCTGGGCTGGGCCCGCAAGGCAGACGCGATCAAGGATGAAGTGCTTCTGAATGGTATTTATGTGATCCGGACCAGCGAGCCGACCGAGCGGCTGACGGCCGCCGACGGGGTGCGGTCGTACAAGCGGCTGGGCTTGGTGGAGCAGGCGTTCGGGTGCCTCAAGGGGATCGACCTGTTGGTCCGCCCGATCCACCACCGCACAGCCGAGCGGGTGCGGGCGCACATCCTGTTGTGCCTGCTGGCCTACTACGTGGAGGGGCACCTGCGCCGGGCGTGGGAGCCGTTGCTGTTCGAGGACGAGGAGTTGGCTGTGGACCGGCGGCGGCGCGACCCGGTGGCGCCGGCCCGTGCCTCGGAGTCGGCGCGCCTGAAGAAGAAGACGCACGTGACCACGGGCGGGTTGCCGGTCCAGAGTTTTCGGACGTTGGTGGCTCATCTGGGGACGCGGTGCCGGAATACGTGTGTGGTGACCGCCGATCCGAATCAGACGACGTTCCGCCAGGTGACGGAGGCCGACGCGCTGCAGGCCGAGGCGCTGCGGTTGATCAAAGTGTAGCCAGAAACGGGAACCGGAAATTGACGTAAGCTGTTTACCACTATAGATATTCTCCTTCATGCCCCCTGGAACTTCGGATTAAAAGATCGGGAATGGACGTGCCCCGGATGTGGCACGCACCACTGCCGCGACCCGAACGCAGCTCAGAATTGAGCGAACCGCGTCGGGAGTCCCTCGGCGACAGCCTGTGGAGCGGCCAGCTCTGGCACGAGGCGCACGCCTCGGACGAAACTGGCTGCCGCGAAGCAGGAACCTCCGCGTGGAATCAGGCGCCGAGGGCCAGGGCGCGGTCCAGCAGCGCCAGGAAGCTGGCCACGTCGAGGAAGCCCTCCCGGGTCGCCAGGACCTGGCCGCCCGGCGCGACCAGCACGACGGCCGGCAGGCCCTGGAGGCCCAGCCCGCTCACGAGGGAGCCGTTGCGGGCGTCGTCCGCCACGACCTTGACCGGGACGAACCGCCGGTTCAGCACACCCACGACCTCGGGGTCGCACAGCGTCGTGCGCTCCATCTGCCGGCACCAGGGGCAAGACTCGGCCGAGAAGACCAGGACGAGCGGCCGCTTGTGCGCTGCGGCTTCGCG
>DATIFK010000036.1:0-15197 GCA_035455265.1 Anaerolineales bacterium
ATGCCCATCAGCTTCTCGACCGCCAGCGCGTAGCCGAAGTTGTTGCCCATCGAGCAGAAGTAGTCCAACCGATCGGTGAAGGGCATGTTCATCAGGTACGTGTTGCGCTCACCGATCTTCTCGTGGTTGCGGTGCAGATAGCCCATCACCGGCTTGAGCTTCGTGATCGTCTCGCCGTCGAGGCTGACGACCATGCGGAAGACGCCGTGAGTCGAAGGATGCTGCGGCCCCAGGTTGACCACCAGCTGGTCGGTATCCATGGTGCGGCCGTCCCCTCCGCTTCGCTCCGGGGATGCTCCGCCATTGCCGCCCTCGGCCTCCGGCACCGGCGCCACGCCGGCGTACAGGGCCGCGTCGGTCTCCGGCACCCAACCCTCGGGCGTGAAGGACGGGGGATAGGCGACGTTGTGCCCGAAGGGGACCTTGTCCTCGATCCGGTAGACCTTGCCCTCCGGCCAGCGATTCTTGAACGGCTTGCCTTCCTCTTCGAAGTAGGCCTCGTGCCAGTCCTTGCGCATCGGGTGGCCGGCGAAGCCTTCCCACATCAGGATCCGTCGCAGGTCGGGGTGGCCGCGGAAGCGAATCCCAAACAGGTCCCACGCTTCGCGTTCCTGGAAATCGGCGCCGGGGTAGACCGGGACAAGGGAATCGACCTCGGGGTTGTCGCGCGGCAACTGGACCTTGAAGGCCACCCCGGGGCCGCCTTGCGTCCGATAGGCGTGGTAGACGACCTCCATCTTGCCGTCCGGGAGGTAGTCCACGGCGGTGACCGAAGACAGGTAGTCGAAGCCGAGCTCGTCGCGCAGGCTGCGGGCGAATCCCGAGAGGCGGTCGGCGGCCACCAGGTAGCCGCTATACCCCGGGCGCGTGTCGGCCGTCACGGCGCCGGGAAAGCGAAGCTCGAGTTGGTCCAGCGTCGGGGTGATCGTCGCCTCGGTCATGCGTTCGTCCCCGCCGGTTCGGCTTCGGGCTGGCCCTCGGCCTGGGGCCGGATCTTCGGCAGGTCGCGGATGTTGATCAGGTCGGGGCCCAACACCGGGATCGGCAGCGGCTCGACCGGCTCGGGCCGGTACCAGCGAACCGTCTTGAGCGACTCGCTGTCGATCTTCTTCTGGACCGTCATCAAGCCGTGCAACAGCGCCTGAGGCGTCGGCGGACAGCCGGGGACGTACACGTCCACCGGCACGAACTGATCCACGCCCGACACGACGTTGTAGCCTTCCTTGAAGGGGCCGCCGCCCGAGGCACAAGCTCCCATCGCCATCACGTACTTCGGCTCCGGCATCTGGTTGTACAGCCGCACGATCTGCGGGATCATCTTCTTGGTGACCGTGCCGGAGACGATCATCAGGTCCGTCTGGCGCGGGCTCGGCCGCATGACTTCCATGCCGAAGCGGGCAAAGTCGTAGCGGGCCGTGGCGGTGGCGATCATCTCGATGGCGCAACACGCCAGGCCGAACATCATCGGCCAGACCGACGAGCGCCGCCCCCAGTTGTAGAGGCGGTCCAGGCTGGTCACGGCGACCTGGCCCTTCAACTCATCGGGGACCTGGATTTCGGAAGGGGTTTCGGGCTCGCTCATTGGGCGCTGGGGCTCCATGTTGGCAGGCTTGCGCTCCGGCCGTGATCGGGCCGCCGACGGGTGCCAGAGCGGTGAACTGCTAGCAGGACGCTGGGTGACGGGAACCGCGCCCGCCTTCCAGGCCGGCGGACCCAGGGGGGAATTATACGTCCCCAGGTCGTTCTGTCAAGGCAAGCTTAATTTCTCAGATGACGTTTGACAAATTCGCCTGCCCGACCTAGAATCGGGCAGGGTTTGGACATGAGCGGCGATTCGCGCGCCCGCATCCTCGAGTTCCTCAAACGCCATAGATCAGGGTCGGTAGCGGACCTGAGCCGCGGCCTCGGCCTGACACCGGTAACCATCCGCCACCACCTCGAGGCTTTGATGGCAGATGACCTGGTCGAGGAGCCCTCCCCCCGACGCAGGCCGGGCCCCGGTCGCCCGGAGATGGCCTACCGCCTGACGCCTTCGGCCGACTCCCACCTTCCCCGCAACTACGGTGAACTATGCGCCTGCCTTGTCCGCGAGCTGGACGGCGGCCTCGGCAGCTCTGTAGGGAACGCCCTGGAGGCGGCAGGAACGGCCCTGGGGCACTCGCTTGTCGAGAACTGGAAGCAGGGCCATGGGGACCGGCGCAAGGCCGCCTTGGCCGTTCTGGAACGGCGCGGCTACTTGCCGGCCTGGGAAGACGTAGAAGGGATCCCGACGCTCGTCTTGTGCAATTGCCCTTACCTCGAAGTGGCGCGGGCGGCTCCGGGCATGTGCCAGTTCGACATGGGGCTGATCGAATCCGTCCTGGGCAGCCACGTCCACCTGGAGGCGTCGATCGCGGCGGCCGATCCGGCATGCCGCGTCCGGTTGACGGAGGCCCCCCTTTGACAGCCGTGCTCGACCCTGCTAAACTCGGTACACATCCTCTCGATTTGGGATGGAGGTATTCGACAGAATGGTAGCTCCTGTGGACGCTCCGACAGTAGAGACGGTTTCGACCGAGCCCATCACCCTCACCCCCTCGGCGGTCCAACGTGTTCGGAGACTGCTGGACGAGCGCAATCTGCAGGGCCATGCCCTGCGGGTGTTCGTGTCCGGCGGCGGCTGCTCCGGGATGCAGTACGGCATGGCCCTGGAGGGCAACCCGCGTGAGACCGACCAGCGATACGCCTTCGAGGGTGTGGATGTCGTCGTAGATCCGATGTCGATGACGTATCTGGCCGGCTGCACCATCGACTACGTCGACGAGATCATGGGCGGCGGGTTCCGCATCGACAACCCGAACGCCGTCGCCTCGTGCGGCTGCGGTCACAGCTTCCGGACAGCCGGCGAATCCGCGGCCGATAGCGGCTGCGGCTGCCACTAGAGCCGCGAAGCCAATCGGACTTGGAGGGCGCAGGTCGCCATGGCGGCCTGCGCTTTTCTATGGCATCGACCTTCTCCCATCTGTTCACTCGCGAGGAAGCCGACGCGCTGCTGGTGACGTTGATTCCCCTGGTGGAGGAGATGATGCGCTCGCGCGCTCGCCTCCTCGAGCTCCAGCCGGCGCTGGAGCCGGTGCTTCAGAAGATGCTGGGCAACGGAGGCAGCCGCGCTACGGGTGAGCTGCTCGTCGTCTTCGAACGGCTGCGGGCGGCGCTGCGAGCCATCGAAGCGACCGGCGTCGTGGTCAAGGACATGCAGACGGGCCTGATCGACTTCCCCTCCAAACGCGGGCAAGCGATCGTCTTCCTCTGCTGGCAGCACGGCGAGCCCGAAGTCGCCCATTGGCACGATCTGGACGCGGGGTTCGCCGGAAGACAAGCGATCTAGCCTCTGGGAGACGACCGCTTTCCGCTTTCCGCTTTCCGCTTTCCGCTTTCCGCTTTGCGCTTTCCGCTGCCCGCCCCTAGCCATCAGTCTTCAGCAGTCAGTATTCAGCGGTCCGTTGTCCGTTTCCGCACGCCCCGCTCGACGTCCATGTCCAAATGGGCTTCTTCCCCCGTGGACCCGACTCGGCCTTGCGCCACCCATCAAGCCGATGGTCGAAGGGCTGGCGACTGGAAACCGAGAACTGATGACAGGGAGCTAGGGGGCTGGGGGCTGGGGGCTGGGCGCTGGGTCTCGGGGCTGGGAGCTGCGAGCTGGGTGCCGTCAGCAGCCAGTCACCCTCCGCGAAGAAACGAAATCACCACTCCGAACAATCCAACCACGAGCAGGCCGAGGATCGCCAGGATCGGCGGGAAGCCGCCGGCGCCGCTGTCCCCCGTGGAAATCGGGGTCGCTTCCGGCAGCGCAGGCGCCGAGGTGAAGGTTGGCAGACGTGTCGCCGTGGCTTCGCCCAGGTTGAACTGCGCCGCCAGAGTGGGATCGATCGTGGACGTGACGCGCGGCGTGGGCGTCGGAGGCGGTTCGACGACGGGCAGTCCGCCCGGCTGAAACGTCTGCAGGACAACGAACGCAGCATAGACCCAGGCGACGTTGCCGGCGACGCCCGGGTAGACGATCTGGATCCATTCGCCGCCCGGCGAGCGGCCCAGCGCCGGCGCCGTCTGGCCGGCGATGAGAATCCCGACCTGCGGATAGTTGACCCCGGGCCCGGTGCGAACGTTGACCTGCTCCGGCACCAGGATCGTCGGCCCCGACGGAGTCCCGGTGACCGTCGCCTGGATTTGGGCGCGCGGCGACCGGTCCGAAGCGGGCGCAAAGCCCATCATCAGACCGATGGACGTCACGGTCAGGCAGAAGACAGCCATTCGTCGGTGCATCGATTGGCGCCAGGAGGAGGCGCGCATTATACTACGCGCAATGAACCAGGCTGCTCCCTTCGATCAACGCACCTTCCACGGACCCGTCACCCCGGACCGGTTGGCGCAGGCGCTCGTCGCGGAATTCGATCGCGGCGACCTGCGCGCCCAGAGTATCGGCGATGGCGAGCAGGTGTTGGTGCAGATCGCCAGCCGCGCCGGCCAACCGTCCGGTGGGCGGACGGCCCTGACCGTGCAGCTGTCGACGGTCGAGGATGGCGTGCTGGCGCGTCTGGGCCAGCAGGAGTGGCTCGGCGTCGCGGCCAGCCTGGGCACGACGGCGTTGTGGGCTCTCAAGAACCCGTGGTCGCTGCTCGGTCGACTGGACGACATCGCCCAGGATCTGACCTCCCTGCAGCTTTCGTCGCGGGTATGGGACGTCCTGGGCGCCGCCGCTCGCACCCTGGGCGCCTCCCAGGCGATCTCCGAGCGCCTGCGTCGCCTGACCTGCCCCTACTGCCTGTCGGCCAACGAGGTGGGCGTCCCCAGCTGCGTCGCCTGCGGCGCGCCGCTGGGGCCCGATCAACCGGTGGCATGCCCTCGTTGTGGTTTCGTCTGGCCATCCGGGACCGACACCTGCGGCAATTGCGGCGCGCGACTGTCCACCTGAGGTCCTTCTGCGCGGGGGCTCCCCGGCGCAGCAGGGCCTTCTGTTCGCTCGATCGACTCCACAGGTTCTGCTGGAGCCCGCCGGCCCGGATGTCGAGGGGATGGCCGAGGGGCGGCGCTGAAGTACGTTCATGAGCCACGAACTCACACTCACCCTCATCATCCTCGCTGTAGCGATCGTCCTCTTCCTCAGCGAACGACTGTCGGTCGACCTGGTCGCCCTGCTCGTGCTGCTCGCCCTGGGCTTCAGCCGGGTCCTGTCGCCGCAGGAAGTGTTTTCAGGCCTGAGCGATCCTGCCGTTATCACCATCCTGGGCGTCTTCGTCCTCGCGCACGGCCTGAACGTGACCGGGATCGCCGAGCGCGTGGGCACGTTGATCGTCCGGGCTGCCGGCGCCAGTGAGGTGCGCCTGACCACCGCCCTGATGTCGTCGGCGGCGTTTCTATCCTTGTTCATGAACAACATCGCCGTCGCCTCGATGCTTCTGCCGGCGACATTGACGGTCGCCAGGAAGGCCAAGGTCAAGCCGTCGAAGCTTCTGATTCCCCTGGCTTTCGGCACGTTGTTGGGCGGGATGGCGACGCTGTTCACAACGACCAACATCGTCGTCAGCACGATCCTGCGCTCCAACGGCTACCCGGGATTCGGAGTGCTGGATTTCGCGCCGGTGGGCCTGCCTCTGGTGGCGGCGGGGATTCTCTACATGACCTTGTGGGGCCGGCGAATGCTTCCCGCCGAGGCGTCGTCGGAACGGATCGATGTTATCCGCCAGGCGAAGGATGACTTGCTCAAAATGTATCAGCTGGGCGATCGCCTTTTCCGGGCGCGCATTCCGGCAGGCTCCTATCTGATCGGCAAGGGACTGGCGCAGAGCACACTGCGTGAGAAGTACGCCCTCAATCTGGTCGCCGTGGAACGCGACGGCAAAGTCGTTCTCGCCCCCATGCCGGACTTCATCCTTCATCAGGGTGACGTCATGTTGTTGGAGGGACGCCTCGAGGACTTTCGGCGCAGGGATGTCGAGCCCTACCTCGAGATTCTGCCGGCGCGCCCCTACGACGAAGGCGACCTGGAATCGGCCTCCAATGTCGTCGTCGAGGTGGTCCTGGCGCCCCGCTCCGAACTCATCGGCCGAACGTTGAAGGAAACGCGCTTTCGCGAGAGGTACGGGATGGCGGTCCTCGCCATTTGGAATGGGGAACGAGTCATCCGCACCGGGCTTGCGGAATTGCGGCTGGCCTTCGGGGATGCCCTGCTCCTGCAGGGAGCGCGCGATCGGTTGGCCCTGCTCCGTTCGGAACCCGATCTGATTGTGCTGAGCGACGACGCCGACCGGCCGGTCGAGGTATCCAAGAAGGGTTGGCTTGCGACCGCCATCTTCGCCCTCAGCGTGCTCGTGGCCGCACTGGGCCCATTCCCCGTCGGCGAGGTGATGTTGGCCGGGGCTCTGCTCATGGTCATCACCAACGTCTTGACGATGGAGCAGGGCTACCGGGCGATCGACTGGAGAATCGTGTTCCTGGTGGCGGGGATGTTGCCGCTCGGGTTGGCGATGACCAAGACGGGTGCGACGACGCTCTTCGCCGACGCGCTGACACACGCCCTGACCCCCTACGGACCTCTGGCGCTCCTGCTGGGCTTGCTGACCGTCACGGTCCTGCTGTCGCAGGGCATGAAGGGTGCCGCCGTGTCAGCGGTGATGGCCCCGATCGCGATCCGGTCCGCCCAACAGTTCGGCGTCGACCCGCGGGCGATGGCCATGGGTGTCGCCCTGGCGACCTCGATGGCCTTCATGACGCCGCTCGGACACCCCGTGAACATCCTGATGATGGGGCCGGGCGGCTACCGTTTCCGCGACTTCTTCAAAGTGGGCCTGCCCCTGACTCTCCTCCTGTTCGCCGTGGCCATGGTGATTCTGCCGATCGTTTGGCCGCTGACCAACTAGTCGTCAGTCGTCAGTTTTCAGTTGTCAGTCGTCCGCCATCTGCCGTCCGCCGTCCGCCGACCGCCGTCGGTTGTCCGTCGTCAGACGAGGGATTGACCTGGTTGCGCCTCGCAGCTAGGAGACTGCGGACTGTGGACTGGTAACTGGTAACAGGTAACTGGTCCTTCGACTTCGGCGCCTCGCCCTTCAGGTTCGGCGCCTTCGCTCAGGATGGAAGGACGGAGCGGGCAGCTGGGAGCTGGGAGCCGGCGGCCGGCAGCCCCTACGCCGGCACCAGCTGCTCCCGCGCCAGTTCCGCACCGCGGCGAAGGGCCTGCAAGTTGGCCGGCACGAGCTTGCGCCGATGCTCGGCGATGTGGTGTTCCAGCGCCGTGCCGACCGCCTCGAGGGTGAAGATCGGAGAGGCCTCGAGGTAGGCGCCCAGAAGCACCATGTTCGCCAGACGCTTGTCGGCGATCGCCTCGGCCTCTTCGCTGGCATGGATCATCAGCGCCGTCAGATCGCTCCGCTGAACCTGCCGGTCCACCAGGGACGAGTTCACCACCAGGAGCCCGTCCTTGCGGACCAGGGGCTCGTACCTCTCGAGCGAGGGTATGTTCATGACGATGGCCGCCGCCGGATGGCGGACGATGGGAGATCCGATCTCGTCGTCGCTGATGATCACGGTGCAGTGGGCGGTTCCGCCGCGCATCTCGGGGCCGTAGGACGGAATCCAGGTGACATGCCGCCCGGCTTCCAGGCCACTGTAGGCCAGCACCTGGCCGGCGAAGAGAGCCCCCTGTCCGCCAAATCCGGAAAGGACAATCTCCGTCTGCATCGTCACCCTTGCTCCCCGTCGCGACGCCCGTCGCCGATGGCCGGGTGGACCTTGTAGTCGCCCAGCGGGAAGGCCGGCAGCATGTGCTGCTCGATGAACCCGAGAGCCTCCTGAGGAGGGATCCCCCAGTTGGTCGGGCAGCTTGAGAGCAGCTCGACCATGGAGAATCCCAGGCCCATCCGCTGTACTTCGAAAGCCCGACGGAGCGCCTTCTTCGCCTTGCGGATGTTGGCGACGTCGTGGAGGCTGCGCCGCACGATGTAGGCCGCGCCGTCCATCTGGCTCAGGACTTCGCACATGCGCAGCGGGAAGCCGTGCACCTCCACGTCGCGGCCGAGCGGGGTGGAGGTGGTCTTCTGGCCCGGCAGCGTCGTGGGCGCCATCTGGCCGCCCGTCATTCCATAGATCGCGTTGTTGATGAAGATCACCGTGATGCCTTCGCCGCGACCGGCGACGTGCAGGATCTCGCCGGCGCCGATCGACGCCAGGTCGCCGTCGCCCTGGTAGGTAAAGACGATCTTGTCCGGGCTGACGCGCTTGATCCCAGTGGCCATGGCCGGGGCGCGGCCGTGGGCGGCCTCGGCGAAGTCCATGTTGAAGTAGTTGTAGGCAAAGACCGAGCAGCCGACCGGGGCGACGCCGATAGTGTCCTCCCGCACGCCCATCTCGTCGATCACCTCCGCCACGAGGCGATGGGCGACGCCGTGGGTGCAGCCGGGGCAGTAATGTGTGTGCACCGGCAAAAGGCTTTCCGGTCGGCTGTAGACGATCTGTTCGACCATGTCCGTCGGCACGCGTTCCTCCGGGTCAGGCGCCCGCGCCGCGTTCGGCGTGCAGCTTTCGGATTTCTTCGAGGATCTCGTCGGGCATCGGGGTCATCCCGCCCATCCGGCCGTAGAAGCGAATCGGGACACGGCCGAGAGCGCCCAGGCGCACATCCTCCAACATCTGGCCGGAATTCATCTCGACGACGAGGATGGAGCGTACCGTTTCGGCCAGCCGGCGGACGTGGTCGTAAGGGAACGGGTACAACGAAATCGGGCGCAGCAAGCCGACGCGGATGCCTTCGGCGCGCGCCTGCTGGATCGCCGAGTAGGCGATTCGGCCGGAGGTCCCGAAGGCCACCACGCCGATGTCGGCGTCGTCCAAGAGCACCTCGCGCGCCCGAACCTCGTGGGCCTCGATCTCCCGCTGCTTGGCCTGCAACTGCTGGTTGAAGATTTCTTCCTTGACGGGGTCGATGTAGATGGACGAAATGAGATTGGGTTTGCGGTTGCGAGCGCCGGTCAGCGCCCAGGCCGGCCGTTCGGAGGCGGCCCGCACCGCTCGCATCGGAGGCAGTTCGGCCGGCTCCATCATCTGGCCGAGGTTGCCGTCGGTCAGCACGACAACGATGCAGCGATACTTCTCGGCCAGGTCGAAGGCCTCGTAGGTGAGGTCGATCAACTCCTGGACCGTGGCCGGCGCCAGAACGATCGGCCGGTAGTCGCCGTGCCCCCCGCCCTTGACGATCTGGTTGTAGTCCCCCTGAGACGGGGCGATGTTGCCCAGGCCCGGGCCGCCACGCATGACGTCGACCAGGACGACGGGGACCTCCGAGCCGGCGATGTAGGACAGTCCTTCCATCATCAGGCTGACGCCCGGCGACGAAGACGAGCTCATAACCCGCACCCCGGCGCAGGCCGCCCCGTAAACCATGTTGACCGCCGCCACCTCGCTCTCAGCCTGGAGGAAGACGCGGCCGAGCTCGGGCATGCGGGCGGCCATGTGCTCGAGGGCTTCCGTCTGCGGCGTGATCGGGTAGCCGAAGTAGGCCTCGCATCCGGCCCGCACAGCCGCTTCGGCGAACGCCCGGTTGCCCTCCAGCAGCTCTTTGGCCATCCGGGCCTCCTCAGCCAACCTCGACGGGGCTCTTCGCCGCCACCCAGCGGTAGACGGTGATCGCCGCCTCGGGGCAAATGACGCTGCAAATCGCGCAGCCCGTGCACGCCGTCTCCGGGTCGACCAGGGCTGCGGGATGGTATCCCTTGGGAGTGAACCGGTCCATCGACATGTGCAAGAGGCTCTTGGGGCAGACGGTCGTGCAAAGCTCGCATCCTTTGCACAGGACCTCGTCGATGGTGATACGTCCTTTGGCCATACGCGCGCCTCCCAGACCCACCAGGACCACGATAGCCCCGCGCTAGGTCATGCGGGAGTGCCGACCGTCACACCCACCCCATACAAACTTCATGTACCCGAAAACTCGGAGATGACATGGACGGGGCCCCCGCCCTCCGGATCCTGACCGCTTCGGGCGTTTCAGGCGGTCGGAGGTGGCCACCTCATCCCTGCCTCAGATGGAGGGCGAGGGGGATGGGAAGCCACGAGGCCTGGCAGATCTTCCGGCTACGGAGCAGAGGGAGGGTTGAAGAAGTTGTAGACGGCGCGTGAGAGATCGGTGATCAGGTCGGAGGTGGGCCCAAAGATCATTTCGGGGCTGTCCCACAGGAAGATGACGACGACATAGTCGCCGCCCGGGGAGTAGACAACGGCGGCATCGCCGATCGAGTCCAGCGGGGAATCCGTCCAGCCGTGTTTGTGCGCCACGCGAGTGCCCTCGGGCACACCGGCTTCGATGAGGATGCCGATCTTGTTCTCGGCCAGCAGGTCGAGCATGTGTTGGCATTCCGCCGGCCGGATCAGACCGGGTTCGGCGGCCAGCAGGCTTCCGCCACCCTTCGCACACGCATAGATGTCGCCCAGGAGGGATCCGATGTCGGTGGCCGTCGTCTGGTTATACCGGTCGGGCTGGGTGTTGATGTCCTGGCGGCTGTTGGCCGGGGTCTGATAGCTCCACAGCAACGGAGCACCCAGGTGGAAGTAGCCGGCGATGAAGGTGTTCTGGAGCCCCAGGTCGTCCTGCAGGACGTCGGTCACCACAAGCGGGCCGCGGTCGACGCTGATGCGTTCCATCAGCCAGTCGGCCGGGTCGTTGCCGGACAGGGTGATCATCTCCGTCAGCCACCGGTCGGCCTCCTCATCGAAAGGGCCGTCGAAGTAGCGGTAGAACGCGGTCATGATCCCGATCTTGATGATCGAGGCGGCGGTGAAGGCTGGATCCGGCTCGGAGGCGATACGCTGGTTGCGATAGTAGGTCAGATGCAGGTCGTCCCCGGTGCGCAGGTCTCGGATGTAGACGGCGGCCAGCCCGTCGAACTGGGCGACGTCGATGATCTGTCGCAGCAGAGTCTGGAGGGTATCCATGGTCGGCCGCGTCGGCGCGCCGGTGACGATGGGCAGGTTGACGCGGCGCCCCGCCGGGCTGGCGAGCACTTCACCGACAAGCTCTCGCGAGCGGGCGATGTCCAACACCAAACCGGGCTGGCCGGGAAGGAAGTTCGGGCTGCCGGGGACGGGCTGCGACGGCGTCGGCGGCTCGTCGTAACGCGCCGCGACGTCGCGCAGGACCGTTTCCAGCTGCGACTGGGAGTACTCCAGCCGGACGGGGATGTCGATCGGCTCGCTGGGACGATTCCATAGAAAGTCCCAGAACCCGGACCAGAACTCGGTGCCCGTTCGGGCCAGCTCGGCGGCGGCCATCATCGACTCGGTGTCGAGCTGGAATCCCGCGCTGGCGGGGGTCATCAGGATGATGTTCTGCCCGTAGTGAAGCTCGACGGGCTGTCCGTACGTCTGGAGCAGCCGCTCGATGGCTTCCGTCTGATCCAGCCCCCCGACGGGCACGCCGGCGATGGTCATGCCGCGCGGCATTCGGGCGCGCTGCGCGCTGTACGCGACCAGCTCGAAGAAGAACGTCGCCAGGGCCGCCAGAAGCAAGCCGACGGACACCCAGCGAAGGAGATTCGGACCGCTTCGACTCACGGGACTACCAAGGGCGCGGCAGTATACCAGAACTGACCAGCCTGCAGCCGCCCGCTACCAGCCGTCAGCCAACCGAAGGTAGGATGGGACGAGGCGCGGCCGTGCGTGGAGCCTTCTCCGAGCTGGGAGCTGGAAGCGGGCCGCGGGCTCTAACCGAGCGCCTTCCGATTCATCTCGAGTTTCTGCCGCGTGGCCCTGAGGGCCTCGAGCTTGGCGCGTTCCTTTGCGACGACGTCGGCGGGCGCGCGATCCTTGAACGGACCTGCCAGGAGCTCTTCGAGCCGCGCAATCTGAGTCGCCGCCTGCGCCATCTCGCCGTCCAGACGCTTGCCTTCGGCCACCACATCCACCATGCCGGTCAGCGGCAGGTAGACCTCGATCGTGCCCACGACGAGGGGCAGCGCCTCCTTCGGCGGCGCCGGCAGGCGACCGGCAATCGTCAGCCGTTGGGGGTCGAGGCGGGCGAGGTGCGACAGCAGACCTCGATGCTCCTCCAGCAGAGCCTGATCGGCGCCGGCGCTTACCTCGGCGGCGATGCGCCGCGATGGTTCGACACCCTTCTCCGAGCGCACGTTGCGGATGGCTTTGATGATGTCCATCACCTTGCCGAAGGACACCTGGGCGACCGCCTCGTCCTCGGTCGCCTCCGCCGCCTCAGGCCAGCGCGCCACGATCAGGGCCTCCTCCCACCCACCTTCGGGTTGGAGCCGCGCCTGGCGAGCCAGGCAGGCCCCGCGTACCTTGCCCCACAACTCCTCGGTCACGAACGGCGTATAGGGATGCAACAGTCGCAGGCAGGTGTCGAGGATCTCCACCATGTGTTTCGCCGTCGACCAGGCGCGCTCCGGCGACTCGTCCAGCTGCAGCTTGGCGATCTCTAAATACCAGTCGGCATACTCGGCCCAGAAGAACTCATAGATCTGGCGCCCGGCTTCGCCGAACTGGTAGCCCTCAAACAGGCGGCCCACCTCCCGCACCAGGGCCGACAGGCGCGCCCGGATCCACCGATCGGCCAAGGTCGGCGGCGGCTGCCGGTCCGGTTGGGCGCCGGCGCGCTCGACGGCGCCGAGGACGAGGCGCCCCGCGTTCCACAGCTTGTTGGCGAAGTTCCGGTTGGCCTCGACGCGGTCCACGCTGACGTTGATGTCGTTCCCAGGAGTGGAGCTGGTCAGCAGGTAGAAGCGCAACGCGTCCGTGCCGAACTCGTCCATCACGACCAGCGGGTCGATGAAGTTGCCGAGAGTCTTGCTCATCTTGCGGCCGCGCTCGTCGCGGATCAGACCGTGAAGGTAGACCGTGTGGAAGGGCTCCCGGCCGGTGAACTCGAGCCCCATCATGATCATGCGGGCGACCCAGAAGAACAGGATGTCGTAGCCGGTCTCCATGACCGAGGTCGGGTAGAACGCTCGCAGGTCGGGCGTGTCCTCGGGCCAGCCGAGGGTCGAGAAGGGCCACAAACCGGAGGAGAACCATGTGTCGAGAACGTCCGGGTCCTGCTCGATTCGGCTCGAGCCGCAGTGGGCGCAGCGATCGGGGTCGGTGCGCGCCACGGTGATCTTCGTGCAGTCGGCGCAGTGCCAGGCCGGGATGCGATGCCCCCACCACAGCTGGCGCGAGATGCACCAGTCGCGGATGTTCTCGAGCCAATTGAAGTACACCTTGGTGAACCGCTCCGGCACGATGCGAATCCTGCCGTCGCGCACGACGTTCAGGGCCGGCTCGGACAGCGGCTTCATGCGCACGAACCATTGGGTCGAGACGAGCGGTTCGACGATTTCGCCGCCGCGTTGGGAGCGCGGCACCTGCATCGTGTAGGGTTCGGTCCGAATCGTCAGCCCGGCCGTCTGCATATCCTTCCAGATGCGCTCGCGGCAGTCGTAGCGGTCGAGGCCGGCGTAGGGGCCGGCGTTCTCGTTCATCGTGGCGTCGGGATGCAGGACGTTCACGATCGGGAGCCCGTGCCGCTGGCCGATCTCGTAGTCGGCCGGGTCGTGCCCTGGTGTGATCTTGAGCGCCCCCGTGCCGAACTCACGGTCGACGTAGGCGTCCTCGATGACGGGGATCGGCCGGTTCAGGATCGGCACCAGGCAGGTCTTCCCGATCAGGTGGCGGTAGCGCTCGTCCTCCGGGTGGACCGCAACGGCGGTGTCCCCCAGGATCGTTTCAGGCCGCGTCGTCGCCACCGGGATGAACTCGTCCGAACCCGCCAGCGGATACTTGAAGGTGTAGAGCGTGCCCTGCTCTTCGCTGTATTCCACCTCCAGATCGCTGACGGCCGTACGCAGACCGGGGGACCAGTTGATCAGGTAGGTGCCGCGGTAGATCAGGCCCTTTTCGTACAGGCGGACGAACGCCTCGCGCACGGCGCGCGAGAGCCCGTCGTCTAGGGTGAAGCGCTCGCGCGACCAGTCGCACGAAGCGCCCAGGCGGCGCAGCTGCTGCGTGATGATCCCGCCATACTTGCGCTTCCACTCCCAGGTGCGCGCCACGAAGGCCTCGCGGCCGATCTCCTCGCGCGTGACTTCCTCAGTCCGCAGCAGCTCTTTCTCGACCTGAAGCTGGGTGGCGATGCCGGCATGGTCCGACCCGGGCAACCACAGAGTCGGAACGCCGCGCATCCGGTGGTAGCGAGTCATCAGATCTTCCATGGCCACAAACATGGCATGGCCCAGGTGGAGTTCGCCGGTTACGTTGGGCGGCGGCATCGAGATGACGAACGGCCGCTGCGAGGGATCGACCTTGGGCCGGAAGTAGCCCTGGGAGTCCCACCACGCGTACAGGCGCTGCTCCACGGCATGGAAGTCATAGGTCTTGGGCAAGGAGAAGTCGCTCATGCCGCCTCCGAATCAAACGCCCTCCGTCGACGAGGACGGAGGGCGGCTCCGCGGTACCACCTCGTTTCGCACCGGGCCTCGACTGTGCTCGGCCCCGGCGCGCTCTCGGGCACCCCGCCATCACGGGGCTTGCGCTGTAACGGGCGACCCGCGCCGGTCTACTGGTCCCGAACCAGGTCGGGGACGTTCTTCGGCGTTTTCCCGGACGACGTTCGGCGGCGGATGCTGCGGGGGCTCTCAGCCGGCGGCCGCTCCTTCTCTTTCAGCCTCCGACCCGCCTACTCCTTCCGGGCTCTAGCTCCAGAGACTTCTAGCACCGTTCCCCAGTGCCGGCAACGATGTCATCGGTGGTCCGCGGTCCGTGGTTGGTGGTCAGTGGCATGTGGTCAGTGGTCGCGGTCAGTGAGATCGTCTGTGGGTCTTCCTTGACAGGAGACTGGGAACTGGGAACTGGGAACTGGGAACTGGGAACTGGGAACTGGGAACCGGGAACTGGGAACTGGGAACTGGGAACTGGGAACTGGCAGCTACTCCGACTCCGCCACCAGTCTTCCGCCCCGCACCGTTGCCCCCAGGACGATCCCGGCGCTGATGAGGACCAGATTCTTGATGATGTACTGGCCCTCCAGCGTCGGGGCATAGGGGATTCGGGTGAACGTATCCGTCGGGAACAGGAAGAGCGGCATGATCGTCCCGAGCATCTGCACCCACAACAGCAACAGCGTGCCGCGCATGAACAGGTTGAAGAGCAGGCCGACCCCGATGAGAGTCTCCCACGCCGCCAGC
>DATIFK010000037.1:0-12677 GCA_035455265.1 Anaerolineales bacterium
CTGAACGGAGGGATTGAAGACCGTCGCATCCCTACCCAGGTGTGCGGGCCGGCGGGATATGGAAAGACGGTCCGCATGTAAGCCGATCCCCTTCAACACGGTCCCAATGGAGCGCTGAGTGTTTGTGCTGGGCAGGTGCACACCGGGGAAACCGCAATCGAAACAGCGAAAGATTCCGATCACCTCAGGTTCTATGCTCTGACTAGTCCCAGGATCAACCCGCAGATGCCGAATCGAGACCTACTCGCCACGAAGTTGTTTGTGCCTCCTCCTCGACCGGATCAGGTATCCCGACCGCGTTTGGTGGAACGGATGAATGAAGCCTTGGCTCGCAAGCTGACACTGATCTCAGCCCCGGCCGGCTTCGGCAAGACGACGCTGCTCAGCGAATGGATCGAGACCCTGCGGTCACGTCGTGCCCCATCGCCTCCGCAGCAATGCTGCATCAGTTGGATATCCCTGGACGAAGGCGATCAGGAACCTTCCCTCTTCTTCTCTTACCTGGTGACCGCCTTGAGGCAACATGAGGCGACCTCCACGGTCGGACAGACCGCGCTGGGCATGCTCTTATCACCGCAGCCCGCCCCCGCAGAGGCCGTGCTGACAGCCCTCATCAATGATGTTGCCAGCACGCCTGCCACGATGGTCCTCGTCCTTGATGATTTCCACTCGGTCGAATCTCAACCCATTTGCGATGGGCTTGCGTTCCTGTTGGAAAGACAGCCTCCTCACCTGCATTTGGTAGTCAGCACCCGGAAGGATCCGATCCTGCCACTGGCAAGCTTGCGTGCGAAGAACCAGCTGGTCGAACTGCGAGCGGCGGATCTGCGCTTCACGACGGGCGAAGCCGGCGTGTTCTTGCATCAGGTCATGGGTCTGGAACTTTCCGATGAGAATGTCACGGCGCTGCAAACGCGGACCGAAGGCTGGATTGCCGGCCTACAATTGGCGGCCATTTCGATGCAAGGAAAGGAAGACACTGAAACACTCATTGAAACGTTTACCGGGAGCCACCGCTATGTGTTGGATTATCTGCTGGAGGAAGTTCTTCAGCGGCAATCGGATGCAACCCGGGATTTCCTGATCTCAACCTGCATTCTGGGCAGGCTTCATGGGGCTTTGTGCGATGCCCTGACCGGTCGGGACGATGGGCAGCAGACCCTGGAGGATCTGGATCGGGCCAACCTCTTCGTTGTCTCGCTCGATGACGATCGGCGTTGGTACCGCTACCATCATCTGTTCGCCGAAATGCTGCGCCAGCAGCTCCATCGAACACATCCAGAACAAGTCCCCTCCCTCCATCGTCTCGCCGCCGAGTGGTTTGAACGGCACGGATATGTCGATGAGGCGATCGAGCACGCGCTTCGCGCCGAGGATTTCGAGTGGGCGGCGGTTCTGATTCAAGGACGCGTCGATGACCTTTGGGGGCGTGGCGAGCACATCACGTTGCGGTCCTGGATGAATTCGTTGCCCGATGAATCCGTTCTCTCCAATCCACATCTGGCCATCTATCGTGCCTGGAACCTCTTTTCAAGCGGGCAGCAGGCTGCCGCCGAAGAGGTTCTTCAGACGATCGAAGCGACGCTGGACACCGATGGACGACGTGTCCATCGCGCCATACCGGGAGACCAGGGCCCACCTCTGGAATTCGACCGAAGGAAGATCAAGGGAATGGCAGCCACCATTCGAGCTCTATCGGCCTTCTATCGGGGCGATGTAGAGGTGGCGAAGACACATGCCCTCCTTGCACTAGACGCACTGCCTGAGGAGGAAGCGAACTGGCGAACCACAGCGACGATTTCTCTAGGGGATGCCTATGCCATTAGTGGCGAGCTGTCTGCGGCGTACCGATACAGGAACAGCGCCGTTGAGGCGAGCAAGGGGACTGGCAGCATCTATATGACCCTGGCAGCAAGTATGCGCTTGGCCGCAACATTGCGAATGCAGGGCAAGTTGTCTGAAGCCATCGATCTCTGTGAGTCTCAATCAAGAATCCTTGAGGATGCGGGACTGTCACAGATTGCGGAGCAAGGCTTTCTCCTTGCGATATGGGGCGATGTGCTCGCGGAATGGAACGACCTTGATGCCGCGTTGCGCCACGCGAATCTGGCTAGAGAGCAGACAGTACGCGTCAGGGATGTGGGAACGATCGGGTGGAGCTACCTGGTCCTGATCCGGATCCTGTTTTCCATGGGTCATCTTGCCAAGGCTCAAGATCTCATCCACGAGCTCGAGACAGCCACCCGAGGTCTGGATGTGCCCGACTGGATTCTGTACCGCAAGGCAGCCTGGCAGGTAAGAATATGGCTGGCAGGCAACAAACTCGATCGGGCCGAGCGATGGGCGATCGACAGCGGGCTGGATTTCGATGGAGCCCTCACCTACCAGAACGAGCGAGAATTCATTGCCCTATCGCGGATCCTGGTCGCTCAGCGGAGGCCGGCCGAAGCTCTTAGACTGCTCCAGCGCTTGTTGTTGGCGACCGAGGCCAGCGGGCATGTCTCGAGAGGGATCGAGATTCTGATCCTGCAGGCCTTGGCCTACAATGAGGCGGGGGATAAGGCCCAAGCGGTCTCCGCGCTCGAGCATGGTCTTCGGCTGGCTCAACCCGGGGGTTTCATCCGGCTGTTTGTCGACGAAGGCCCTCCCATCCAGGCACTGCTCAAAGCGGTGGATGGAAGCGGCCAAGGGCTGAAAGGATACATCCGCAAGCTGCTTGCAGCCTTTGCCGCCGGTGGGGATCGACCGACGCGTGATCAGTCTATGATCGAACGCCTCAGCGATCGAGAGCTAGAGGTCCTCCGACTCATTGCAGAGGGACTCACCAATCGAGAGATTGCCGACCGTTTGTACCTCGCCATCAACACCGTCAAAGTCCATAACCGCACCATATTCGGCAAGCTGGGCGCAAGCCATCGAACCGAGGCGGTTGCCCGGGCAAGGGTATTGGGCCTTCTCCCAGGGACCTGATCCCTGCACCGGTTCGGCAGCAACATCGGGCTGCGGTCGCACTCCTTTCTCTGGGAGGACCTGCTCCGCTCGGAGGAGCGCGTCTCAGGACCCCGGTCTCGTCGTTCATCCATAGGGATCGAATGGTCATTTGACCGGGCGTCACCCGTGGTCACCTCCATCCAGGACGCAGTCCCCGTTGGCGCTGTTTCGTGGCCCTGCGCCCTCCAGGTCGTTCACATGAAAGGAAAGAGCCCATGAAAGGAGACAAGGTGATGTTCTACCTCTCGGCCGCTCTAGCGATTCTCGGGGCTGTGGGCTATCAGTTCTTTGTGAAGCGGGTGCCCGTGTCGATCCACCCGCTTGTTTCCATTGCGGGCATGTACCTGGCGGTTCTCACGCTCGGGATTCTCCTTCTCGCGGTCTTCCCGCCTGAAGGGGGGCTGATAAGACACATTCGACAACTGAGCTGGATTCAGATCGCCCTTGCGGGCTCCATTCTGATGATTGAATTGGGATTCCTGCTGATGTATCGGTATGGCTGGAAACTGAGTACCGGCAGCCTCGTCACCGGTGTCTTCATCCACATCATTCTTGTGGGTCTGGGAATGATGCTCCTCGGCGAGAATGTGAGCAAGGTGAATCTGATCGGCATCGCGTGCAGCATACTCGGAGTGGCCCTGATCGGCTATCGGTCCTGAGCCAACAATCGACTCTTCGTCTCCTGTTGGGGCATGAGCGAATCTCTGCCCTGCCTCGTTGTCCTTCCTTTCTGATTCCCCTTCAATCTTCGAGAAAGCCTCCTCGCTAGCAGGCCGAGCAGCCCACCAGCATTCTTCCTGATCTCCCCAACGGCCGGAACAGGTTTCCAAGGCTTCTGGATTACCCCTCCCGAATACCACTCGGGGGGTATCACACTAACACCGCCTGGCGGCTACCCTGTCTGCAGCGATTGTCTTGAGGAACCGCCCGCCTTCAGCAGAGGGCCGGGGAGAGCGAGATGGCCGTCACGGATATCGCAATCCAAGCATCGGAGGGACGACGGAGATGCCCCAGCGTCGCCCGCCCATGATCCTGTCCATTCTCGCCTCGTCGGGCCGTGTGGTTCATGTTTCTGATCTGGATCCTCAGTCCTTGTCGATGGCCGTCGCCAGGATGCGAACCGCGTTCCGGTTCAGAACGGTGATCTTGGGTGCTGGAAACGCAAGGCAGAGTGTCGGCCCATCGTGCGGGAATCCAAGGATCGGCTCGATGGCAGGCTCATGCTGGCGGACGACGGAAGTGAAGGTGTCATGATGAACATAGCGCCTCCCAGGATCGTCGGCGTACTCCTCGGGGCCCTCCTGCTCACCGCCTGTCGATCCGAGGGGACGCCGGCTGCCGTGGTCCCCGAGGGCGCCTGGGCTGGAGACCTGGTGGATCTGGCGCCATGCACATATGAAACCGAGGGCATCGAGGTCAAATCCGAATGCGGCGCGCTGGTCGTGCCGGAGAACTGGGGCGTTGCCGATTCCCGGCTGATCGCACTGCCCATCGTGCGCATCCCCACCAACGATCCACACCCTGCAGACCCCGTGTTCTATCTGACTGGCGGACCCGGCCAATCCAACCTCGCCTGGGCGCCTCCCGACTGGCTGCTTCGAACACATGATGTGGTGATGGTCGGGTACCGCGGCGTGGACGGGACGGTGGTGCTTTCGTGCCCCGGTGCGGAGGGCTTGTTCGCAGCCCATATGGGACGAGACCTGATCGGCGCCCAGGTGCGCGAGGAGGGGGGCAAGATTGCCAGGGAGTGCGCCCGTGCCCACCAGGAGGCGGGCGTCGATCTGTCGGGCTATACGATCCCCGGAGTCGTCGAAGACCTGGAAGCCGCGCGCAAGGCGTTGGGATACCAGCAGATCGTCCTGCTCAGCGAGAGCTACGGCACTCGCATCGCCCAGATCTACGCCTACATGCATCCCGACAGCCTGCGCAGGGCGGTATTGATCGGCGTCAACACGCCCGGCCGGTTCATCTGGCGCCCGGCGGACTTGGACCGGCTGATCCAGCGTATCAGCGGACTGTGCGCGCAGGATGCTGCCTGCAGCAGCCGGACGGATGACTTCGCGCAATCCATGTACGCGGTCAACCGCGACATGCCCGAGCGTTGGCTCTTTTTCAAGATCGACCTCGGCACCGTGCGGTTCGGAAGCCATATGCTGTCCTTCTTCAACGCCCAGATGCCGCTGGTCTTCGACGCCTACCTGGCGGCTGCCGAAGGCGACCCCTCCGGCCTGGCGATGATGAATCTGCTCGGGCGGCTTGCCCCGACGGGGCAGGTAGTGTTCGGCGACCAAGTCATCAAAGCCGCATCGGCCGATCTAGAGCGCTACGACGGGCTCGAGAGCGTCAGCCTAGGCGAGTCGATCATGGGCGCGCCGCTGTCGGAGATGATGTGGCCCGTGGTCGCGGCATGGCCGGTCGAATTGATTCCGCAGGAACTGCGCCAGCTGCAGGAAACCGATGTCGAGATGTTGCTGGTCAATGGCACCGTGGACTTCTCTACGCCGCCGTACGCATTGGACGAGGCCGCACCCTATTTCCACAACGCGCAGATCGTGCTGCTGCCGGAATTCAGCCACACCCAAGATGTCTCTTCCTTGCAGCCGGAGGCCTTTGAGCATCTGATCACCACGTATCTTGATACCGGGGTGGGAGATGCCTCGCACTTTGTATACCAGCCGCTGTCCTTTCAGCCGGTCATGAGCTTGGCGGCAATTGCAAAGCTGCTCGTGGCCGGCATTGTCATCGTGCCGGCCCTGATCTTCGGCGGCGTCGTGTTGGCCGTCCGCCGTATCCGCCGGCGCCGGCCGCCCAAAGCGCCTTGGGCTGCCGATCGAGGTGCGGCCGGTGCCGACGCGCCGGCGCATTCCCCTGCGGATGCGGGATAGAGCTCCCAGCCATGGGCACCTATACAGCCGTCACGTCGAAGGCATCGGATCGCCGAAGACTCGTATCGATCCTTAAAGGAGGCGCAACATGAATGGCCTGTTCACTGCCAGGACATCCCTGGGGAAATCTCTTCCGATCATCCTGTTGTTGGGAAGCTTAATGGCGGCAGCCGGAACGGCCGCGGCCCAAGACGACCGCGGTGCGCCGGGCGGCGGTGGTCCGATGATCCCCTCGGGGGGCTTGGGCCCGACGAACGCGGCCGAGCTCGAGGCCTTCCTGGATGAGCTGCTGGCAGCGCAGATGGAAGAAAGACACATCCCCGGCGCCGCCGTCGCGGTCGTGCGAGACGGGGAGGTATTGCTGGCCAAGGGCTATGGCTACGCCGACCTCGAGAATGGCGTCCCCGTCGATCCCGAGCTCACGGTCTTCCGCATCGGCTCGAGCGGCAAGCTGTTCACCTGGACAGCGGTCATGCAGCTCGTCGATCAGGGAAAGCTCGACCTGAACGAGGATGTCAACACCTACCTCGACTTCCGCATCCCCGACACCTACCCGCAGCCGATCACCGTCGAGCACCTGTTGACCCATACAGCCGGGTTCGAAGAGTCGTGGTACGAGACGTTCACCCTGGATCCCGATGACATCCTTCCTGCGGGCGAATGGCTGGCCACCCACATACCGGCACGCGTCCGTCCGCCCGGCGAATCCCCGGCCTACTCGAACTACGGCGCGGAATTGGCAGGGTACATCGTGGAGCGCGCCTCCGGCCGGCCTTACGGCCAGTACGTCCAGGAACAGATCCTGGACCCGCTGGGGATGACGCACTCATCGGCCTCAGGAGGGATGCCGGCGAATTCGCGCGGACATGCGTCCGTGGGTTACTTCTACGCCGACGGCGCATCTGTGCCAGTGCCCGATGAAGCGGATTACTCGGGCCAAGTGGCGATGGTGCCGGCCGGCGGGCATGCGAGCAGCATCTCGGATATGGCCCGCTTCCTGATCGCCCACCTTCAGGATGGGCGCTACAGCGATGGCGCCGCCGGCGAAGTCCGCATTTTGGAGGAGGGTACGGCGGAGCAGATGCACAGCACCCTCTACGCGCCCGACCCGCATCTGCTCGGCACCGCGTACGGATTGTTCGAATTCACGGACAACGGCCAGCGGACGCTAGGGCATAACGGCGAAACCCTGGGCTTCAGGAGTCTGCTGCTGCTCATCCCCGAGCAGAGCCTGGGCGTCTTTGTGGCGTACAACAGCGAGACGGCAGGGGGGCTGGAATTGCAGCATCTCGGATTCCAGAGGGCCTTCTTCGACCACTACTACCCCGCGCCCGCAGTCGAGCCGATTCAGCCGCCCGTGGACTTCGCCGAAAGGGCCGGCCGGTTCGGGGGCAGTTATCAGCTCACCCGGATGTCGTACACCACGCTCGAGAAGACCATGGAATTCTTCGGCAGCAACACTGTGCGGATCAGCAGTCCCGGCGACGGCACGCTGCTGTTGACGACGGGATGGGGCGTGTGGAGCTTCGTCGAAGTGGAGCCGCTCTACTTCCGCCAGGTGGACGCGAATTTCAGCATCGCCTTTCGTGAGGACGGCCGGGGGCGCATCACCCATCTGTTTGCCGACCTCACGCCCATGTACACCTTCAAGAAGCTGGCTTGGTACGAAACGTCCGCTTTCCACATGGGGCTGATCGCGGCAAGCCTCTTGGTCTTCCTGTCGATGATCGCGGCGGCATCCATCGGGGCGGCTCGCAGCCGCCGCCTCCGCGGCGACCCGAAGGCCGAGCCTCGCGGCGCGCGGGCGGCGCGGCGGATCCTGCTCGGGATCAGCGCGCTGAACGTGCTCTTCGTGGGCGGCCTGTTCCTGTGGAACAACCCAAAGCCGATGTTCGGTGTTCCCGCCCCCTTCCAGATCGTGTTGGGGCTGGGCGTCCTGTCGGCCGCTCTGACAGCCGGCGCCCTGGCGCTCACCGCGCTGGCCTGGAAGGATCGCTACTGGACCACGGCTGCCCGCGCCCACCACACGCTGGTAACAATCACGGCGGTCGCATTCGTCTGGTTCCTGAACTACTGGAACCTGCTGGGCTGGAGGTACTAGCTTCCAGTGGCGACAAGCGCGCGACGCATTCGCAGGCGTTGCGAACTCTCAACAGCCTGGCAAACGCGGCAGCTGTCGGTGTGGAGGCGATATCTCGGCCCGTTCAGCGGCGTACGTATCGAATCGTTCGTCGCTCGGAACAAGAGGAGAAGGACGCCATGATTGGGAAAGGGCTTCTTCGCACCCTGGTGTTCTCCGGCTTGCTGCTCGCCGGCTGTGCTGCCGAACTCCGGGTAGGTGAGCTGCAAACCGAGTCTCGATCGGTCGCGCCGCAGCATGCTGAGTCGATACGCGTCGAGATCGAGCTCGGCGCCGGCGACCTGGAGGTTTCGGCGGGAGCGGACGAGCTGCTGGAGGCGGATTTCGCCTACAACGTCGCTGCGCTGCGGCCAGAGGTGGAGTTCTCGAACCGAACGCTTTCTGTCCGCCAGCCCGGCGCGAAAGGCTTGCCGGTGTTGCAGGATGTTGGGAGCTTCCAAAATGCGTGGGACCTGCGGCTCAGCGACGCGGTGCAAATGGATCTCCTTGTGGATGTGGGCGCAGGGGAAATCGATTTGCAGCTGGCCGGCTTGTCGCTGACCACGCTTGGTCTCGGACTCGGCGCCGGCGAAGGCACAGTCGATCTGACCGGCGAATGGACTCGCGATGTGGACGTGACCGTAGATGTCGGAGCGGCCAACATCCGCCTCCTTCTGCCCGAAAAGACCGGCGTGAGGGTAGAGACCGAGGTGGGCCCGACCCTGATCACCACCTCGGGCCTGATGAAGGACGGGAAGATCTACACCAATGGCGCCTACGGAGTATCCGACGTGACGTTGTACATTTCGATCGATGCGGGTATCGGTCAAGTCAGGCTGGACGTAGTAGAGGCCGGCGCACGCAGCGCGCACTAACCGGGAGCGGCCGTCCATTCTGCAAGCATGCAGAGGCATTCGGAGCACGCGCAGAAACTACAAAGAGAAGACGTTCTGGCCGCCTGTCGATCGCAGGGAGACGAGTGGGCAAGGCAATGAGCGAGAAGCGAAACCCTGATGAACCTGCCGTCTATCGGATTGCGGTTCAGGGGCGGCTCGATGAGACTCGGTGGGACTGGTTCGAAGAGATGATGATGACCGTCGAGATACGGCATGACGGTCCGCCGGTGACCATCCTGACCGGCAGGCTCCCCGACCAGGCTGCCTTGCAGGGGATCCTCTCAAGGATTGGAATGCTGAATCTGAAACTGATTTCGGTGAGGGAAATGGAACGGGGCTCGGATGAGACTTCGTAAGCAAGGGTCGGAGGCAGAGCATCATGGAGTCTTCCGAGGTCGAGAAGGGCTCGAGATGTGGTTGAAGACGAGGGGTGACCCAGGGGCGCTTGGCTTGAGTAGAGTCTCGAAGTCGTGAATCGCAAGACCACGGCCCACGACAAACCCTACTTGACTCGAGCGCCAACCGCGCTGTGATGCATCCCGACACGCCAGGACCGAGACATCGACGCGCGCTGCCTGAGAGACCGAAGACCCTGATGAGGGGTCTTCAGTCTTTGTCGAGACGTGAAGGTACAGGCCGTTCGCCCTCCCGTTAGGACACCTCGCTAGGACCGCGAAGCCCCGGTGCGACGGCGCGCACCCGTTTCGGTGCGCCGAGGCGGCGAGATGGCCGAGACGGTGCGGAGGGACGAACGCCCGCCGCCCCGCAGGGATCGCGGGGCGCCGACCTCGCGGAGCATCTCGGAGGGGCGAACGGGGTTCTCCCACTCGCTGCGCCCGTGGGACGAAGAGGCGCTACGCCGCGAGACCGAAAGGCACCCTGACCAAGGTGTCTTCCAGCAAGCCAGTGGGGGCCCGTGCGGGAATCCATGTCTCTAGATACATGCCGGGCCCCCAGAGGTGCCGTAGTGTGGGCGTGCGCCAAGCGGCGGGCCATGGCGAGCGCACCGTCCCGGTTGGCGACGCTGGGGTATCCTTCTCGCTCGGGAGGCATCTTTCTATGACCCTGGTTGAGTTCGTCATCTTGCTGATCATCGCCGCCATCGTCGGCTTCATCGCCCAGTCTCTGGCCGGCTACTGGCGAGGCGGACTGCTGTTGGCCGTCCTGCTGGGCTTCGTCGGCGCGCTGGTCGGCACCTGGTTGGCGCGCCGCCTGGGATTGCCTGAGCTTCTGACCATCTCGGTCGGCGGCGTGAGCTTTCCCATTGTGTGGGCGATCATCGGGGCGGCGCTGCTTGTGGGGATCGTCGGCCTCGCCAGCCGCGGTCGCGGCAGGTGGTGGGGCATCACGCCGCCCACACGGGTGACGTTGACCATAGCCATCCTGCTCGCCGTGCTTTCGCTGCTGGTGTCCGCGGGGATTCTATCGGTGTCCGTCGCCCCCTACACGCTCATGGCACTGGCCTTTCTGGTGCTGTTGCTGGGGAATCTGATTCGGGGCTTCTAGCCAGGCACCTCGGGCCATCCAGGCGCCCGGCAGCGCCGCGTTGGCGCTTCGATCTTGCCTGGATCGGTGTGCTATCATGCCTCCGTCCTGACCCGACCGGTGCGCAGCCCCAGCGCGCTCACGAACCACCGGCTCTGAAGCCAGGACCCGAATGGCACTCTCCTCCGCGCCGCCCGAAAGGGATTCATCGAACGACATGGGCCGGATGCGCCCTGGTCCCGATCCGGTGCCAGGCCGCGCGCCGACCCGTGGCTCTGGCCGCGTAGTACTTCCGCTGGCCGTTTTTCTGATCGTCGCCGTGGCTGCACTGGGGCAGGGGGTTCGCCTGACGAACGACTACGTCCTGCCATGGACCAAGGCCGCCTGGCGCACCCGGAACATGTCGGCGATGGATCGGAGCGCCCGCTTTCTGCTCGGCAACAAAGGCTCGGCCTACCTGCGATTCCTGGAGGACAGGACGCCGCTGGACGCGTCCGTGGTGGTGCCCGAGGGGGTGGGCGCGATCAACGAGCAGAGCGTCCTCCAATTCCTCCTGATGCCGCGTGGCATTCCTGTCTGCGGATGCAGCCAGACGCCCTATTCGGAGTCGTGTCTCGTCTGCCTGCGGGACCCCAAAGCGTACGTCCCGGCTGTCGGTCGTTTTCCGGAGGCGGCCGCCCTGGAGGGGTACAAGCATTTCCTTCCGTTCCCCGGACAGTCCGATTGGTATCGAGGACTGTGGGTCCCCGAAGGGACACAACTGTCCGAGAGTCCACCGTCGGGCGGCGCCTCTGTGCCGGTGGGCGTGGCCGTCGCCGCGGACGTCTTGACTCTGCTGGCCCTCACATTCCTCGGATTCGTGATCGTCAGGCTGCTCGATGCGCAGGCAGACTGGATCGAAAGCGTGATCTTGGGACTGCCTCTGGGGACGGGCACCGTTACGTGGATCGTGTTCCTTCTTGGTTGGGCCGGAGCTCGGATCACGATCGGGGTTTTCGTTGCAGCCTATCTCGGGATTCTGGCGGCTGGCTTGTGGTTGACGCGACGCTTCCACAAAGCTCTACGCCTCCTCCCGGCCCGGGAGGAGATCCAGCTTGTCCATCCAGGGTCCCTGCGGGCGTCGCCGCTGGCCGTAGGAAGCTGGCTGGTCATCATCGGCCTCTTCTCGGCGTCCATCCTGATCTCCGTGGCCCGAGGCTATTCGCACTTCGACGCGATCGCCAACTGGGCCCTCAAGGGCTACGCCATCGCCCAACAGGGAACGGTTTTCGCCGGAGCCCTGTGGGGCGGTCATGGGCTCTCCTATCCGCAGAATCTCCATCTGGCGATCGCGTTGTTCCGCTTGCTCGACGGCGACGTCCTGCCTGGATCGAAACTCCTCTTCCCCCTGTTCACAGGGTGCATGCTTCTGGTGTGCTTCCGCTTCTGGAGACGCCGCGGCCTTGACGGCGGATGGGCGGCCGTGGGGGTGCTTGCCTTGTTCACGGTTCCGGTGCTGTACGCCCACGGAACGTACGGCTGGGGCAACATCATCGCTGCGACGTATGTGGTCATCGGCAGCCTGCTCTCGGTGGAAGGGATCCTGGAGGGGAGCACATCCCGCCTGCCGCTGGCCGGCCTGTTCCTCGCCTTCGCGGCGTGGACGCGGCCGGAGGGCGTTCTCTACGCGTGGGGGGTCGTCGCCGCCCTGTTGTTGGCACGTCGTCTGGTCCGCGCCCCGCACCGCCTGCCCAAGGCCTGGCTGGCGGCGCTCGTCGTCGTCCCGGGCAGCTACCTGGCATTCAGCGGGCCATCGTTGGCCGGCGATGAGATCGGGGGCGTGATTCGAGCCTTCTCCGGCGAGGCGTTGCGCGGTGGGCTCAGCATTCAACCGTTGCTCGATCTGGTGCGATTCTCGATGACGCGCTTTGGACTCGTGTCGACCTGGGGCTACCTGTATCCGCTGGCCGGGCTTCTCTTCGTCGTGGGGTCTCTCTACCGGGGCCGGGTCCTGACTCCCGGGATCCGAGGCAGCCTGGTCTCCGCGGGCATGGCCATTGCGATTCCGCTGGGGATGTTCTTCGCTGCGGCCTACTCCAAAGAAGACCTGGGGCGATTCCTGTACTTCTCCTTCGATCGCGCCCTTCTTGCGGGTTCCGCTCTTCTGTTGGTGTGGGCCCTGCTGCGCGCCTCGCCGAACGTCAAGCCGACTCGATGAAGTCCTCCGCCGCATCGGCCGGACCGGCCTGTTCCCCGCCCGGTTGACCGCGCAGGAAGTGCAGGTGGTCCATGATCCACAGGTACAGGTCCGTGGCCGTG
>DATIFK010000038.1:0-12484 GCA_035455265.1 Anaerolineales bacterium
TCTCGCGCCTGGGCCTGTATGCCGCCTCGGTCATCCCCGAGATCAGCGACGACGTGGTCGATATCGACCGCGCCTGCCGCTGGGGTTTCATGTGGGAGCTGGGACCGTTCGAGACGTGGGACGCTCTCGGGGTTCGCCGCGCCGCCGATCGCATGCGCGCCGAAGGCGTCAGCGTGCCGGCGTGGGTGGAGGCCATGTTGGCCGCCGGGGTCGAGTCGTTCTACGACCGGAAGGACCGACGGGCCGTCGGCTGCTACGATCCGCGCGCCAAGGCGTATCGACCGCTGCCGGCGGACCCCAACGTCATCTCGATCGCCGGCTTGAGGGCCGAAGGGCGCGAGTTGCGGCGCAACGACAGCGCCAGCCTGCTGGACATGGGCGACGGCGTCCTGCTCCTGGAGTTCCACAGCAAGGTCAACTCGCTGGATGAGGACATCTTCAATCTGGCCCAAGAGGGGCTGGACGAGCTGAAGAAGGACGAATGGGTCGGGCTGGTGATCGGCAACGACGGCAAACACTTTTCCGTCGGTGCCAACATCTTCACCATCGCCGTGGCGGCGCAACAGGGAGAAACCGATCTGATCGACGCCGCCATCCGCAAGATGCAGGGACTGCTGCAATCGATTCGATTCGCCCCCAAGCCGGTGGTGGTGGCCCCGTTCGGGATGGCTCTCGGCGGAGGCTGCGAGTTGATCATGGCGGCGCCGCGGGTCGTCGCCTCGTGCGAGACATACGCCGGCCTGGTCGAGGTCGGCGTCGGCTTGATCCCTGCCGGCACGGGCAGCAAGGAGATCGCCCGGCGGATCATCTCGTCCGCCATGCAAACGCCGAACGCCCTGGTGCTGCCGGCGCTGCAGCAAGCCTTCGAGCAAGTCGGCCTGGCGAAAGTCGCCACCAGCGCCGCCGAAGCGCGACAGATGCACATCCTGGGTGAACGCGACCGCATCGTCATGAACCAGGATCACCTGCTGGCGGAAGCCAAGCGCGAGGTCCTGGCGATGGTGAACGCCGGCTACCGGCCGGCGGCGCCGGCTCGCCTGTACGCCGCCGGCCGCGACGCCTATGCCGCTCTCCAGGTGGCGCTGTTCCAGATGAGGGAGGGCCACTACGCTTCCGAACACGACGTGCGGGTCGGCCGGCAGCTGGGCTATGTGTTGTGCGGTGGCGACCTGAGCGAAGGGACGTGGGTGGACGAAGACTACTTCCTCGACCTCGAGCGGCAGGCGTTCCTGAACCTGTGCCGCGAGCCGAAGTCGATCGAACGAATCTGGTACATGCTGCAGCACAACAAGCCGCTTCGCAACTAGCGCCGGCGCCTTCGGCGAAGGAGAGGACGGGATGACTCGAGAAGCCGTCATCGTGGCAGCCTGCCGTACCGCGGTGGGCAAAGCCATCAAGGGGACCACGCGCAACGTGCGCGCCGACGACCTGGCGGCGGCGGTGATCGCCGAGCTTCTGCGCCGGACCCAAGGCAAACTCGACCCGGGCCTGGTGGACGACGTCATCCTCGGATGCGCCTTTCCCGAGGGTGACCAGGGGCTCAACCTGGCGCGCCCGGTGGGAATCCGCGCCGGCCTGCCGGTCGACGTGCCCGCCATGACCATCAACCGCTTCTGTTCCAGCGGCCTGCAGGCCATCGCCATCGGTGCCGAACGCATCCTGGCCAACGGCGCGGATGTCGTCATCGCCGGCGGCGTCGAGTCGATGAGCGCCGTACCGATGACCGGATTCGCCTTCAGCCCCAACCCGTGGCTGGCGGAGAATCAGCCGCAGGTCTACATGAGCATGGGGCTGACGGCGGAACGGGTGGCGGAGGACTTCGGCGTCACGCGCCAGGCGCAAGATGAGTTTGCCTATCACAGCCACCGCAAGGCGGCCGAGGCGCAGACCGCCGGCCGTTTTCGCGAGGAGATTGTCCCGTACGAGTTCGAGGAGGTGCGGTACATCGGTGACGGCGAGGTCGAGCGCGAACGCATGGTGCTCGAAAGGGACGAGCACTTGCGCCCCGACACCACGGTGGAAAAGCTGGCCAAGTTGAAGCCGGTATTCAAGCAGGGAGGCACGGTCACGCCGGGGAACTCGTCTCCGCTGAGCGACGGTGCGGCGGCGGTGATCGTTATGGAGGGGGGCCGCGCCGCCGAACTCGGCCTCAAGCCCCTGGCGCGTTTTGTCGGGTTCAACGTGGCCGGCGTTGCGCCCGAGATCATGGGGATCGGCCCCGTCGCCGCGGTGCCACGCGTGCTTCGGCGCACCCAGATGCGATTGGCGGACATCGAGCTGATCGAGCTCAACGAGGCGTTCGCCTCGCAGAGCGTGGCCGTGATCCGCAAGCTGGAGCTCAACCCCGACATCGTCAACGTCAACGGCGGGGCGATCGCCTTGGGGCATCCGCTCGGCTGCACCGGGGCCAAGCTGACCACCCAGCTGCTTTCCGAGATGGCCCGCCGCAAGTCGCGCTACGGGATGGTGACGATGTGCATCGGCGGGGGAATGGGCGCCGCCGGGATCTTCGAGAACTTGAACTAGCCGAGGACGAATCTCTAATCTCTAATCGCCAATCGCTGCCCCTGAGATTGGAGATTAGCGATGGACACCGAAGGAGAGACCGATGCCCGAAGAATTGACCATCGAGAAACTGATCAGCCTGATGCCGAAAGCATTCCTTCCCGAGAAGGCCGCCGGGGTGGACGCCACCATTCAGTACCACCTGAGCGGGGCGCAGGGCGGCGACTGGGTCATTACGATCGCCAACGGGACGTGCGCGGTCGCCAAAGGCACGACCGAATCGCCCAAACTGACCCTCACGGCCGACGCGGCGGACTACCTCAACATCGTCACGGGCAAGGTGAACGCCATGAGCGCGTTCGCCGAAGGAAAGGTCAAGCTGAAGGGAGATTTGGCCCTGGCGATGAAGCTGATGAACTTCTTCAAGCTGCCGGCCTGAGGAGTCATCCGTCGTCAGTCGTCAGTCAACCGTCATCGGCCGCCAGGAGTCTCCCGAGGCAGTCAGGCCGAACAGCAATAACGACCGCCCGATTTCAGGGAGCCCGCAGGGGCGAAGCACCTTGGTCCCGAGGGAGCGAGAGAGGCTTCGCCCCTACGCCTTCCTGGCCCACCAGGATCAGTCTGGTCCTTCGGATGAACGCCCGGGCCGGATCGAGGTTCAGGGCGAGAAGCACCTCCTCCGGCCGCCCTGTGGCGCCTTCCCGCGCTGCCAGCTGCATCCGCAGGCCGCCGCTCGGCTCCACCTCCAGGGCCTCGATCAGAGGCCGCAAGTCGTAGTCCTTGCCCCGTCTTTGGCGCGGCAAGGACTCGGCGGACAGAACCTGGGCGCAGGCCCCCGGTAGATCGGCGACCGAAGAGGCATTCTCGAGCCGGACGTCGTAGACGGCGGAGCCGACCTGTGTAGGCAGGGCCGGCTCGCCGGGATGGGCGCGCGAGATGGCAACGACGCGTAAGCCTGGCGGAGCCGCTTCGGCCAGGGCCGAAGCGACCGCCTCGTCAGGCACATCCTCGGTCAGCCAGGCATCCAGTAGATCCTCGTCACTGACGCACCCCAGCGGCAGGGCGGCGGCCAGGATCAGTCGCGGGTGGGGGGAAAAGCCTTCCGAGTAGGCGAGGGGAAGCCCCGCTCGGCGGAACGTGCGCTCCCAGGACCGGTGGACGTCCAGGTGTCCGGTGAAGCGCATCGCCTCGGTCTTGGCGAAGGTGATGCGATAGCGCGGCATGTCACGCCGAGGCCGGGACGGTCAGCTCAATGGGGACCGATCTCCGCGGCGACTTGACCTCGGGGCACTCCCAGGTCTCGCCGGGGTGGTCGCGGCGCAGGTCGGAGAACTTCGGCAGGATGCCGCAGGCGAAACAGCGTTCACGGCAATCGACGCGCGTCCGGCCCTGGAGGCTCCACAGGTAGTCCTCGGTCAGGAACTCCTTGCGAACCGCGGCGTCGATGTGGTCCCATGGCAAGGTTTCATCGATGGGGCGTTCGCGGTGCGTGTAGAAGGCCGGATCGAGGCCGGCTTCGGCAAACGCCTCCATCCAAAGGTCGAAGCGCATGTGCTCTTGCCAGGCGTCGAAACGCGCCCCGCGGCGCCAGGCGCCCAGGATCACGTCCCCGAGGCGACGGTCGCCGCGCGAGAGCCAGGCCTCGAGCAGAGTCTCCTCCGGCTGGTTCCAGTTCAGTTTGAGCCCCGGCCCCCGCAGTTCACGCTTGAGCAGCGACTGCTTCAGCCGGATCTGCTCGACCGTGTCGCACGGCACCCACTGGAACGGCGTGTGCGGTTTGGGAACGAAGGTGCTGACGCCGGCGGTGAGGCGCGCCCTGCCGCCGATCAGGCGGCGGCCCTCGCTCAGCACGGCCTTGCACAGCTCGGCGATGGCCTGCACGTCGTCGAGGGTCTCCGCCGGATGGCCGATCATGAAGTACATCTTGATCGTGTGCCAGCCGTGGCTGTAGATCGCCCGGGCCGTCTCGAGGATCTGCTCGGTCGAGACCGGCTTGTTGATGATGGCCCGCATGCGTTCGGTGCCGGCTTCGGGCGCCAGGGTGAACCCGCTGCGATGCGACTCGCCCTGCAAAAGCTCCATCAGCTCCACCGAAAACGACTCGATGCGCAGGGAAGGCAGCGACAGGTTGAGGTTCCGTCCGGCGAACCGTTCGGTCACGGCCCGCACCAGCGGCAAGATCTCGTCGTAGTCCGAAGACGACAGGGAGAGCAGGGCGACCTCTTCGAATCCCGTGGCGGCCAGAGAAGCCTCGATGGCGTCGACGACCTCCGCCACGGGACGCTCGCGAACCGGCCGTGTGATCATGCCGGCCTGGCAGAAGCGGCAGCCGCGCGTGCAGCCGCGCATGATCTCGATCGGGACGCGATTGTGAGCGACGTCGATGTAGGGGACGATGAAGCGCGTCGGCGGAGACGGCAGCCGCGGGCTGATCCGCTTGATCGCCCGCGGCGGCGCTTCGGCCGCCAGCCTGTCGAGGTGCGAGAGAGTGCCGTCCTTGAAGTAGGCCGGGCGGTACAGGCTTGGGACGTAGACTCCCCAGATGCGAGCCAGGGCGCGGTGAAGCTCGGAACGAGGCGCGCCGCTGGCCTTCCACTGCCGGACACACGCCACGACGTCCAGGATCAGATCTTCCCCCTCGCCGATGGCCACGGCATCCAGGACGTCGGCCATCGGCTCAGGGTTGAACATGGCGTGACCCCCGGCGATGACGACGGGGTCGTCCCGTTCCCGGTCGGCGGTCTTAAGGGGGATCCCGCCCAGATCGAGCATGGTCAACAGGTTCGTGTAGAGCGTCTCGTAGGGCAGCGAGAAGCCGATGATGTCGAAGGACGAAAGCGGGTGTTTGGTCTCGAGGGAGTAGAGCGGAAGGCCGGCGGCGCGCAGAGCGGACTCCATGTCGGGCCACGGTGCGTAGACGCGCTCGGCCAGCAGGTCGGAGCGTGTGTTGAGGATGTCGTACAGCACCGCCAGACCCAGGTTCGACATGCCGAGGTCGTACACGTCGGGGAAGGCCAGGGCGACCCGCGTCGGGATGGCGGACCAGTCCTTGACGACCTGGTTGAGCTCGCCGCCGGTGTAACGGCCCGGCTTCTCCACGCCCAGCAGAACGGGCGGAAGGGCTCGCTCCATCTCAGCCGGTTCCATGGCCTTGATCGCTGCGCCGGATTTGTATGATGGCATCTGAAGAATTATAACGTCTACGGAAGTCATTCGGTGGCTGAAGGGAGGGCCTCTGGCGAACCAGTCCGTCATGGCGAGCCCCGAGGCCGAGTAACCGAGGACGAGGGGCGTGGCCGTGACGCCCAGAGGGAGGCCGAGGCGCCATACCATGGCTGATAGCTGACAGCTGACGTCTCGCCTGCTTGGTAGTCGTTCAGGCGCATGGTACGATTGCACCGCCCGGGGCAGCCCGGGCGATCGGTGGGCCCCCATCGTCTAGCGGCCTAGGACGTGGCCCTCTCAAGGCCAAAACGGGGGTTCGAAACCCCCTGGGGGCACAGGCTGCTCCCTCTCCCAGCGGGAGAGGGTGGGGTGAGGGAGAGCTCCTCGTTTGCGATCACCCCCTCACCCATGCCCTCTCCCCTTCGGGGAGAGGGTGATCCCGGAACGTAAAGCGGCCCCGTGAGGGGCCGCTTTACGTTTGGTGTCTTGAGACTACGGACAGGCGCCGGGGGTGACTGCGCCGTCCGCAGCGACCGTGTACGCCCCCAAGGTCGGCATCGACCGCAGATAGGCGTCGCCCCATGCGGTGTCGCCGGTGTCGATGACAGCGTTCGCGACCTGATCGCCGGCGGGCAGCGCGGCGATGAGGTTGACCGCCATGTAGATGTCCACCGCCGACTGGACGACCGCGGCCTCGGCCGCGCACGAGTTGGCTTCGGAGTCCGTGGTCAACCCGCCCAGCGTGAGCGTGACGATCCCGAACAGGACGCCCAGGATGGCGATCGTCACGAGCAGCTCGACCAGGGTGAACCCGCCTTCTTGCTGGATCTGCCTCTTCATGATGTTCCCTTCTCCCTTTCGGCCTTTCGGATAAGGTCGGTTTGGTTTTCGCCGCGATGATTGGCGATCGGTTTCAGCCCGCGTTCAGTATTCCACAAGGTCGATGGCATTGTCCTTACAGGGCGCTTACATCCAGGCGCATGTCCGATGATGCCGCGGTACCCCCGGAAAGGTGCACCTTCCTTGCCATCGCCTTACGACCGAAGGGCGTCGGGCGAGGAGGCGTACTCCATGGCTGTCTCCGCTCGGATGCGGCCCGTGCGAAGGAGATCGCGAAGCGACTGGTCGATGGTCTGCATCCCGGCCTGGGAGCCGGTTTGGATCACGCTGCCCATCTGATGGGTCTTGCCTTCACGAATCAGATTGCGGATGGCCGGGCTGGCCAGCATGACTTCAACCGCCGGCACGCGACCGCGGCCGTCGGCGCGCGGGAGCAGCAGTTGCGCCAGGACGGCCTCGAGCGTGAGCGAGAGCTGCATGCGCACCTGCCCCTGTTGGTGCGGGGGGAAGACGTCCACAATCCGGTCGATGGTCTGGGGCCCGTTGTTGGTGTGGAGCGTCGAGAGCACCAGATGTCCCGTTTCGGCCGCGGTCAGGCAGGCGGCGATCGTCTCCGGGTCGCGCATTTCACCGACCAGGAGCACATCGGGGTCTTGACGCAGCGCCTGGCGGGTGGCGGCGGCGAACGAGTGCGTGTCGCCCCCGAGCTCGCGCTGGGTGATCACGCAGCGGTCATCGCGGTAGAGGTATTCGATCGGGTCTTCGATGGTGACCACGCGGCGGGCCTCACGGTGGTTCAGGTGATCGATCATCGCCGCCAGTGTCGTGGACTTGCCGCTCCCGGTTGGCCCGGTGACCAGGATGAGTCCGCGCCGTCGCAGAGCCAGCGTTTCGCACAATGGCGGCACGCCGAGGGATTCCAGCGGCGGGATGACGATTGGAATGCGGCGGAAGGACAAGCCGAGCCGCCCTCGCTCGCGGGCGGCGTTCACCCGGAAACGGACTTCGTCGGCCAGCTGGTACGAGAAGTCCAATTCCCATTGGGTTTCGAACACCGTCCTCTGAGAGGGCTCGGTGACGGCCTCGAACGCCTGACGCAGGTCGTCCTCCGACATCGGCCCGGCGTCGGCCACAGGCACGAGCTCGCCGTGCACGCGCGCGAACGGGGGCGAGCCGACCTTGAGGTGCAGGTCGGAGGCGTCGAGGGCGGACAACGCGTGCAGCAGGTTTTCGAGATCCATGTCAGACCCTCGCCAACCACCACATCAGGAGGCTGGCCCCGTACAAGTACGTGACGGTTGCTCCGAGGGCCAGGTAGGGGCCGAAGGCTACGGCCTGCCCGAGCCGCAATCGGCGCGCCGCCAGGAGGACGGCGGACAACAAGCCGCCGACGACGAAGGACACGAAAAGCGACACGAGGATCAAGGGGTAGCCCAGGACCAGGCCCACGAACAGAGCGAGCTTGACGTCCCCGTAACCCATGGCGCGTGGAGAAACCAGGGCCAGCAGGAGCAGGACGCCGGCGCCGATCCCGCCACCGGCCAGCAGGGATAGCGTTGGACGACCGGGTAGAAACGCAGCCACCATCGCCAGAGCGATGGCCGGGTAGGTCATCCGATTCAGAATCCGATGGTGCTCCAAGTCGATGCCGGCGACAACGACCAGAACGGACACGAAGAGGGCTCCGAGGCCGGCCGCCAGCGACAAGCCGAAGCGCAGATACACCAGCAGGTACAGCGCGGCCGTCGCCGCCTCGACGATCGGGACGCGGGCAGGGATGGGGGCCCGGCACGTCCGGCATCGACCACCGAGGAACAGGTAGCTGAACACGGGGATCAGCTCCAGCGGGGTCAGCCGCCGGCCGCACGAGTCGCATTGCGACGCAGGTTCCACCAGCGAGGCGCCGCGCGGCAGGCGGTCGATGCACACGTTGAGGAAGCTTCCCACGACGGCGCCCAGGACGAGGGCGAAAGCCTCGGCCATGGCCTAGATCTTCTTGAGCGCCAGGCCCAGATTGACGGCGTAGGTCGCCTTGGGGAGATCGTTGGGAGCCGGCAGCGGCGTGGGAGGGACCTCCACGGGTCCTCCATGACGCCGCGCCAGGGCCTCGACGACCTCGAGCGGCTCGACCGATTCGCCCGTTGCAAAGACCGGCGATCCTGTCCCGATGGTATCGTCGCGATGCCCCTCGTTGTAGAACTTGATCGTCCGGGCCAGCTCCTGGTTGGCGAGTTCCAGCTGCGCCTCAACGGCGCTGCGGGAGATTCCGAACGGGACGGTCCGCACGACGACCGGCGTGCCATGACGCAGAATCAACACGCTCAGGCTGTGCTCCTCCATCGTCAACAGGACGGCCGACTCGGGAACGATCAGCCTGGCCAGAGCCAGCGGCCGGACGTCCAGCGTCGCCGGCTTCAAACCTGCCGCCGCCAACGTCTCGACCAGGCGATCGACGGCGTCGCGCGGCACCGCCAGCACATAGACCTCGGAGCCTTCGGCCGAGCGCGCCACCACGTGCCAGGTGAGATCCATGTCGTCCAGGGGCAGGGGGATCTCCTGGCGGATCTTGTGGCGCAGCGTGTCCTCCAGGTGCTTCTCCCTCACTGGAGGCAGACTCACCATGCGCGAGATGGCGCGCATGCCCGTGACGCTGGCAGCTACCCGTCCGCGGCGGACCTCACTCCGCTCCAGCATTTGCCTCAGCGCCTGCCCGACGGCGGCCGGCTCGTGAACGACCCCCTGGCTCATTTGCTCGGCCGGCGCCGTCAGGCTCTCCCAGCGAGCCACCTGGCCGCCGTGGACCAGCAGCATGCGGACCTGGCTGCCTTCGAAATCAAGGGTGATCAGATCGCGCTCGAACAACGGTGTCTCCTGTTCCGATCAGGGCCGGCCGAGGGTGAGAACCTCGGCGCTGCATTCCGTCTGATCCGGCTGGATCATGACCCCGGCCAGGCCAAGGCCCGCCCCCTGCGACTCCAACAGTCCTAGATAGTGAAGGCAGGCGTCGAGCCCTGCGGCCGCCGTGACTCGGTGCGTCGTTATCTCGACCAGACCGATCGAGGTCTGCTTGAGTTCGCTCGACTCGCGCCGGACGCTCAGCACCACGATCTCGCCGTCGTCGCCCGCCACGGCATAGGCCAAATCGAACACGTCGAACGCCGTCTCGACCGGCGGCATGGCCGCCTCGGCGGCCTGGACCCTCGCCTCGGCCGCTGCCAGACCGCCTTCCAGCTGGACCTGACGTTCTGTGCGCAGTTCGGTGAGGGTGGCCAAGTTGTCTCGAAGGGTCGTGACCTGGGACTGCAACGACGTCTCGGCCCGCCCACGAATGTACGTGGCCGAGAGGAGCAAGGCATTTGCGGCCGCGGCAGCCAACGCCGCCCAGGCGGCGATCCGAGTCCAACCACCCGCGGGTTCACGCGCCATGTTTACCTCGTGGGATCGGATGGACGTGCGCGGGATGGTTCATGGGGTCGGCGCTCCGGGGACCACAAGGGTGAGTACGAAAGTGAAGGCGGGCTCGGGTGCGGCAGCCGTCGGCGTCGGAGAGGGTGTGGGGCGAGGCCGGCCGGGACGAGCGGTCGGCGTCGCCGTGGGCTCTTCGATATCCGCCGTGATGCGGTCCAAGGCTTCGAGGCGGACGACCTCGAAGGCTCCGGTGGCAGTCAGATTCCGAACCAGCAGCAAAGGCGTCCGCTCGTCCGGAGACGTCCCTTCAATCCGAATGGCGTCGTCCTGGTCGGTCACTTCGGTGTATCGAATCCCGGCGGGCGTGTTCTCCATGACGGTGGCGAGGGTCTCGCTCCACACGACGCGGCGGATCCCCAGGCTCGCCAGGGCGGCTTCGAGTTGGCTCGCCCGGTCCCCGGTTTCGGCGACGCGTGTCGCCAGGGCATCGAGCTCGGTGTTGGCCCCGGTCTCGGTCTCGACCGCGTGGCGCAGCTGGTCGCCCTGGCTGGCGGTTCGGGCGTAAGCGTCTGTCGCCCGGGCAAACCACATCGCCGCGGGCACCAACAGGCCGAGCAGGGCGACCAGGAGCACCCAGGTGAGCACCCGACTCCAACCCAAGCGGCGCGGCCGATGCCGCTCCGGCAGGAGGTTGAGGTCGAGCCGTGCGGGAGGGCGTTGGGAAGGGGTCGTCACGAAGGGAGTCTCCGATGGAGTCGGGCCGGGCTCATTGTAGGTCCCACCACAAGACGGTCACGCTGCCGCCGCTGATTTGGATGCGCACCGTAGTCGTGCGTCCGGCGACCTGGGCGACGATGTCGTAGCGGGGAGGCACGGCCCTATGGCGCCAGAACTCCCTCGAGGTGTCGCCACGCAGACCGTACACATAGTCTCCGCCGGCGTACGCCAGCGATCCTCCGTTGCGAACGGTGCCGGGCGCGTTGTCGTCGGCTGTCCACGAATTCCCCAAGATGCTGTAGCGCCAGAAGGCGTTCGTGTCGTCGCCGCGGAACGCGTAGACATAGTCGTCGCCGGGGTAGGCCAGAGCGCCTCCGTTGTTCACATTGGCCGGCGCGTTGGCCAGTACGCTCCAGGTATTGGACACGGAGTTGTACCGCCAGAAGGCGTTGGTGTTGTCGCCCCGCAGAGCATAGAAGACGTTCGAGCCGGCGTAGACCAGCGCACCGCCGCCGTTGACATCCGCCGGCGTGTTGGCACGGGAAGCCCACGAGTTGCCTGCGACGCTGTAACGCCAGAAGTCTTGCGAGTTGTCCCCCCGCAGGCCGTAGACGAACCCTCCCGCGTAGGCGAGGGATCCGCCGTTGCGGACACTCGAAGGCGCGGGCGCGAGCACACTCCAGGTGTTTCCCGGGATCGAGTAGCGCCAGAAGGCCGTGGTGTTGCCGCCACGGAACGCGTAGATGAAGTTGCCGCCATCCCAGGCGAGCGCCGCCCCCTGTCCCGTATCCGCTGGCGTATTGGCGCGCGTTGCCCAACTGTTGGCGGAGATGGAGTAACGCCAGAAGTCCAGGTTGCTCCCGCGCATAGCGAAGAGATAGTCCCCGCCCCCGTAGGCCAACGCAGCACCGGCGACCGCATTGGCTGGTGTCTGGGCCAGGGACGTCCATCCCGAAGTTGCCAGGGCCGTCGCCGTGATCGTCGGCGAGAAGCCGTTGAGGCTCATCGCCGGGGTCACGGCCACCGGCGTCAGCGGCACGGCGTCGACGGAGGCACGGAAGGCCCCGTCGAAGCGCAGCTTCCAAATGCCGTACTCGACCCCCGCGTCCAGCGTGTATTGCTGGAGCAGACTCTGATCGGCGGCACGCGTGCGCAGGAGTCCGGTGCTGCTGCTCGAGAGCAAGGGCACGATCAGGATCAGACCGACAGCCAGGACGATCAGGGCGGCGGCCAACGACTTGCCGGATTCGCCCCTCGACGGCCCCTGGGTGCCGCCCGCCAACTTGGGTGTGCCGCGGCCGTCGCTCACGGCACCCTCATCGTCAGCGTCAGGCTGTCGGTAGCGGTCACCGTCCCGCTGGAAGCCGTCAAGGTGACGACCACGCGGTTCCCGGAAGGGGCGAAGGTGACGTCTCCCTGCGAAGCGATGTGACGGGCGACCGACAGGGTGGACTGGACCACGCCGCCGACCAGGTGCTCGCGCACCAGGGCCCTCTCGGCGTTGTCGTAGGAATAGCGGAATTCCACCGAAGCGTCGCTCCAGCGGAACGTCCCATAGACCGATCCGGACCCCGCCACAAACGTGGCCGCCTCTTGCGCGTCGCGGCCAAGCCACAGGCCGGCGTTCTGCAGGTCTTGCAGCGCCGTCATGCGGGCCTGGCCGTACGTGCTGATGGCGTAGAACTGGTAGATGGAGGTCCCGAGCATGCCGATGACGAACGTGGAAATGGCCATCGCCACAAGGAGCTCCACCAGCGAGGCGCCGCGTTCCGAGTGGAGCAAGGCACCGGGGCGGGACCCGGCAAGCGGACGAGCGGGAGTCATCGGTTGACCTTGTAGTGGGCGACCG
>DATIFK010000039.1:0-2691 GCA_035455265.1 Anaerolineales bacterium
GGCCGGGCGAGCTGATCCACATCGACACCAAGAAGCTCGGGCGGATCGAGGCGGTCGGCCATCGGATCACCGGCGATCTGTCAAACGGCTTGCAACATTGACCCCCGATCGGCGTCCAATTTTGACCCCCCACAGGTTGTCCCGGTAGTGCATAGGAGGGGCCCGCGCCGGGAGCGAGCGCGCCCCAGGCGCGCTGGCGAGCGGACGGCGCGGGAGGTGCCTGTGCACCCACCGGGACAACCGGTGGGAAGGGGCAGAATGGTCAGACGCGGTTCTTGAAGCGCCAGCTTTCGTTGCCGGTTTCGACGATGTCGCAGTGGTGGGTGAGGCGATCGAGGAGCGCGGTGGTCATCTTGGCATCGCCGAACACGCTCGGCCATTCGCCGAAGGCGAGGTTGGTGGTGACGATGACGGAGGTCTGCTCGTAGAGGCGGCTGATCAGGTGGAATAGGAGCTGGCCGCCGGATTGGGCGAACGGCAGGTAGCCGAGCTCATCGAGGATGATGAAGTCCATCCGTGAGAGATAGTCGGCCATCCGGCCCTGACGGCCGGCACGGCCCTCGGCCTCGAGCTTGTTGACCAGGTCGACGACGTTGAAGAAGCGGCCCCGGGCGCCGTTGCGGATGCAGGCCCGGGCGATGGCGATGGCGAGATGGGTTTTGCCCGTACCGGTTCCACCGACCAGGACGACGTTGCGCTCGTGGGCGAGGAACCCGCCGCCGGCGAGATCATGCACGAGGGTGGCGTTGATCGGGATGCCGTCGAAGGCGAAGTCGCCGAGGTCCTTGGCCAGCGGCAGCCTGGCGGTCGTCATCTGATACTTGATCGAGCGCGCCTGCTTCTCGGCGATCTCGGCGGAGAGCAGGTCACCGACGATCCGCTGCGGCTCGTGCTGGCGCTTCACCGCGGTCGCGATGATCTCGTCATAGGCGGCCTTCATGCCGAACAGCTTCAGCCCGCTCATGGTCTCCAGGATCTGCGAACGTTCCATCACACGGCCTCCTGAGGCGGTCATATCGAGCGCAGTCGGCCGCCGGCGCGTGCCGCAGCCTAAGCGCGTCCGGGGTCACGATGGTGATGGGGGCAGCGGGCTCACGGCGCCGGGCGAGGATGTTCAAGATCACATCCGCCGAGTGGACACCCTGACCCAGCGCCTCCTGGCAGGCGGCCTCGACCGCGGCCAGGCCGTCGCTCAGGACGGCGGTGAGGACGTCGACGAACTGGCGGTCGCCATCGGCGGCGCCGACGAGCTTGCGGCGGACCCGCTCCAGACCGGCGGGCAGCACCCAGTTCTTGAAGGGCGCGCCGTTGCGCAGGGCTCCAGGCTTGCGGGCAAGGACGGGGACGTAGTGCCACGGATCGCTGATCGTCCGGTCGCGCCCGAACCAGCGGGGATGCTCGCCGACCACGCGCCCGTCCTGGCGGATCTCGATCCGCTCCGCATAGGCCCGGATCTCCACCGGGCGCCCGACCGCGCTCGCCGCCACCGAGTAGCGGTTGTTGTCGAAGCGCACGAGGCAGGTCTTCGAGACCGACGCGGGCACGGCATGGAACCCGTCGAACCGTCCGGGATAGGGGACCAGGCTACCGCGCTCCCCCTCGAACACCTGCCAGATCGTCCGGTCCCTGAACTCGGGATGCCGATGCGCCTTGGCGTAGGCGATCGCCTGATCCATCAGCCAGGCGTTCAGCTCGGCATAGCTCTTCACCCGGAGGCGGGGCGTGAAGAAGCGCTCGCGCACGAGGCCGACCTGGTTCTCCACCTGTCCCTTCTCCCAGCCCGAGGCCGGCGTGCAGGCGACCGGATCGACCAGGAAGTGGCTGCACATCTGGAGGAAGCGGCGGTTGTAGAGGCGGTCCTTGCCGGCGAAAATCGTCTCCACCGCGGTTTTCATGTTGTCGTAGATGCCGCGCGTGCAGCCGCCCTTGAAGAAGGCGAACGCCCGGTCATGGGCGTCGAAGACCATCTCCTGCGTCTCGCGCGGGTAAGCCCGCACGAACAGCATGCGCGAATGGCAGAGCCGGACGTGGGCGACCTTCACGATCACCGTCGTGCCGTTGATCAGCACGACCTCGTGGCTCCAGTCGAACTGGTAGGCCTCGCCCGGCGCGAAGGTCAGCGGGATATAGGCGTCGATCGACGTCTGCGTCTCCCGGCGCCGGGTCCGGGCGTAGCGGCGCACCGCGTCGTAACCGCCCTCGTAGCCGAGCGCGCGCAAGGCCTCAAACACCCGGATCAGGGTCAGCCGCTCACGCGCCGGCTTCGCCTCGTTGGCAGCCAGCAGCCGATCCAGCTCCGCCTTCCAGCGCCCCAGCTTCGGCAGCGGCTGGACCTCGCGCTCGTAGGTGAACTCGGTGGCACCCGAGCGCAGCACTTTGCGCACCGTGTTGCGCGAGACGTGCAGCTCCCGGACGATCTCCTTGATCGTCTTGCCCCGCACGAAAAACTCGCGCCGGATCCGCGCAATCGTGTCCACGCCCTTCATCCCCCAACCACCCGCTCCAAAACCAGAGCAGGTAGCCCGCGAGAGCCACGCCGCAGGGGGTCAAATTTGGACGCCGATCCCCCGGCTCAGGGGGTCAACATTGCATGCCGATCTACAAAGCGCTCGCGCACCGCTTCTGGATCGATCAGCGGCGCGGCTGGCGCTTCACCAACCCCAATCTGGAGCAGCTCGGACTGATCGAGGC